>NZ_SOPU01000009.1:6257-17476 GCF_004402115.1 Pseudomonas sp. F01002 | reverse complement strand
CAAACAACGCCACTCTTTCAACTCCTTCTGGGCTTCGATGACCTGAAGCAACTCGCTGTCGAAAACTGCGTAACTCATTGTTTACCAAGGAGTTTTCCGTTTCGACTGCGCCGGAAGTGGGGCGAATTATAGACTTCCAGAATCTGCCGTCAACACCTATTTTCACAATTCTGTAATATAGGTAAAAAAGCCCCTGAAACACAAAGGCCGGCCCCAAGGGGCCGGCCTTCTTCCCTTCTACTTACAAGCTAGGGAATGCGAACTGCGAAGCTTCATGGCTCGCCCGTTGTGGCCAGCGCTGGGTAATGGCCTTGCGACGGGTGTAGAAACGCACGCCATCCGGACCATACGCATGCAAGTCGCCGAACAGCGAGCGCTTCCAGCCGCCAAAGCTGTGATAAGCCACCGGTACCGGTAGCGGTACGTTGACGCCGACCATACCGACTTCGATTTCGTCGCAGAACAACCGTGCCGCTTCCCCATCACGGGTAAAGATGCAGGTGCCGTTACCATACTCGTGATCGTTGATCAGCTGCATCGCCTCTTCCAGGCTGTTAACCCGGACAACACACAGCACCGGCCCGAAGATCTCTTCTTTATAGATGCGCATTTCTGGCGTGACGTTATCAAACAGGCAGCCACCCAGGAAGAAACCTTCCTCATGACCCGCCACGCTCAGACCACGACCATCGACCACCAAAGAAGCACCCGCCGAAACACCGTCTTCTATATAGCCACTGACTTTGTCGCGAGCCTGACCGGAAACCAGCGGCCCCATGTCCAGACCGCATGAAGTCCCGGCACCGATTTTCAGCGCCTTGATCTGCGGTACCAGTTTGGCCACCAGCGCATCCGCCACCTGGTCACCGACGCAAACAGCCACCGAGATCGCCATGCAACGCTCACCGCAGGAACCATAAGCCGCCCCCATCAGTGCGCTGACCGCGTTATCCAGATCCGCATCCGGCATCAGCACCGCATGGTTCTTCGCGCCACCCAGTGCCTGAACGCGTTTGCCGCGCTTGGTGCCTTCGGCGTAGATGTATTCGGCAATCGGCGTCGAACCAACGAAGCTCAACGCTTTGACTTCCGGCGCTTCGATCAGCGCATCCACCGCAGCCTTGTCGCCGTGCACCACACTCAGCACACCTTTAGGGAGGCCGGCTTCCAGCAACAATTGAGCGATCAACAGCGTTGAGCTTGGATCACGCTCGGAGGGCTTGAGGATGAAGCAGTTGCCGCAGACGATTGCCAGCGGATACATCCACAGCGGCACCATGGCCGGGAAGTTGAACGGCGTAATACCGGCCACCACGCCCAACGGCTGGAAGTCCGACCATGCATCAATGTTCGGGCCAACGTTACGGCTGTATTCGCCCTTGAGGATTTCCGGTGCGGCGCAAGCGAACTCGACGTTCTCGATTCCGCGCTTCAGTTCACCAGCAGCATCTTCCAGCGTCTTGCCGTGTTCTTCGCTGATCAGTTGAGCGATACGTGCTTCGTTCTGCTCCAGCAATTGCTTGAAGCGGAACATCACCTGCGCACGCTTGGCCGGCGGAGTGTTACGCCAGGCCGGGAACGCAGCCTTGGCCGAGTCGATGGCTTTTTGAATGGTTTCGCGGCTGGCCAATGGCAGCTTGTGGATCGCCTGGCCAGTAGACGGGTTGAACACGTCAGCTGTGCGACCGTCTTCGGTCACCAGTTCGCCATTGATCAAATGCGGGATAAGGCTCATGCGGGGCTCCTGAAAAGTTGTCCACAGGCGCCCTTCAAGGGGCGCCTCTATATAGAAGGGAAAAATCAGTCGATTTTGTTCAGCACTTCGCCGACCGCGTCGAACAGACGATCAAGGTCTTGCGGCTTGCTGTTGAAGGTTGGGCCGAACTGCAGGGTGTCGCCGCCGAAGCGCACGTAGAACCCGGCTTTCCACAGGGCCATGCCGGCTTCGAATGGACGCACAATGGCGTCGCCGTCACGCGGCGCGATCTGGATCGCACCGGCCAGGCCGTAGTTACGAATATCGATGATGTTTTTCGAACCCTTCAAACCGTGCAGCGCATTTTCGAAATGCGGTGCGACTTCGGCCACGCTCTGCACCAGGTTTTCCTTTTGCAGCAGGTCGAGTGCTGCCAGGCCAGCGGCGCAAGCCACCGGGTGCGCGGAATAGGTGTAGCCGTGCGGGAATTCCACCGCGTACTCCGGCGTCGCCTGGTTCATGAAGGTCTGGTAGATCTCGGAGCTGGCAATCACCGCGCCCATCGGAATCGCGCCGTTAGTGACTTGCTTGGCGATGCACATCAGGTCCGGGGTCACGCCGAAGCTGTCGGCGCCGAACATCGAGCCGGTACGGCCGAAACCGGTGATCACTTCGTCGAACACCAGCAAGATATTGTGCTGATCGCAGATCTCGCGCAGACGCTTCAGGTAACCCTGTGGTGGAACCAGCACGCCAGCGGAACCAGCCATTGGCTCGACGAATACCGCCGCAATGTTCGAAGCATCATGCAACTCGATCAGCTTGAGCAGTTCATCCGCCAAGGCGATACCGCCCTCTGTCGGCATGCCACGGGAATAGGCATTGCTCGCCAGCAAGGTGTGCGGCAGGTGATCGACGTCCATCATCGCCTGGCCGAACATTTTGCGGTTGCCGTTCACCCCACCGAGGCTGGTGCCGGCGATGTTCACGCCGTGATAACCACGGGCACGGCCGATCATCTTGGTCTTGGTGGCCTGGCCTTTCAGACGCCAGTAAGCACGAACCATCTTCA
The DNA here is from genome assembly GCF_004402115.1 of Pseudomonas sp. F01002. NCBI lineage: Bacteria > Pseudomonadati > Pseudomonadota > Gammaproteobacteria > Pseudomonadales > Pseudomonadaceae > Pseudomonas > Pseudomonas sp. F01002. The sequence goes on along the minus strand of NZ_SOPU01000009.1, from coordinate 14,708 downwards.
CCGCCGTGTCAGCGCACTCGGAGCCCGAGTCAGTGAAAAACACGTGATTGAGATTGCCCGGGGTCAGGTCGGTGATTTTCTCAGCCAGCTGGAACGACAGCGGATGGCCATACTGGAAACCTGGCGAGTAATCGAGGGTGCCCAACTGCTTGGAGACCGCCTCCTGAATTTCCTTGCGGGTATGCCCGGCGCCGCAGGTCCACAAACCAGAGAGCGAGTCGTAAACCTTGCGCCCCTTGTCATCAATCAGCCAACTGCCTTCAGCCGCCACGATCAGTCGCGGATCGCGCTGGAAATTACGGTTGGCAGTGTAGGGCATCCAGTGAGCATCGAGCTTGAGCTGGCTGGCCAGGGAAGTCGGGTTGTTTTCAGGCAAGTTCATGGGCAAAACCTCGCAGGGCAATAAGCGGCATAGAGATCAAAAGCGTTCTTGCAGCTAAATTGCCATGGGGATAAAGTCGGTGAAATCCAACTCTTCTAACGTTCAGTCAGGTCACCACTAAACTATGAGCAGCCGTCGCCCCGATCCGCTGGCGCAAGTCAGTGACTTTGATATCCGCCTGCTTCGGATTTTTCGCAGTGTGGTGGAGTGCGGCGGCTTCTCAGCAGCGGAATCGGTCCTGGGAATCGGTCGCTCGGCCATCAGCCAGCAAATGAGCGATCTGGAACAACGCCTCGGTCTGCGTTTATGCCAAAGGGGTCGCGCCGGATTTTCCCTGACCGAGGAAGGCCGCGAGGTCTATCAATCTGCGTTGCAGCTATTAAGTGCGCTGGAAAGTTTTCGCACCGAGGTCAACGGCCTGCACCAACATCTGCGCGGCGAATTGACCATCGGCCTGACCGACAATCTGGTCACCCTGCCCCACATGCGCATCACCCACGCCTTGGCGCAATTGAAGGAACGCGGGCCGAACGTGCAGATTCAGATCCGCATGATCGCGCCCAATGAAGTCGAACAAGGCGTGCTCGACGGTCGATTGCATGTCGGCGTGGTGCCGCAAGCCAGCGCGCTGTCGGGGCTGGAATATCAGCCGCTCTATAGCGAACGCTCGCTACTGTATTGCGCGGTCGGTCATCCGTTGTTCTATGTCGACGATAAACAACTGGATGACGAGCGCCTCAATAGCCAGGACGCGATCGCGCCGACTTTCCGTTTGCCCGCGGAAATCCAGGCCCATTACCAGGCGCTCAATTGCACCGCCAGTGCCTCGGACCGGGAAGGCATGGCGTTCCTGATCCTCACCGGACGCTACATCGGCTATCTGCCGGACCACTACGCCAGCCTCTGGGTGCAGCAAGGCCGATTGCGCGCGCTGAAACCAGTGGTGCGTTTTTATGACCTGAGCCTCGCATCAGTCACCCGCAAGGGCCGTCGCCCGCATTTGGTGCTGGAAAGTTTTCTGGAGAGTCTGGCTGCGACACGCTAGGTTTTATCGCGTCAGGACTTGTCTGATGCCCGTGGGTGCGCTATCAACGCACTGGTTGCACCCACCCACTTGTCCGGAAGTGCCTATGACCTTTGAAGTCCCCGCTCACGGCGGCAAACCTGCCAGCCGCATTCGTCAGAAGAACGAAGAGACCATCATCAAAGCCGCCGAAGACGAGTTCGCCCGTCACGGGTTCAAAGGCACCAGCATGAACACCATTGCCCTGAATGCCGGATTGCCCAAGGCGAATCTGCATTACTACTTCACCAACAAGCTCGGTTTGTACGTGGCGGTGTTGAGCAACATCCTCCAATTATGGGACAGCACCTTCAACACCCTGACCTTTGATGATGATCCGGCCGAAGCGCTGACACGTTACATCCGCGCCAAGATGGAATTCTCCCGTCGTCAGCCGCAAGCCTCGCGGATCTTCGCGATGGAAGTCATCAGCGGCGGCGAATGCCTGACCGAGTATTTCAACCAGGACTATCGCGCCTGGTTCCAGGGTCGGGCGGGCGTGTTCCAAGCGTGGATCGACGCCGGAAAAATGGACCCGGTCGACCCGGTAAACCTGATCTTCCTGTTGTGGGGCAGTACCCAGCATTACGCCGATTTCGCCACGCAGATCTGCCGTGTCAGCGGTCGCACCAAGTTGACCAAGCAGGACATGGAAGACGCCGGCAACAACCTGATCCGCATCATTCTCAAGGGCTGCGGCCTGACGCCAACAATCTAAGACTCTTATGCCTTTTACCCTCAGCGGTTTTTGCGAGTACCGCGAAGAGATTCGCAAAAGCCGCTTCATCACCTTCGCCGCGCCGATCAGTAGCCCTGCTGAAGCCCAGGCGTTCATCGAACAGCACAGCGATTTGAATGCCTCGCACAATTGCTGGGCCTGGAAACTTGGCGACCAATACCGCAGCACTGACGATGGCGAGCCTGGTGGCACCGCTGGCCGACCGATTCTGGCGGCAATCGACGCGCAGGATTGCGATCAGGTCGCCGTGCTGGTGATTCGTTGGTATGGCGGCATTCAACTCGGCACCGGCGGCCTCGCCCGGGCGTATGGCGGCGGCGCCAACAAGTGCCTGCAAGCCGCGGTGAAGGTTGAGTTGATCAGTCGGGTGCCAGTGAGTTGTGCTTGTGCTTTTGGTGAGTTGCCGCTGGTGAAGCTTCGGGTGGCGGAACTGGGTGGATTAGTTGTGGAAGAAACGTTCACGGCCAACGGCGTAGAGCTGCAATTGGCGATCGGCGAAAGCCAGATCGATACCCTGCAAACGCAGCTGGCGGATTTGAGCCGCGGGCGCATTTTGTTGCAGCACTAATCGCACCAACAACGTTCACAGCCCTTTCGTCGAACCGGTTCATTTGCCCACATCTACTGTGCACCCGGCTGTGGATAACCTGAGCACACTCGGCTGTAACCCTTCTGTCATGCGGCTTTGCGGGCGTTGCTCACTTTTCGACCAATCCGCCATCAAAAAAGCTAATTCCACGTAAAAACAATCAGTTAGAGCGGTTTATCACCTTTAGAAGAAAGCTACGCAGTGCTTATGCCCGAGCTTCGGGCTTGCGCACAAATACTGTGGAGCAATCTGTGGATAACCCGTTCATGGCTGTCGCCGCCCCCTGTCCGGTATGGCTTGCCGTCAGTTGCTCGTTTTTTGACCAAACACCCTGAGCAAAACCGGAGCCTGATGAACGGCGTTGCCCTCAAGTGGTGCCTGGTCCGGGATCGACATAGGGCGAGGCGCCGTCTTCAAGGCCTTCACCTGTAACGCTTTTGAGTTTTCCTGACTCAATGGCCAGGAAATTGCTTTGCCCACAGGCATCCCTTCAATCGACCCGAGCCTGTCATGCCCAACCCCGTGCCGATCCCCGATCAAACACCTCGTCTGCAACTGCGCAGAATCAGCAAGCGCTACCCCGGTTGCCTGGCCAACGATGCCATCGACTTGAGCATAGCCCCTGGCGAAATCCATGCCCTGCTTGGCGAAAACGGCGCGGGCAAAAGTACGCTGATGAAGATCATCTACGGCGTCACCCACGCGGACTCGGGAGAGATGATCTGGCAAGGGCAACCCGTCACAATGCGCAACCCGGCTCAGGCTCGGGGTCTTGGAATCGGCATGGTGTTCCAGCATTTCTCGCTGTTCGAGACCCTGAGCGTGGCGCAAAACATAGCCTTGGCGATGGGCGCGGAGGCTGGCACACCGAAACAGCTTGAGCCAAAGATTCGTGAAGTCTCCCGGCGCTATGGCATGGCGCTGGAGCCGGAGCGACTTATCCACAGCCTGTCGATCGGCGAACGCCAGCGGGTGGAAATCATTCGTTGCCTGATGCAGGACATCCGTCTGCTGATTCTCGATGAGCCAACCTCGGTACTGACCCCGCAGGAAGCCGATGAATTGTTCGTCACCTTGCGCCGACTGGCTGCCGAGGGCTGCAGCATTCTGTTTATCAGCCACAAACTCGGTGAAGTTCGCGCGTTGTGCCATAGCGCCACGGTGTTGCGCAGCGGTCAGGTGGCCGGGCATTGCGTGCCGGCCGAGTGTTCGGATCGGCAACTGGCGCAGTTGATGGTTGGCGAAGCCGCTGCGCTGATTACGGATTATCCGAAAGTCACTGGCGCTAATGCATTCCTGAACGTGACGGGATTGTCCTGGCACAACCCGGACCCGTTCGGCTGCTCGCTGAATGACATTGACCTGCAAGTGCGCAGCGGTGAAATCGTCGGCATCGCCGGGGTCGCGGGCAATGGTCAGGATGAGTTGCTGGCCTTGCTCAGTGGCGAAGAAGCGCTAAACCGCAACGACGGCGCAACGATCAGTTTCGCCGGACAACCGGTGGCGCACTTGCGGCCGGATGCACGGCGCAAACTGGGCCTGGCCTTCGTCCCCGCTGAACGTCTGGGCCATGGCGCGGTGCCGGATTTGAGCCTGGCGGACAACGCCCTGCTCACTGCCTTTCAACAAGGGCTGGTCAGCAACGGCCTGATCCAGCGTGGCAAGGTCGAAACCCTGGCCAAAGAAATCATCCATCGCTTCGGGGTGAAGACGCCCGATACCCAGACACCAGCCCGCAGCCTGTCCGGCGGCAACTTGCAGAAATTCATCCTCGGCCGGGAAATCCTGCAGCAACCGAAACTGCTGGTGGCCGCACACCCGACCTGGGGGGTGGACGTCGGCGCCGCCGCGACCATTCACCGAGCGCTGATTGCCTTGCGCGACGCCGGTGCGGCGATCCTGGTGATCTCCGAAGACCTCGACGAACTGTTCCAGATCAGCGACCGCCTCGGCGCTTTGTGCAGTGGTCGATTGTCGCCGCTCAAGGCCACGCTCGACACGCGCCTGATCGATGTCGGCGGCTGGATGGCCGGCCAGTTCGACGCCCCTCAATCACGTGCAACGGTTTAACGGAGTTTCACATGCTGCTTTCTCTCGAACCCCGTGGCCAGCAATCGCGCCTGATGCTGTGGTGCTCGCCATTACTGGCGGCTGTCCTGACGTTGGGCTGTGGCTCGCTGCTGTTTATCGCGCTGGGGCATGACCCGTTGCTGACCTTGCACACGTTGCTGATCGCACCGATCAGCGACCTGTATGGCGTCTCCGAACTGCTGGTCAAAGCGCTGCCGATTCTGCTTTGTGCATTGGGTTTGGCGGTGGCGTACCAAGCACGAATCTGGAACATCGGCGCCGAAGGTCAGTTGCTGCTTGGCGCGCTGGCCGGCAGTGCGCTGGCGGTGAACATCATCGGCATGCAAACTCGCTGGGCGCTGGTGTTGATCCTGCTCGTCGGCACCCTGGCCGGTGCCGCGTGGGCCGGGCTGACAGCGTGGTTGCGCACGCGTTTCAATGCCAATGAAATCCTCACCAGCATCATGCTCAATTACATCGCCCTGAACCTGTTGCTGTTCTGCGTGCATGGGCCGCTGAAGGATCCGGCCGGGTTCAACTTTCCCGAATCAGCGATGTTCGGTGATGCCAGTCGTTTGCCGTTGCTGATGGAAGATGGTCGAGTCCACATGGGCGTGTATTTCGCCTTGCTCGCGTTGGTGGCGGTGTGGGTTTTGCTGCAGAAAAGTTTTATCGGGTTCCAGATCAAAGTGCTCGGGCTGGACAAGCGCGCAGCGGGGTTCGTCGGCTTTCGCGAGAAGCGGCTGATCTGGCTGGCGCTGTTGATCAGCGGAGGGTTGGCGGGGCTGGCCGGCGTATGTGAAGTCACCGGGCCGATCGGCCAATTGGTGCCGCAGGTGTCGCCGGGTTACGGCTATGCGGCGATCACCGTGGCGTTTCTCGGGCGACTCAATCCCATCGGTATTCTGTTTTCCAGTCTGCTGATGGCGCTGCTGTACATCGGCGGCGAGAGCGCGCAGATGAGCATGAATCTGCCGCAAGCAATCACCCAATTGTTCCAGGGAATGATGCTGTTTTTCCTGCTGGCCAGTGACGTGCTGATTCTCTACCGACCGCGTTTGAACCTGCGCGGGTCCCGTCGTGCACAAGCCACCGCCGTACAAGCAGGAGCGCTGTGATGGATATCGATCTGCTGAGCAACATTTTCTACGCCATGGTCCGCTGCGGCACGCCGTTGCTGTTGGTGGCTTTGGGTGAATTGATCTGTGAAAAGAGCGGAGTCCTCAATCTCGGTCAGGAGGGGATGATGCTGTTTGGCGCGGTGATCGGTTTTATCGTCGCGCTGAACAGCGGCAACCTGTGGCTCGGTGTGTTGCTGGCGATGCTGGCCGGGATGCTGTTGTCGTCGTTGTTTGCGCTGGTGGCGCTGGTGTTCAACGCCAATCAGGTGGCCACCGGGTTGGCGCTGACGATCTTCGGTGTGGGCCTGTCGACCTTTGTCGGCGCGGCGTGGGTCGGTAAACCGCTGGCAGGTTTTGAGCCGGTGGCGATTCCTTATTTGAGTGAAATCCCGCTGATCGGGCGGATGTTGTTTGCGCAGGATTTGCTGGTGTACCTGTCGTTCGCGCTGTTTGCGCTGGTGGCCTGGGTGATTGTGAAAAGTCGCGTGGGGCTGATCATTCAGGCGGTCGGGGAAAACCCGGATGCAGCCAGTGCCATGGGCTTGCCGGTGTTGGGCGTGCGCACGCTGGCGGTGCTGTTTGGCGGGGCGATGGCTGGATTGGCCGGGGCTTATTTGTCGCTGGCCTACACGCCGATGTGGGCGGAAAACATGAGCGCCGGGCGCGGCTGGATTGCCTTGGCGCTGGTGGTGTTTGCCAGTTGGCGGGTGTGGCGGTTGCTGCTGGGGGCGTATCTGTTCGGACTCGCCAGCATCCTGCATTTGGTGGCGCAGGGGTTGGGGCTGGCGATTCCGTCGAGTCTGCTGGCGATGCTGCCGTATGTCGCGACCATTGTGGTGTTGGTGTTGTTGTCCCGGGATGCGCTGCGCACGCGGTTGTATGCGCCGGTGTCGTTGGGGAAACCGTGGCAGGCCGGGCATTAGTGGCTGGCCGGGCGGGCCTATTCGCGAGCAAGCCCGCTCCCACATTTGGACCGAGTCGAGCCTGGATTTTGTGATCAACCCACATCTACTGTGGGAGCGGGCTTGCTCGCGAAGGCGCCCTCACGGGCAACACCTGAACAACGCCCCACGCCAATTCAAAGATCAAGAAAATCACCAATATCGAACTGGCACCGTGGGCCAAGGCATAGAGCTGCCAAGCCGAAAACAGAAATCTGCCGACTGCGTCATACCGCCCATACACCTGCTGCGGATCACGAATCCGCAGCACCGCCCACACGCAGACAATCGACCCCAACAGATTGGCCATCAGCATGTGCATCGGCTCAAACGGCGGCAACTCGCCGGACAAATTGAAAGCATGACTCACACTCAACAAAACTCCATGCAACGCCGAAAAACTCCACGGCGTGACAAACGCCACCATGACGATCAAGTCATACCAGGCGCTACCCTTCACCAACTGGCGATATTGCGTTGAAGTCCACATCCGTCTTGCTCCATAAATTCAGGGAGCAACAAGGCTAAAGCCTGGAGTATGCTCCAGGGTCAAGCCCTCTCGAGACGTCATGATGCGCATCGGTGAATTAGCCCAGGCCAGCGCCGTCAGCCGCGACACGCTGCGCTTCTACGAGCAGCGCGGGCTGATTGCGGCACAACGCAGCGCCAACGGTTATCGCGACTATCCGGCGGACATGGTGCAACTGGTGCTGTACATCAAGACCGCTCAGCGGCTGGGCTTTACCCTCGGCGAGATCGGTAACAGCGTCGCCGCGTTATGGCAGTCGCCCGATCCGGACAGCGCCGTCACGCAATTGCTGCAAGACAAACTCAAACTGATCGAAACCCGAATGGACGAACTCGGCGCGCTGCGTCAGGAGTTGCAGCAACGGCTCGGTCAACGTTGTCCATTGAATCCGTGATCCTCATTTATCAAGGAAGCCACTCATGTCTACGGCAAAAACCGCACTCATCATCGGCGCCTCCCGGGGCTTGGGCCTCGGTCTGGTGAAAACCCTGCTGGCCGACGGCTGGCAGGTCACCGCCACCGTGCGCAACCCGCAGAACGCCGAAGCCTTGCAGGCCTTGGGCACGGTGCGGATCGAAAAACTCGACATGGACGACCAGCAGGCGGTCATCGCCCTGAGCCAACAACTCAAGGGCGAAGTGTTCGACCTATTGTTCGTGAATGCCGGGGTCAAGGGGCCGGAGGTTCAGACACCGGGCGGCGCGACGTTGGCCGAGGTCGGTCAATTGTTCTTCACCAACGCCGTGGCGCCGATCAATCTGGCCCAGCGTTTTGTCGGACAGATTCGTCCGGCTACCGGCGTGCTGGCGTTCATGAGTTCGGTGCTGGGCAGCGTGACCATGCCGGATGCGCCGGAGCTGGCGCTGTACAAGGCCAGCAAAGCCGCGCTGAACTCGATGACCAACAGCTTCGTCACTCAGTTGGGCGAGCAGAAGCTCACCGTACTGTCGCTGCATCCGGGTTGGGTGAAAACCGACATGGGCGGTGAAGGCGCTGACATCGATGTGGGCACCAGTA
>NZ_SOPU01000009.1:6021-6238 GCF_004402115.1 Pseudomonas sp. F01002 | reverse complement strand
CGCGCGGCTTGGTCGATCAGGTGAATGCGTATACCGGCAAGGGCGGGCATCACTTCGTGAACTACAGAGGCGAAACCATTCCCTGGTAAGCACCGCCGTCCCAATGTGTGTGGGCTTGCTCGCGAAGGCGGAGTGTCAGTTGACATCAATGTTGCCTGACACACCGCCTTCGCGAGCAAGCCCGCTCCCACAAGGTTATTTATCGTCCTGTCGGGCC
>NZ_SOPU01000009.1:749-6009 GCF_004402115.1 Pseudomonas sp. F01002 | reverse complement strand
GGGCTTGCTCCCAGCTTACTTTTGTTTGAAACTCCGCACCTCGTCCCCGCGACGACCCTGGATCAGCAGACAGGGTAATCACTGAGCTGGCTAACCTGAACCCAACTTTCAGAGGAGCCGGCCAACATGCCTGCGACCCGTACCTGGTTAAAAAATCCCCTCGCAATCTTCACTGCCAATGGTCTCGATGCCCGTGGCGGCCTGGTGCTGCAAGACGGTTTGATCGTCGAAATGCTCGCCGCTGGTCAGCAACCGTCTGCGCCCTGTGGACAAGTGTTCGATGCCCGCGAGCATGTGATCCTGCCGGGACTGATCAACACCCATCACCACTTCTATCAAACCCTGACCCGCGCCTGGGCGCCGGTGGTCAATCAGCCGTTGTTCCCGTGGCTGAAAACCCTCTACCCGGTCTGGGCCCGCCTCACCCCTGAAAAGCTCGCCCTCGCCAGCAAAGTCGCGTTGGCCGAATTGCTGCTGTCTGGCTGCACCACCGCGGCCGATCACCACTACCTGTTTCCGCAAGGCCTGGAAAATGCGATCGACGTACAAGTCGAAAGCGTTCGCGAACTGGGTATGCGCGCCATGCTGACGCGCGGATCCATGAGCCTCGGCGAAAAGGACGGCGGCCTGCCGCCGCAGCAGACCGTGCAGGAAGGCGAAGTGATTCTCGCCGACAGCCAACGCTTGATCGCCGAGTACCACGAGCGTGGCGACGGCGCGCAAATCCAGATCGCCCTGGCGCCCTGCTCACCGTTCTCGGTGACTCCGGAAATCATGTCGGCCAGCGCCGAACTGGCGAACAAACTCGACGTGCGCCTGCACACCCATCTGGCCGAAACCCTCGACGAAGAAGACTTCTGCCTGCAACGTTTCGGCTTGCGCACCGTGGATTACCTGGACAGCGTCGGTTGGCTCGGCCCGCGCACCTGGCTCGCTCACGGCATTCACTTCAACCCGGATGAAATCGCTCGCCTCGGTGCCGCCGGCACCGGTATTTGCCATTGCCCGAGTTCGAACATGCGCCTGGCTTCCGGCATCTGCCCGACGCTGGACCTGACGGCTGCGGGTGCATTACTGGGCTTGGGCGTGGACGGTTCGGCGTCCAACGATGCGTCGAACATGATGCTGGAAACCCGTCAGGCGCTGTACATTCAACGGCTGCGTTATGGCGCCGAGAAGATCACGCCGGAGTTGGTGCTGGGGTGGGCGACCAAGGGTTCGGCGCAGTTGCTGGGCCGTACCGATATCGGCGAACTGGCAGTGGGCAAGCAGGCGGATCTGGCGCTGTTCAAGCTCGATGAGCTGCGGTTCTCCGGCAGTCATGATCCGGTGTCGGCGTTGCTGCTGTGCGGCGCTGATCGGGCGGATCGGGTGATGGTCGGGGGCAAGTGGCGAGTGATCGATGGGCAGGTTGAAGGGCTGGATTTGAAGGGGTTGATTGCCGATCACAGCCAGGCGGCTCGGCAGCTAATCGCCGGTACCTGACACAACACAAATCAAAACTGGGAGCGAGCTTGCTCGCGAAGAGGGAGTGTCAGTCGACATTACTGTTGAATGACAAACCGCATTCGCGAGCAAGCCCGCTCCCACATTGATTCTGTGGTGCGTTCAAAGCCCAAGCAGCGACAACATGATAAATGTCGCAAACAGCACAAAGTGGGTCATGCCTTCGATGGCATTGGTTTCGCCATCGTTGAGATTGATCGCGCTGACTATCAGGGTGAGGAAGACCATCACGGTCTGCACCAGTCATCGCCATCTGGAATGGCTGGCCGGTGTAAAGCGCCATTGCTTCCATCACCGGCACCGTCAGGATGACCGTCGACAGTGACGCGCCCATGGCGATGTTGACCACCGACTGCATACGGTTGGCCAGTGCCGCCCGCAACGCCGTCAGAATCTCCGGGGCCGCCGAGATCGCCGCCACCAGGATCGCCGTGATCACCGGCGGTGCGCCCGTCCCTTCCAGGCCCAGGTCGAGGGTTTTGGACATCACTTCGGCCAATGCGCCGATCACCACCACGCCGAACACCAATGTCCCAATACTCAACCCCAGATTGATGGGTTCAGGTTCTTCCTCCGGGACTTTCTTGCGGCGTTTTTCCGGGTAGCTGTAGCTGAAGAAATAACTGTGCGGCCCGACCTGCATGCGCAGGAACAGGGTGTAGAGCACGACCATCGCACCAATGGTGAACGCCGAATAGAGTTTCCAGCTGGCCTCGGGAATGAACTCCGGCACCACCATGGAAACGCCCATGGCGGTGAGGATCATCGCGCTGTAACTGCGCGCCGAGTCATCGTTGTAGGACTGTTCGCCATGCTTGAGCCCACCCATCAACGCGGCCAGGCCGAGGATGCCGTTGATGTCGAGCATCACCGCCGAATAAATCGTGTCGCGCACCAGGGTCGGCGAGGCTTCGTTGCTCATCATGATCGCCAGGATCACCACTTCCACCAGCACGGCGGCCAGGGTCAGGATCATCGTGCCGTAGGGGTCACCGACTTTTTCCGCGAGCAACTCCGCGTGATGGGCGACGCGCATGGAGGCGGCGACGATGAAGGCGATCAGTACGAGGCCGGCGGTCAGCGCAATGGGTTGGCCGCTGTGCAGCATCCAGTGTTCCAGCGGATAAGCGACGACAGCGGCGATCACGGCCAACAGCAGAAACTTTTCTTGCTTGAGGAGTGTGAGCATTGCGGGCCTTTTTGCCGTGTGAAGCGAAACCAGGGTGATGAGCTAATGACTGCGGGGCGGCGCTAACGTTTCGTTACACCTTAGCGCACCAGTGGATGGCAACAGGTTCGAGGGATGCACTTTTATTGGCCTTGCGGGCCTCTTCGCGAGCAAGCCCGCTCCCACATTGGATCGCATTCCCCTGTGGGAGCGGGCTTGCTCGCGAAGGCTTCACCACGGTTTCGGAGATTTTGTTGTCTTGTTGGTCAGCAATTTGCATTGACCTTGCCAACCTCACAACACCATGGAGTTCGAATTCATGCACAAACGTCCGTTGAAGAAGCTGCTTTGCGCCGTCGCCGCAGCCATCGGTCTGAGCACCACCCTGACCGCCAGTGCCGCCGACCCGCTGAAAGTCGGCTTCGTCTACATCGGTCCGATTGGCGACCACGGCTGGACGTATCAGCATGAACAAGGGCGCAAGGTGCTGGCCGAGAAATTCGGCAACCAGATCACCACCAACTATGTGGAAAACGTCGCTGAAGGCGCCGACGCGGAGCGGGTGATTCGCAACATGGCCAAGGACAAGTACGACCTGATCTTCACCACATCCTTCGGCTACATGAACCCGACGCTGAAAGTCGCCAAACAATTTCCCAAGGTGACCTTCGAGCACGCCACCGGCTACAAGCAGGACAAGAACCTCGGCACCTACCTGGCCCGCACGTATGAAGGTCGCTACGTCGGCGGTTTCCTCGCGGCGAAGATGACCAAGACCAAGAAGATCGGTTACGTCGCGTCCTTCCCGATCCCGGAAGTGATCCGCGACATCAACGCCATTCAACTGGCCCTGAACAAATACAACCCCGGCACCGAGATCAAGGTGGTGTGGGTCAACTCCTGGTTCGATCCGGGCAAAGAGGCCGATGCCGCCAATGCGTTGATCGATCAGGGTGTGGACGTGGTGTTCCAGCACACCGACAGCCCGGCGCCGATCCAGGCGGCTGAACGCCGTGGTGTGTATGCCGTGGGCTACGCTTCGGACATGGCGCACTTCGGGCCGAAAGCGGTGCTGACGTCCATCGTCAACGACTGGGGCCCGCACTACATTCAGGCGACCCAAAGCGTGCTCGACCACACGTGGAAGTCGCAGGATTACTGGGGTGGTTTGAAGGAAGGTACGGTTGAGTTGCCGATCAGCGATCTGGTGCCAGCGCCGGTGAAAGCCGAGGCAGAGCAGATCATTGCCGACATCAAGAGCGGTGCTTTCCACCCGTTCACCGGACCGATCAAGGATCAGGCAGGCGTTGAGAAAGTCGCGGCGGGTGCGACGGCCAGCAATGCGGAACTGGCATCGATGAACTACTACGTTGAAGGCATGAAGGCCGACATTCCGAAGTAATTCCCGAGCCGAACACAAATCCCCTGTGGGAGCGGCGGTGCGACGATTCGACTTGCTCGCGAAGAGGGAGTGTCAGTCAACATTTATGTATCTGACACTCCGCCTTCGCGAGCAAGTCGAATCGTCGCACCGCCGCTCCCACATTGGACTTTCAGCGTTCTTGAGGACTGCGCATGAACCAGCTTCCGATCATCGATATCGCCCTGCTCTACAGCAATAACCCATCCGCCTGGCAATCAATCGCCACGCAAATCGACCACGCCTGCCGCAAATGGGGCTTTTTCTATATCAAGGGTCACCCGATCAGCGCCGCGCGCATTAACGCCGTGTTCGACAGCGCCCAACGTTTCTTCGCCCTGCCCTCCGCCGAAAAACTCAAGATCGACATCACTCAAACCCGCCACCACCGCGGTTACGGCGCAATCGCCACCGAACAACTCGACCCGAGCAAACCCAGCGACCTGAAAGAAACCTTCGACATGGGCCTGCACCTGCCGGCCGATCACCCTGAGGTGCTGACGGAAAAACCGCTGCGCGGCCCCAACCGTCATCCGTCGATGCCCGGCTGGGAGTCGCTGATGGAGCAGCACTACGTCGACATGCAGGCCTTGGCCTTAACCCTGTTACGGGCCATAACCGTGGCGCTGGGCATCGAGCGCGACTTTTTCGACACCCGCTTCGTTGAGCCGGTCAGCGTGCTGCGGATGATTCATTACCCACCGCGCCACACCGCCAGTTCCGAAGAGCAGCAAGGCGCCGGCGCCCACACCGATTACGGTTGCATCACCCTGCTGTATCAAGATGCCGCCGGCGGCCTGCAAGTGCGAAACGTTAAAGGCGAGTGGATCGATGCACCACCGATCGACGGCACGTTCGTGGTCAACCTTGGCGACATGATGGCGCGCTGGAGCAACGACCGTTACCTGTCGACGCCGCACCGGGTGATCAGCCCGCTGGGCGTAGACCGTTACTCGATGCCATTCTTCGCCGAGCCGCACCCCGACACGGTCATCGAATGCCTGCCCGGCTGCCAGGATGAACGGCACCCGGCAATCGGCATAGGGGACGGCCATCTGGCCGTGCCCCTGCCACACCACCCGGCATGCGGGTCCGCACCGGGCGGTTCGAGAAGTTGAGGTCAGCAGAGTCGAGGTAGACCCAGCCGGTCGAACCACGCCACCGTA
>NZ_SOPU01000009.1:354-659 GCF_004402115.1 Pseudomonas sp. F01002 | reverse complement strand
TGCTTGCCACCCAGCGTTTGACCTCGCCTTGAGCTGACAGCCAAAAGCCATAGCCCAGAAACTTGCGGCCAAACGCACTGGCAATCGCGCTCTTGCTCTCGTTCACTTGCAGCCTAAGTCGATCATAAAGGCGACGGAGCACTGCCATTACCCGCTGACCGGCCTTGAGGCTGTGTACGTAAACATTCGCATCGTCCGCGTACCTGACGAAGCAATGGCCTCGTCGCTCTAGCTCCTTGTCCACCTCGTCCAGCAATACATTGGCCAGCAACGGCGACAGGGGGCCGCCTTGCGGCGTCCCTCGT
>NZ_SOPU01000009.1:0-301 GCF_004402115.1 Pseudomonas sp. F01002 | reverse complement strand
TCCCGCCCCGAGTGAATGTATTGCTGCGCCGCCAGTACCGCTTGGTGAGCGCTGCGACCGGGACGAAAACCATAGCTATGATCACTGAATCCCGGGTCCAACAGAGGCTGCAAAACCTGTAGCAGCGCCTGTTGGATCAGTCTGTCCGTCACCGTCGGGATGCCCAGCTTGCGCTCGCCGCCCTCCGGTTTTGGGATCAGAACTCTGCGCACCGGACTTGGCCGGTACGTTCCCGCCAGCAACTGCGCCCGTATCACGGGCCAGGCCGTTTTCAGATGCTCGACCGTCTCATCGATCCCAA
>NZ_SOPU01000008.1:2986-17518 GCF_004402115.1 Pseudomonas sp. F01002 | reverse complement strand
GCACCACCGTGACTGACACAGTCGACACGACCAACCTGACTCTGAGCGCCAGCAACTCGGTGGCCGAAGGCGGCTCGATCGTTTACACCGCCACCCTGACCAACGCTGCCGGCACTCCGGTCACCGTGACGCTGAGCAACGGCGCCGTGATCACCATCGACGCCGGCAAAACCACCGGCACCGCGACCGTTGCCGCCCCGTCCGAAGACTTTTACAAAGACGCCGGCACGGTCCAAGCGAGCATCAGCACAGCCACCGGTGGCAACTTCGAGAACCTGGTTCCGAACAAAACGGCGGTCGTGACCAACGTCACCGACACCCTCGACAAGACCGAAGTCAGCATCACCGGCAGCACCTCGGTAACCGAGGGCCAGACCGCCAGCTACACCGTCAGCCTGACTAACCCGGCGCAGACTGAAGTCACTCTGAAAATCGTCTACAGCGGCACCGCCGCTGACGGTTCGGATTTCACCGGCGTATACACCGTGAAGATCCCGGCGGGCGCCAGCAGCGCGAGTTTCAACGTCGCGACCCTGGACGACAGGATCACCGAGGGCACTGAAAACTTCGTGGTCAAGATCGACTCGGCCACCGGTGGCAACTTCGAGAACCTGGCGATCAGTGCGTCCAACGGCAGCGTCAGCACCTCGATCATCGACAACGACGCGCCGCCGGTGCTCGACCTGGATGCCAACAACTCCAGCGGCGCCACCGGTGCCAACTACAACGTGACGTTCACCGAAGGCACCACCGGCCAAGGAGTATCGATCGGCGACACCGACCTGAAAATCACCGACCCGGACAGCACTCTGCTGACCGGCGCGACCATCGTGCTGACCAACCGTCAGGATGGTGATGCGCTGAACCTGGGCAACAGCGTCAACGGCATCACCATCAATGCCAACAGCACGAATGGCACGGTCACGCTGACCCTGTCCGGTAACGCGACACTTGCCGACTACATGCAGCAGATCAAGAACATCAGCTTCACCAACAACAGTGAGGATCCGAGCAGCGTGCCGCGGATCATCACCGTGACGGTCACTGATGGCAGCAACTACTCCAACACCGCGACCACCACCGTCAACGTAGTCGGCGTGAACGACGCACCGATCGCCGCACCGGTTAACGTCACCGGCACCGAAGACACGCCGCTGATCCTCGGCTGGTCGACCTTCGGCGTCAGTGATGTCGACAGCACCGCCGCCAACCTCGGTGTGAAAATCACCCAGCTGCCGGGCGAAGGCAAATTGCAATTCCTGGCCACCGACGGCAAGACCTGGACCGATGTTACGAACAACCAGACGTTCAGCAAGGCTGACATCGACGCTGGCAAGTTGCGCTTCCTGCCGGATACCAATGAGTCCGGCAGCGACGGCTACAACCCCGGCCTGGGCAACATCAAGGCCGACTACGCACAGATCCAATTCCAGCCAACCGACGGCTCGCTGCTGGGCAACACCGGCACAATCAAAATCGACATCACACCCGTGGCCGACGCCCCGTCCCTGAGTGTTGCCGACAACAGCGTCAAATCCACAGGCCTGATCAAGGAAGTCTGGACCGGCCTGCCGCTCGGCACCGATGGCAGCGGCGCAGCCACTGGTACGCTGAAAAGCATCATCGACGGTGCGGGCAAACCAAACTCCAGTAGCACGGTGACCAACGTGCAGTCCGACGGCAGCGTCGCGGCTGGCACGGCTTCGAAAACCTCCGGCCTGATCTACCTCGAAGCCGGCAAGACTTACACCTTCAGCGGCACCGGCGATGACAGCCTTTTGGTGACCATCGGCGGTAAAAACGTGGCGGCCACGACGTGGGGCGCGGGCGGCAAACTGAACGGTTCGTTCACCCCGACCACCAGCGGTTATTACACCCTGGACATTTACCACCACAACCAGAGCGGCCCGGGTAGCTATGACGTCAACCTGTCGGTCAACGGCAGTGCCGCGGTCGACCTGAGCAGCGCCGGCGTGCCGCTGTACACCGGCGTGGCGGACCTTGCCGCTTCCGGCGTGACGGTGTCCGATTTGCACGGCACCAGCGGCGAAGGCTACTACGAAGGCTACAAACTCAATGAAGCCGCGGAAGGCACCAGCGTTCATCTGTCCGCGATCAAGACGGCCCTGACGGATATCGACGGCTCCGAAAGCCTGAGCGTGAAGATCAGCGGCATCCCGGCGGGCTCAGTACTGACCGATGGCGCCGGCCACACGTTCACCGTCAGCGCGACGTCCGGCGAAGCCAACGTTACGGGCTGGAACCTCGGCACCCTGACCGTCACTCCGCCGCCTTACTACAATGGCCAGTTCAACCTGACCGTGACCTCGACCTCCACCGAATCGTTCGGCGGTTCGGCGCAAAGCACCGCGACAATCCCGGTCACGGTTTACCCGGCGGTCTACAACGCCGTCACCGCCACGGCGGCTGACGACACCATCACCGGCACCGACGGCAACGACATCATGGTCGCCGACATCGGCGGGCTGACCGTGGTGCCGGGCACCAACTACAACATCGCGTTCATGGTCGACAGCTCGGGCAGCATGAGCGCGTCGTCGATCAACTCAGCCAAGGACTCGCTGACCTCGGTGTTCAACACCCTCAAGCAGAGCATGGGCGGCAATTCAGGGACGGTGAACATTTTCCTCGCGGACTTCGATAACCAGGTCAACAAGTCTGTTTCGGTGAACCTGAACGATCCGAATGCGCTGATCCTGCTCAAAGCGGTGCTGGATTCGATGGCTTCCGGCGGCGGCACCAACTACGAGGACGTGTTCAAAACCACGGCTAACTGGTTCCAGAGTGCCGACGCGATGGCCAACACCGGTGCGAAGAACCTCACGTACTTCATCACCGACGGCAAGCCGACCTATTACCAGAGCGGCGAGCAAACCAACCCGACCTTGTTCGGCAATGTGAAGCTCGATGACGTCATTACCACCACCAATTACAAATTGGGGCAGACCTATTCCAGCTACCTGGACAGCACTCACTACCTGACCATCGACAGCGCCGGCAATGTCACGCTGCAGACTCAGAAAAACTCGGGGCGCTGGAACAGCGACGAACTGGGCACCCTCCATGCCGAGGGTAACGGCACGTACGAGCTGTCCTATCACGATGGTACCGGCAGCAGCACCGACTCCACTGCCATCAACAACTCAACCAGCAGTTTCACATTGCTGAATAACGTGTCGACGGTGGAAGCGATCGGCCTGAACAAGGACGTCACCCTCGGCGACCTCAAGCCGTACGACTCGGATCAAACGCCACAAACCAACATCGACCCGAAAGACCTGGCCAACTCGATCATCGGTCACACCGAAGCGACGCAACCAGGTGCCGACACGGTCAATGGCGGTGACGGCAACGACATCCTGTTCGGCGATCTGGTGAGCTTCAACGGTGTCTCCGGTGAGGGTTATCAGGCCATGCAGGCGTTCGTCGCCCAGCAAACCGGCGTAGATGTCAGCAAAGTCACCACCAGCAACGTGCACCAGTTCATCACCGAGCACTACACCGCGTTCGATGTGTCCGGGGCGCACGACGGTAATGACTCGCTGCTGGGCGGTGCCGGCAATGACATTCTCTTCGGCCAGGGTGGCAACGACCTTCTCGACGCCGGCAAGGGCAATGACATCCTGCTCGGTGGCAGCGGTAACGACTCGCTGATGGGCGGTCAGGGCAACGATATTCTGATCGGTGGTTCGGGTGCCGACACCTTCGTCTGGAAGGCTGGCGACACCGGCAGCGACGTGATCAAGGACTTCAAGGCCAGCGAGGGCGACCGCATCGACTTGCGCGATCTGCTGCAGGGTGAAACCGGCAGCACCATCGACAACTTCCTGAAGATCACCACCGTGGATGGCGTTTCGTCCCTGCAAGTCAGCTCCGCCGGCAAATTCAACGGCGCCGACGCCGCAGCGGCAGCACCGGATGTGACGATCAAGCTGGAAGGCAACAACTGGTCCAGCGCCAACATTAACTCGTTGATTGCCGGCAGTGACCCGACCATCAAAATCGATCACAACAACAGCTGATCCAACGAAAAACGGCCGCCCTTATGGGGCGGCCGTCACGTTTGCGCCCAACACCCCGGTGACGATTTCGTCGCCGCACCGCATACTCGCGTCCAGTTGGCCTATGCTGCTGACAGCATGACGCTGGTCCATTTCCGAGGGATGTTCAATGTTCTACGTGCAACGCGATGCGCAAGGTCAGTTAGTGCGCGTGGAAGCCGCGGCCTACGCCGAGGCCACGGAAACGCTGCCAGCCGACCACCATGAAATCCAGGCCTGGTACGCCAACGAGGTAGTGGAAACCAGTCTCAAACAGCTCAAGCAGAGCGACCTGGAAATGATCCGGGTACTCGACGACTTGATCCAGGTGTTGACCAGCAAGGGGGTGATCCGCGTCACCGACCTGCCGGCCGCCGCCCAGGCCAAGCTGATGGACCGGTCACACGCCCGTGAAGCGTTGGGTGGGTTGAGTCAATTGATCGATGATGATGAGACGGGGTTGATCTAGCGCCCCGTTGTTGTCTGTACGGACGCCTTCGCGAGCAAGTCGAATCGTCGCACCGCCGCTCCCACATTAGATCTTCAGCGAACACAGCATGTGTGAGCAGCCGAGATTCAATGTGGGAGCGGCGGTGCGACGATTCGACTTGCTCGCGAAGGCGGACTGATTGACGATTCAGCTATGAAGCCTTACTTCCAAGGCTTCGGCTCACCAAACAACTGCCCCTGAACCCCATACAACCCCATCTCACGAATCACCATCAACTCCCCTTCCGTCTCGACCCGCTCGGCAATCAACGGCAAATCGATGCTGTGCGCCGCCCGCTGAATCGCCTCGATGAACAGGCGCTTGTCGCTCTCCTGATCAATCGCCCGGATGTAACTGCCGTCGATCTTCAGATACGCCAACCCAAGCCGCGCCAGGTTGCCGATCATGCTGAAGCGCCCGCCAAAGCGTTGCAGGCTCAGGGAGAACCCGAGTTCGTGCAGGCGTCGCGTCAGCTCTTCCAGCATGGCTTGCTCCGGCAACTGCTCCTCACCGATTTCCAGGGTCAATCGCTCCCCGAGATCCGAATGCTGACGCAGGATTTCGAAGACTTTATTCAATGCCTGCGGATCGGTCAGCGTCGCTGAAGACAGGTTCAGTGCCAGCGACTCTTCATGGTCAGCCATCTGCTCAAGCACCAGCTCCAACATCAGACGGTCCAACCGCGCGGTCCAGCCAAAGCGCTCGAGCCACGGCAGGAAGCGCCCGGCGGGAATGGTTTGGCCCTCGTCGTCGATCAAACGCGACAGCACCTTGTAGTGCAGCACCAACTGCGTGTCCTGGGCGGCCACCACCGGCTGGAAATACAGCTCGAAACGCTGCTGGCTCAACGCCTTTTCCAGTAAGTTGTGCCAGGCATGATGGTCGTCGCCGACGCTGGCCGACGCGCTGTGATCCAGGCAAACCCAGCTCGAATCGCCCTGGCCTTCCGCCTGAGCCAACGCCTGGTCGCCCAGCCCGAGCACCGCTTGCGGGGAGTCGCCATAAATAAACGGCGCCAGCCCGATCGAGGCCACCGAGGCCACGTCGGTGGCGCCGGTCGCGTGCAGGCTCGCCAAGGCACTGTCGAGGTTCTGCGCCAGTTGCAGCGCTTCTTCGCGCACCAGCCCCGGCGCAAGCACGGCGAACTCACCGCCGCGAATCCGCGTCACGAGGTTCAGGGTTTCCGGGTATTTGGCGCACTCTCGGGACAGCTGCTCGCCCACCGCTTTCAACAATTGGTCAGTGCGTTGACCGCCCAACCGCTGGTTCAACCCGGCCAGGTCCCTGACCCGCAATAGCAGCAAATAACCGGAACTCGCCTGCTCCGGATTGCTCACTCGGGCGTTCAATTGCATCTCGAAATAACGACGGTTGGCCAGCCCCGTCAGGTTGTCCTGATAGGACTCGGCCCGCAGCTTTTCACTGCGCTCGGCCTGTTCCTGGAACAGCGCTTTAAGCTTCTCGACCATCTGGTTCATGGCCTGCACGACTCGCCGCAGTTCCGGCGTGCGCGGCAGTTCCGGCAGGCTGAGGAATTCGCGGCGAGCGATGGCGTGGGATTGCTTGACCATGTAATCCAGCGGCTTCAGTTGCCGGCGCAACAACAGCGCGCCCAGCACCGCGCTCACCGCACCGCAGATCAGCAACCAGCCAAGACTGCCCAGCGCGCTCTGCCAGAGTTTGGCCAACGCGAACATCGGATGGCTGACCACCTCGACCCGCGCCGCCTGCTCCCAGCCACGGCTGACGAGGGCATCACCACCGGCCGCTTCCAGCCCGATCATTTTGACGAACCAGTCCGGCACGTTGTTCACCGCTGGAATGCCGTTGCGCTCGACGATGGTCTGTTCGGTCTTGAGGTCGACCACGCGGATGCTCGCGTAATAACCGCTGTCGAAGATCGAACTGACCAGCAACTCGACCATCGCCGGGTCGTCGATATTCGGCGTCAGGGACAGTGCCAATGCCGTCGCGGCGTCCTGAGCGTGGGAGCGCAACTGGTTGACGTATTGGGTGCGCGAGCTTTCCAGGCTGACCACGAAGCTACCGGTGAAGGCGATCACCAGGAACAGACAGATAGCGATCAACAGCTGTTTGAACAAGGACATCTGAGCGCGTGCTCCTAGTTAGTCGTCTCGACCGGGAAACCTTCGGCCTGCATTTTCTTCAACACATCCTGCCAACGAGACAGGCGTTTGGTGTCACCGACTTTCTTGTTGCCCTTGGCGCCCGGCAACCACAACCCTTCGGCATTAAAAGAGTAGACCGGCAGCAAATCGGTTCGTTGGCTGGCCGGTTTGATCGCATCAATCAGGCTGTCGAGTACCAGCGGCATAGCCTCGGGGCTTGAGTAGTAGGTCAACACCATGTGCGCTCGATTCAGGCGCAAGGCCTTGACGTACGTGATGCGCAGCTTGTCACTGGCAACGCCGAGATGGCGCAGGCTGAAATACTTGGCGATCGCGTAATCTTCGCAATCGCCGGCGCCCTTCCACAGGGCTTCGATGGGTGTTTCCCAATAATCGACCTCGTGCCACAGGTCGATGTCTTCCTCGTAACGCATCTGCTTGTTGAAGAACTGGTTGACCAATTTAAGCTGTTCGAGCTCGCCAACTTGCTTTTGCGTGACCAATAAGTGCTGCCAGGCATCAATGCGTGGCTGTCCTTCGCCCAATGGCCCGTACAATGCCTGCGCGCGACGGCTGATCAGCGAAAAATCCCAATCGGCATGCAGCCCGCCCAGCATAACGCCGGCCAGCAGCAACGCGCAGCACAGCCAGCGCAAAGTCCGAGGGATCGCGAAACGTACCGCCAATGCGAGGCATCCAGATCAGGCAGGTGGAAATCGGTCGATGGTGCAGGTTAGCCCGGTAAAAGACAATGGCACGGTGAGATCACTGCTGGCGCGCTAAACTTTGTATGGCAGGTGCCATAAAAAACATCGCGGCCACGTCAGGGCGATCTTTTGTCCGTTTGACAACCTGTCAGGCAGTCACTAGTGTCCCCTTGGATCCAAATTTATTTCAGTCAAACAGGGTGCGTAGTTGTGACACAGAAGCCCAATCCTCTGAACAGCATCAAGGTCAACGGGCCGATTCCCGCTCACCTGGCACGCTCGGTGATCGAAGAAACCCTGCGTTCGGCCATTCTCGACGGTCGCATTCCCTGCGGCACCGCCCTGCGTCAGCAAGATTTGGCCGATCTTTTCGGTGTCAGCCGCATGCCGGTGCGCGAAGCCTTGCGCCAGCTAGAAGCCCAGGCGCTGCTCAACGTCATCGCCCATAAAGGCGCCGTGGTCGCACCGCTGGTTCAGGGCGATGCCGTGGAAACCTACGCGCTGCGGATCCTGCTGGAATCCGAAGCGTTGCGCCTGTCGATCCCGTTACTGGTCAATGAGGATCTCGAACAGGCTGCCCGCTACATCGACGACCTGGAAACGCAAAACAACTACACCGAAATCGGCCGGCTCAATCGGCTCTTCCACATGGCGCTGTACTGCAAGGCGCCGAACCAACGGCTGTTGAGGCTGGTGGAAGACGGATTGAACGAAGAGGAGCGCTTCCTGCGCTTCAACCTGGAAGCCATGGGCCTGGGCAAACTGTCCCAGGAAGACCACCGGGCGCTGTTGCTGGCCGTCGAAGTCCGGGACGTCGAGCGCGCGGTGAAGTTGCTCGAACAACACCTCAACCGGGGCGTCGAGGTCATCACACGCTACCTCAACAGCCCCGAAGCGCTGAACAAGAAAACCTCCAAGTAAACCGCGCCGGCAAGCCTGAGCGAGCAGATCGAACTGCTCGTTCTCGCTTACCACGCTGCGCTGCGCCCCTCCCCAAAGCCCTGCCCTCGATTTACCCCTCTCAAGACCAACAATGACTCCGAGTCGATGACGCGCCAGTGATAGCGGCTGTCGTGATTTACGCTCACTCTTGGGCTGCCAACAAATAATGAACGGGCGACGCACCGCACGAGCGGCGCAGTCCCCGCACCAAGAACCTACGGAAGGAGTCTTGCCACGGGAAAGGAAGAACCGGCGTTGATCCCAGCCAACTTCCGCCCCCTCAGTCCACGTCGACGATTCAGTTAGAAAGTTGCTTCGAGTGAGGCATTCACTCTTCATTTTAATTCTGACTTATATAAGCCGGAAGGAGTAACTACATCCAAATAAAACTCTAATAAATAGTTTTATTGGAACTTGTCGCGCGCGAGAAAGTACAACTTTCAAATAATATAAAAATAACTTGCCCGACACTTTGTTCATGTATTAGTTTTTCTCCGCCGCCTTGAATACCGGCACCAGGCCGTCACTTAACGACGCATTGAAACTTACCCATATCAATTCGCTTGAGGCATCCGCTCGCCAGCAGAAAGCATTAACTAATGATCGCTTATTCATTAAAACGCAACGGTATATCCAATTCACTTATAGGCTCGCCCATGAAACCGACTAAAGACCGTCTCAACCAGAAGAAAGCAGAACTTAGCGCTCATCCGATCTTCTCTGAAATCAACTCACTGTCGGTATTGCAACGTTTCATGGAAACCCATGTGTTTGCAGTATGGGATTTCATGTCACTGACCAAACGCCTGCAACAGGAACTGACCTGCGTCCAGCTGCCCTGGCTGCCACCGCGAGATCCGCAGGCAGCGCGTTTGATCAACGAGATCGTGCTGGGTGAAGAGTCCGATGATCGTCCAGCTCACGGTCACTACAGCCATTTCGAGTTGTACCTTGATGCCATGCGTGAAGTCGGCGCCAGCACGGCGGTGGTCGAGCGCTTCGTCGCGCTGCAAAAAGAAGGCGTGAGTTACGACGTGGCACTGCAAAGCGTGGACGTCGATCCGGCGGCAGCGCAGTTCGTGCGCAACACGTTGCACACCGCGTTGCATGCGCCGGGGCACAGCGTTGCGGCGGCATTTCTGCATGGTCGCGAGAGCGTCATCCCGCAGATGTTCCAGCGAATTCTTGATGACTGGGGCATCGGCATCGAACAGGCGCCGACCTTCCGCTACTACCTCGAACGGCACATCGAAGTCGATTCCGAAGACCATGGCCCCGCCGCTGAAAAACTCCTCGCCCGGCTGGTCAATGGCGATCCGCAACGCGAGGAAGACGTCTACGCCAGCGCCATCGCCGCCGTCGAAAGCCGAATCGCCCTGTGGGATGGCCTGCGCCTGAGCATGAGCGAACCGGTTGCCGAGGTGAATGCATGAACGCCGCCGACTACCAATCCTTCGCCGATGCCTGGGAAAGCCGCGCGACCATCCGTACCCGTCCCCGGCGGGTGCTGGAGAACGACGACAAACTGATCTACCCGTTGAGCCGCCAACCGTTGGTGCTGAGCGAAACCTTCCTGCGCGAATGCCCGGAGCAGCGCGACTTTGCGCTGGTGCAGACGCTCTACAAATTCATCAACGACGTGGTGATTTTCGAAACCGAAATCGTCGACAAGACCGCCCGCAGCATCGCCAAGAATCGCTTCGCCGTGGCCTTCCCGTTCGCCTGCCGCTACGACGCCATGACCGTGGTGGTGGACGAGGACTACCACGCGCTGGTGGCAATGGACTTCATGCAACAGACCGTCGCCATGACCGGCATCACGCCCATCGAACTGCCGGATGAAATCGAACTCAGCCGAGCCATTCCAGCGGCCGTGGCCCTTGCGCCGGAACACCTGCGCAGCGCCGTGGAATTGATCTGCGTGGCCATCGCCGAGAACACCGTGACCGGCGATGTCGCCGCGTTCGCCAAGGACGACACGGTCAAGCATTCAATCAAGGGCCTGATGGCCGACCACTTGCTCGACGAAGGTCGCCACTCCGGGTTCTGGGCGCGGCTGGTGCGAATCTACTGGCACACCGCGAGCGAAGACGACCGCCGCTGTATCGCGCACATCCTGCCGGTGTTCATTGGCCATTACCTGACCAACGACATCCAGAAATCGTTCGACTTCCGCCTGATCGACGCCTTGCAGATCAGCGACGCCGCACGCCAGGCCCTCAAGAGCGAAGTGTCGGGGCTGGCCTTCCCGATCAATCGCCATCACCCGCTGGTCGCCAACATCGTGCGGTTTTTCCGCAGCAGTTCGCTGCTCGATTCGCCGTGCGTGCAAGACGCCCTCAGCGATTACCTGGTTTAACGAGGAGCCCATCATGAGACGTCTCGACATTCTGCTCATTGGACACAGCCAGGCCCTGACCGCCCTGGCGCTGGAACTTGAACAACACGGTCATTCTCTGGTGCGCCTGACAGCCGTCGACGAGCAGCCGTTGGGTAACGCTGATTTGCTGATCGACGACGCCAGCCTGCCTGTTCAAGACGTCGGCGATGTGCCGCGACTGACGCTGCAACTGGGTATCGGTGTGCCTGGGGTTTCTGGCCTGCCGCCGCTGGACGTGCTGTGCACCTACGGTTCAACGCTGTTCACTCGCGTGCCTATCACCGACGAACCTTCGGGCAATGGCCAGGCATTTCGCCTGCGTGCAGTGACGGAATTGGTCGATCACGTGGCGCTGCTGGTCAGCCGTTTCTGTCGCGATGCCGACTATTTTCTATTGGCCGACCCTGCTGCTCCCGCTCACTTCGAGCACGTGGAAAACCTGCTCTATTTGGAGAACCTCGCGTTTTTCCATCGGCTCAACCTCACGGCGGCTCCCGCGTTGCTAGAGCTCAGCAAAATCCCGATGATCGAGCGCCTTGAGCGGCGCTTCATCCAGTGTGCCGAACGACCCGCGCTAAACATTGCCGGCTCATCCCTGAGCTATCGGCATTTGCACGCCCACAGCCGCGCGATCCAGCAGCGTTTGCAGCCGTTGCTCGCTCAGCATCGCGGGCCGTTGGTGATCGGGATCTGCCTGCCAAAATGCAGCGCGTTGTACGCGGGGATTCTCGCGGTTCTTGGCAGTGGCGCGGTGTACCTGCCGCTGGAGCCGAGCCATCCCCTGCAACGTCAGCAGTACATTCTGGAAAACGCCGGGGCAGTGTTGCTGCTGCATGACGGTGAACATCCGCTCGCGGCGCAAATGCCGGGACTCGACATCAGCCGCATCGACATCGGTGACGTGGATCTCGATCAACCCTTGATGCACCAACGACCCGATCCAGATGCGCCGTGCATGGCGCTCTATACCTCGGGCACCACCGGCCATCCCAAAGGCGTGTTGCTCAGCCAGGCCAACCTCGCGCACTTCACCGCGTGGTACGCCGACTATGTGCAGCTGACCGAACAGAGCCGCGTGCTGCAGTTTTCGTCGTTGAGTTTCGACTCGTCGCTGATCGATATCTTCCCGACCCTGCTCCAGGGCGCCGAGCTGATCGTGCCCGGTGACGATCAGCGCCGCGATCCGTTGCAACTGGTCGAGCTGATCCGCCATCAACAACTGAGTCACGCCTTTTTGCCTCCGGCGTTGTTGAGCATCCTGCCGCTGGATCAATTGCAATGCCTCGATCACGTGATGACCGGCGGCGATGTCTGCGAACCCTACGTCATCGAGCAGCTCACCCGTCAGGGCAACCTCTACAACCTCTATGGCCCTACGGAAGCGACGGTGTTGATTACCGCGCGGCAACTGCGCACCGGCGACAGTAACCGCACCCTCGGCGCGCCTATCGCTAACAGTCAGGTGTTGATTCTCGATGAGGATTTTCACCCGGTGGCCGAACAAACCGTCGGCGAGTTGTACATCGTCGGTCCGGGCGTGTGCCTGGGCTACCTGAACAACCCGCAGCAGACCGCCGAACGTTATCTGAACCTGAGCCTGCCGGATGGCCAGAGCCTGCGCGCCTACCGTACCGGCGACATGGCGAAGTGGACCCGCGACGGCATCGAGCTGTGCGGACGGCGGGACAATCAGGTGAAGATTCGCGGCTTTCGGGTCGAACCAGAAGAGATCGAACGCTGCCTGCGCGACAGTCAGTTGTACCGCCAAGTGGCAGTGGTTATCGACAGCCATCGACGGATTCTGGCGTTCCTCGCGCAGCCTCAGGAGGATCAACCCGGCACCGCTCGCGAAGCGCTGAAAGCCCACTCGATGCAGTTTCTGCCGGATTACATGCAGCCCACCGCATGGACCGAATTGCCGAGTATGCCATTCGCCAGCAACGGCAAAGTCGACCGCAAGGCGCTGCTGGCGATGCCCGTGAATGTCTCCGAAAACACGCTGCGGCGCTTACCCGCCAGTGCCGATGAGGCGTTGTTGTTGGAGATTTGGGCTGAATTGCTGGAGCTGCCGGCCAGCGATATTTCTACCGACGAAAGTTTCTTCAACCTGGGCGGCCACTCGATCCTGCTGTCGCGCATGCTCTTGCGTTTGCGGGAAGAGTTCGGTCGCAGCATCTCGATCAACCGCTTCATCGAATTGCCGACCATTGCCAAGTTGGCGACCTTGGTGCGCGGCTCCGGCACCGAAGAGGTATTGAGCGAAAAAGCCTTGGCCGATGCCTTCCGCGAACTGGATATTCAGCCGTTGCCAGTCAACCGTATGGGCGATGTGCACAAGGTGATCGTTACCGGCGCCAACAGCTTTGTCGGCGTGCACATCGTCGAAGCGTTGCTCGCCTGGGGCGCCAGCGAAGTCGCCTGCCTGGTGCGCGATGTCGGTGGGCAATCGGCGACCGAGCGTTTTGCCCATGCGCTGCGAGAAAACCGTCTGGAGCATCTGGACCTGAGCCGGGTGCGGGTCTATGCGGCGGACATTACGCGTCCGTCATTGGGGCTCGAAGCGGATGTTTACGAGCGACTGGATCGGCAGTTCGGCGCGTTGGTGCACAACGCCGCCAACGTCAATCACGTACTCGATTACGAGTCACTGGCGTGGGACAACGTCGAGCCGATCTTCGAGTGCCTTCGGTTGTGCGAAGGGCGCAGCAAAAAGATCTTCAACTTCGTCTCGACGCTTTCGGCCTCCAGCACGATTGCCGCCGATGGTCGGGTGCTGGAATTGCCCGCCGCGCAAACCCCGCCGATCTACATCAAGAACGGCTACAACCTGTCCAAATGGGTCGGTGAGCGGATCCTCGAACGGGCTCGCGAACGTGGCGTAAGGGTCAATCTTTATCGCCCCGGCAACATCAGTTTCAACAGCCTCACCGGTGTCTGCCAGCCGCACAAGAACCGCTTGATGCTGATGCTCAAAGGCTCGATCCAGCTCGGCCAGGTGCCGGAGTTCGCACTGAATTTCGACCTGATGCCGGTGGATTTTCTCGCACGGTTCATCGCCTTCCATGCCAGCCGTTATTCACCCGAAAAAGCGGTGTTCAACCTGCACAACCCCGAGCCTCTGAGCTGGGATGCCTACGTCGCATCATTTCGTGAGGCGGGGCGGGAGTTTTCCATGGTCAGCGTCGCCGACTGGCAGCAGCAACTGGGCCGGGTCGACAGCGACAACGCGTTGTTCGGCGTGCTCGGTTTCTACCTCAACGGCTTCGAGGAAGACATCGGCGACATCTCAATGATCGGCCACGCCAACGCCCAGGCGGGCGTACGGCAGATGGGCGCGCACTACCCGGAAAAATCCCCGGCGCTGCTGCGTCGCGGCTGCGACTACCTGAAAGAAATCAACTTCATCTGACTCACTCAACCGGAGCAAAACCATGAAAACCCTACAACCCGATACCCTGATCAAAAACCCTCAAGGCTGCCACGTGGTGTCTTCAGTGGAAGTGCCGGCCGATGCCAAGAAGGTCTGGGCAGTGGTCGGTAACTTTGCCGGCTTCGATCAATTCATTCCGGCGCTGTCGCACATCGAGATGACCGGTGAAGGCGTGTCGTCCCTGCGCAAGAAATTCTTCAAGGACGGCAACCTGGTGGTCGAGCAACTCAACGCGCGGGATGACCGGGCGCTGAACATGACCTGGACCACGATTTACAACACCTTGGGCGTGGCCAATTTGTGGGCGGCGATGAGTGTTGAACCGCTGGGTGCGGGCAAATCCCGAGCGACCTGGACCATCATCGCCGAACCCGCACAGGGCGGCGCCGAGGC
>NZ_SOPU01000008.1:317-2959 GCF_004402115.1 Pseudomonas sp. F01002 | reverse complement strand
CGCTCCCACATTGATCTTCAGTGATCACAACATTTGTGAACGACTGAGAACCCCTGTGGGAGCGAGCTTGCTCGCGAAGAACGATAACGCGGTCCAACTGACCTGAATCAGATTTTGAAGCTGTCGACCAACTGCTTCAATCGGTTCGCCTGCAAGGACAACGCATCGCAATCCTTCAGCGTTTCATTGAGGTTGGCCACGCTCTGCTGGTTCAGCAGGTTGATCTGGTTAACGTCGACGTTGAGGGTTTCCACGACCGCCGTCTGCTCTTCGGTTGCCGCGGCCACCGACTGGTTCATGCCGTCTATTTCGCCGATGCGCTGGGTCACGCTGACCAGTCGCAGACCGGCCTGGTTCGCCACTTCGACGCTCTGTTCGCTGGAGACCTGACTGGCGTTCATCGTGGTCACCGCTTCGCGAGAACCGATCTGCAGCGAGGTGATCATCTTGTGGATCTCCTCCGCCGATTCCTGAGTGCGGTGAGCGAGGTTTCGCACCTCGTCCGCCACCACCGCGAAACCACGACCGGCTTCACCGGCGCGGGCCGCTTCGATGGCCGCGTTGAGCGCGAGCAAGTTGGTTTGCTGGGAGATGCCTTTGATCACATCCAGAATGTGCCCGATGTTGTCGGTGCTGGCGTTCAGGGTTTCGATCTGGGTGCAGGACAGGCTGATTTTCTGCGACAACTCGGTCATCGCCAGAATGGTTTTCTCCACCACCTGACGACCATCATCAGCCTGCTCGCTCGCGCCGCTGGCGTGCTGGGAAGCATCGGCGGCGTTGCGGGCGATTTCCTGGGTGGCGGCGCCCAACTGGTTGATCGCCGCGGCCACACTGTTGGTGCGGGCGCTTTGCTCGTCGGAGCCGACGATCGAGGCGTTGGACGAGGCCATTACCCGTTGCGACAGATCGTGAACCTGGCGGGTGGCCGACGACACTTCGGAAATTGACGCGTGAATTCGCTCCACGAACTGGTTGAACGAACCGCCCAGCTCACCGAATTCGTCTTTGCTTTCCACGGCCAGACGTCGAGTCAGATCGCCCTCACCTTGAGCAATGTCCTGCATCGCACGGCCCATGGTGGTCAGCGGACGCATCAGCACGTTGATCAGCAGGCTCAGCAGCACTGCAATGGCCGTCACGGCGATGAACATCGCGATTAGCGCAGAAGTACGGAACTGACTGAGTGGTGCGTAGGCCTTGTCCTTGTCGATCGACAGACCGATGTACCACTCGGCATTCGGCAAACCACTGACCGGCGTGAACGAAAGGATACGGTCCTGCTTGTTCAGGGTGACTTCCTGATTGCCCTTCTCGATGCGCACGCCGGCGTTCGGGTAGATGTCCTTCAGGTTTTTCATCACCTGGTCCTTGTCCGGGCTGACGATCACCTGACCGTCGGCGCTGACCAGGAATGCGTGGCCGATGCCACCGAAATCCACCGAGTTGATGATCTTCACCAGCGTTTCCAGGCTCAGGTCGCCGCCGACCACGCCGAGCAACTCGCCGTTCTTTTTCACCGGCAGGGCGATGGTCACCACCAAGCCACCGACGGCAGCCATGTAAGGCGGGGTCAGCATGGTCTTGTCGGCAGCCACGGCCTGTTTGTACCAGGGACGCTGACGCGGATCGTAACCGTCAGGCATCTTCGCGTCCGGGCGCTGAGTAAACACGCCGTTGGCCTGGCCCACGTAGGTGAACTGGAAGTTCGAGGTCAGGGCCGGTTGACTGACCAGCCCCGGGAGGTCGGCATTGGCGCCTTGATGGGCGACGTTTTGCGCGAGGTTTTCCAGCACCAGCACACGGCCACTCATCCAGTTCTGCACGCTGCTGGCGGTCAGATCGCCGGCCTGCTGGACGCTCGATTCAAGATTTTGACGGATGGTGTTTCGCTGCAGATAGTCGTTGTACAAAGTGAACAACGCAAAAGCCAGCACCACGACGCCGGAGGCGGCCAGAAGGATTTTATGGCTGAATTTGAGATTCATTTCATGGGACTTCTTATGCAAAAAGTGGGGATGCGTTCCGGGTTGCAACATTCCATGTACAGCGCAGGCAGGGCTCTGGGGCCGCTCTACTTTGGTGCACGCATGTCTCATCAGTCTGTCGGCACAAAACGGAGAAATCTTAGGCGTTTGTACGAAATGATCGGTATTCCTGTAAGTTACCCGCCGAACGGCGTGCCAGAGCGCCTGCTCAGTCTTTTTGTGACGGTTGTTCGTACGGCAGTTGCAAATTCCCCCGCGCCTTTGTGCGAACGATCGCTTTTGGTCTGGTGATCGACCATTGGCGCTGTGAAAAAATCGAACGCGCCTATCTGGAAAGCATTGCCCGCATGCTCGAAGTCCTGAAGCCGAAAGTGCGTCAGGCGTTTCTGCTGGCGCAGTGCGAAGGGCTTACCCACAAACACATCGCCGAGCAAATGGGTTTGTCTCTGCGTTTAGTGGAGCGCTGTGTGCGCCGACGCGCTGTATTACTGATGTCTGTGGATAACGCGCGGTGAACCGCATCAGCAGTTGCTGCGTCTGCGTAACAACTCGGCTAATGCCAGGCTACGTCAGCAATGCGACGTCTGGCGGGCGAACACCATGAAGACGAACTGGCCTTGGAAGTGGAAGCGCATTTGCAGCTGATGACCCATT
>NZ_SOPU01000008.1:0-294 GCF_004402115.1 Pseudomonas sp. F01002 | reverse complement strand
CTTGACGATGACCTACTCTCACATGGGGAAACCCCACACTACCATCGGCGATACATCGTTTCACTGCTGAGTTCGGGATGGGATCAGGTGGTTCCAATGCTCTATGGTCGTCAAGAAATTCTGTGACCAGCCCGTTACAGCGTAACGTGCCAGCAAAATTGGTGACTTCTACTAAAACAAAACCCCTACCTGCATACGCAGATAGGGGTTTCGGAATTTAATCTTGACGATGACCTACTCTCACATGGGGAAACCCCACACTACCATCGGCGATGCATCGTTTCACTGCTGAGT
>NZ_SOPU01000007.1:27695-54609 GCF_004402115.1 Pseudomonas sp. F01002 | reverse complement strand
TACACTTTTTCAACGCTGGCATTGGGACGCATCATGGTGATGGGCTCCTGATGGAAATCGGGAGCACAGCATCAGCCGTCAGCTATCCGCTTGGAATGTGGAGTTCATGGAGCGGATACGAAAGGAAGACATGGTGGTCTTGCTTCTTGCCGCGAGTGCCTTTGACATTTTCACTGGGTAGGAACCAAGTCTGTTTTTCCAGATCGACATTTTTCCATTCGGCTTGCAGCAACTCGCCAATCCGACACAAGGTACCCAAGCTGATCCAAAGCGCGAGTTGGGTTTCCTTCTTTAATGGTCGAATGCCGTCGTATTTTTGGCCGGCGGGGAGGGCGTTGTAATCGGTGGTCATTTGCTGGAAGCGGTTGTGCAGTTCCAGCAGCTCAGCCGGTGAAAGGATGCGGCTTCTTTCTGCCTCGTAGTCGGCTGGGATCAGAGGGGAGATGTCGACCAGTTCCGTCGGATCACCCTCGATCAATAGGGCTCGCCAGGGCTGACGTTTTCTGGCCCAGCTGAACATCTGAGTGAGGTCGGCGAAGAAACTGATGGCTTGCCGGTGAGCGCCGCGGTTGACTACGGCGCGGATCATCGCCCGAACATCGTGTTCGGAGACGCTGCTCACCGCGGTCTTGCCGAGTGCCGGAAAAAGGTCCTTGTTAAAGCGTCGTTGCAATTCAGCATTGCCATCTTTCCGCGCCACGCCATCCAACAGCCACGCCTTGGCCAGATCCTGGACGGTCAGCGTTTTCACCTTCGTCGTTTTTACTTGTTCAGCCTCTAAGTTAGCAGCGGCGTATGCCTGTGCCTTAGCGGTTTTCTTGTGCTCGTTGGGATTGATTTGCTCATCAATGAGTGCCCGTGCCTGGTTGCGGGCCTTGCGGATCTCCGTCAGGGATTTGCGTGGCCAGGACCCGCAGGCGTACTCTTTGTTCTGGTCGCCCCACCGATAACGATAGAAAAAGCTGACCGACACGCCGTCCTTACGCAGGGAAATTCGACCCGCGAGATTGCCATCTTCCCGGAGGATTCGGCCGGCATCATTGGCGGTCAGCGACTCGAGTTCTTTGATGGTAATTTTTGCCATGAAATGGACTACCCCTACTTTTACCCCCACAAAAACGCCGGCTCTTGATGGACGTTACTGGACTCTCGTAGAGCAGAACACCGCTGGAGATCAAGTAAATACTAGCTTAGAAAAATCCAGAGTAAAATTTTGGAGTCTTTCAAAAAGTATGAAAAAGGAGATGGGGTGCTAGGGGTAGAGTGTTCGAATCACTCCGTCCCGACCATATTCGTAGGGGATCAAGCACTTAGCGGCTTGATCCCCTTTCTCGTTTCAGGCCTGCGCAGTACTGGCGCAAAACTACCCGGTGATTTCGCTGATATTCAGGTCCGGAATTGCCTCGGACCAGACGATTTCTTCGTGGTCGCGCTGGAAGTTTTTGGTCATGCCTTCGCTCGCATGGCCGGTCGCTTACCCTTAACGGTGGTCTCGTTGCGTTTCATCGCCATGCCTAGATCTATAGGCGCTGGCCGAATCCTGCAAAATCACTTGATTGGTTCGGTGCTTGAGTGGTCACTGCATGTCCTCTCGGTTAATGGCTGCCTACAAGGCAGTTTCTCCAAGGTGAGCAAAGGCCCGCCGTGTTGTTGCTAATTCCAGAGAGCATGAAAACCACTCGCAGCTGCTCGTAGTGGCGGTTCAATGGTGATAAATTTTGCGTCGTTAGCAAGATGTATGGGCGTGAAGGGCGCGCCTAGTCCTGGGCTCGGATGACGACAACAGCTTCACCGAGCCTCAAAGCAGCACTTGTTCCGGTGGGCGATGTATTCGCGCTAACAATTGAAAGACAGAGCAATGCCCTGCAGAAGGGTTACTGAATGCCGATGAAAAAGACGGAAAGTAAAGTAGCAGCGACGGCTACTGCTCATGAAATTGAGCACGCCATCCAAGCCCTGAACAGAATGGCTGAACGCCTTTGGGGAGATGGTCGAGAGATCGAGGCGAAAGCCCTCCTTGACGCCTTGGATTCTCTAAACAGGGCACTGGACCGGATCAGGATTGGCGAAAGCCACAGGGTTGTGACTCTTCATTGAAGACCGCCATGGACTCATTGAAAGGCCTAAAGCGGCCAGAAGGTGTATGAGGCATACCCTTTGACTTTATGTGTGCATGCACACCTTTTTGGATATGGAAATTCAATGAAAAGCACCGGGTTTTTTATCTTCCTTTCATGCGCCGTTGCCGTTTCTCTGCTGAGCGGCTGTGCGGCCTCCGTAAAAAGCGGCAGCACTGAAGCGCTGACGATTGAGCAGTCCGCCAAGAAGAACTTGGTGGTGAATATTCAGGGAACGGCAAGGTCCAGCAGAACGATGACTGGATTCGCCTGAGGCCCGCTTCCCCTCAGCGGGATGGCGGGCATGCAGACACCGACAGAACCTTGCCCAATGAAAACGATGGGCATGGCGATGATGGACGACATGGGGATGGACTGCTGCAACGATATGAAAAGCCCTTCCGAGCACGGCAAACCTTGTAAGCCGGGCCAGGAATGCAAGACAGGCGGCATGCTACAAGTCTCGATCTTCAAGCCACCTGTAACCGTATTCAGCCCCGTCGTGATTTCCTTCTCCAGCGATTCCCTACCCGTACAGCTTACGACCCAGTCTGTGTGAAAACGATTTAGAAACAGTTGGACAGTCAGAATCGGCGATCACCGCGCTACTCCCTTCCGGCGGTTGGACTTTTCCTCGAGCTGGATGGCGAAATCCATGGCCTCTCGGTAGTTGAAACGGTAGGCCCAGGTCCTGCCAGTGTATCGCTCGACGACGTGAAAGATGCCGAGCTTCATGGTCACCACCTGGAAGCGAACACCGCGGCGCGACTTCAGTCGATTAGTGCGCCGGAAGAAATCGATGCGTGCTGCATTGGAGTGGACAAGCAGAGCGCCGAGCTCATCGATGCGCTGCAGAAAGGATGGATGCATGTCTGATCCTCAAAGTGGGGAGCATGTATTCGTAAGCACTCGTGCCGCTAGCTGCTTGTCTATGGATGCAGAGGTAGTTCTGACGGATAAATGTAGTCGTAAAAAAGCCACATCGAAACCTGACTTTTCTTTTTGCGTCACACAGACTTCTTCGCGAGCCCGAGGGTTTTCTTTCACAACCCTTGCTGGGCCTAGGGCAAGCTATCGAGAAATGCGGCAATCTGCCGGGTACCGCGCAAGTGCACTGTAGAAATTTGCGGGCCTATGGCCAGGCGTACCGCCTCGATACCTGGGCGATAGCCACGATCGAAATTCCACACGAAGTTCAGAAAGGTCAGGAACGCCCGGTCGAGTTTCTCTGTACAGCCTGCTGCAAGGTCAGGGCGAGGGCGGTTCATGACGCTGCGCATGATCACCCGGGTGAAACAGGTGAGCCGCGACGTATCGAGCCAGATGATCAGGTCGGTACGGGGCAGGCGAAGGTCGAAGGTGCGCCGCGCATAGTTGCCTTCACAAACCCAGGCATCCGATTCGATCGCTTCGCGGACCCGCGTGCGGAACTGCTCAGCGTCGGGTTCGACCCAGCCGGGATCCCGAAACAGCGTCCAGGTGCACCACGGGCAGGCTCAGGCGCTTGCCGAGGGCGCGGGCGAGGGTGGATTTGCCGCTACCGGCATTGCCCAGAATTACAATCCGTTGCATGAGGACTTCCTGTCGCAAAAAAGCCGGCAATTGTGCAGGTTCTGGAGGGCCAGTCAAAGGCTGATGGATGGGTCGACTGCGCCACGGAAATGAATTTTGTGTTGCTACTGATAAGAAGCCAGAAGGTGTAAACCTTATTCAGGACGAGACAGTTGCTGCAAATAAGCCTTCGGCGAACACCCTGTTTTTTGCTTGAAGCAACGGTAGAAAGTGGACAGCGAGTTACAGCCTGAGGCGCTGGCAATCTCGTCAATGCGCGAGGCGTGGCGTTGCGCATTCAAACGTGAAAGGGCGTCATCCAGGCGCAGTTGATTGAGGAGCGTATAAAACGTTTTCCACGCTGCGAACGGGTCGCCCGACGCTTTCGCGCCGGGAGCGTCTGGGGCAACTGCTCGCAACCAACCTTCGTGGAAGCACCTTGGGGCGGCTACAAGCATAGCGGTACTGGCCGCGAGCTGGGAGAGTGGGGCTACGACAACTACCTCGAAACCCAGCCGATCACCCGATACAACGGCGGGGCCGGGGCTGGTATTTGAACTGAGGCACCAACCGTCTATTCCAGATACCACCCCCATGGCTGGTCGCTGACGTATTCGGTCACTTGCTTCACCTCCAGATAATTGTGCAGCCCCCATTGGCCGAGTTCCCGGCCAATACCGCTGTGTTTCATGCCGCCCCACGGAGCCTCGACGAAGGTGGGTTGCGAGCAGTTGACCCAGATAATCCCGGCGCGCAGTTGGTTGGCGACGCGGGCGGTACGTTGCAAATCAGCACTCATCACGGCGGCGGCGAGGCCGAAGCGGCTGGCGTTGGCCATTTGCAAGGCTTGCTCTTCGGTCTTGAAGCGCTTGATGCACAGCACCGGGCCGAACACCTCTTCGCGCCAGAGGATGCTGCTGTGTCCGGGCTCGTCGAAGATGGCCGGTTCGATGAAATAACCCTCTGGCAGATACGCCGGTTGCCGACCTCCGGTGAGCAGGCGTGCGCCGCTGGCCAGTCCCTGATCGATAAAGCCGAGGACCTTGTCGTGTTGACCTCGGCTGACCAAAGGGCCCAACAACACGCCGGGTTCCATGCCTGGGCCGATGGTGATCTTGCGGGTTTCCTCAACCAGTCGCTCGATCAACCGCGAGGCGATGTTTTCCTGCACCAGCAAGCGTGAAGTGGCGCTGCACACCTGGCCCTGGTTCCAGAAAATCCCGAACAGAATCCACTCCACCGCTGCTTCGACATCGGCGTCGTCGAACACAATCAACGCAGACTTTCCGCCCAGCTCCAGGCTGATGTTCTTGATGTCGCGAGCGGCCGCCGACATGATTTTTGCCCCGGTGGGCACACTGCCGGTGAAGGCCAGTTTGTCCACGCCTGGGTGTTCGGTGAGCGGACCGCCGGCGTCGGCTCCAAGACCGGTCACGACGTTCAGGACTCCGGCCGGCAGACCGATGCGGTCGGCGGCCGCGGCCAGTTCCAGCGCCGTCAGTGGTGTCAGTTCGGACGGTTTCAACACCAGCGTGGCCCCGGCGGCCAAGGCGGGTGCGACCTTCCACGCGGCCATCAGCAGCGGGTAGTTCCAGGGGATGATCTGCCCGGCGACACCGATCGGCTCATGACGGATTCGGCAGCGAAAGCGCTCGTCCGGCAGTGCCAGCGGTTGGTCCTGCTGTTGATCCAGTTCCCGGGCCAACCCGGCGTAGTAACGCAAGCAGCCGATCGCATCGCCAACGTCCCACCGCGCTTCGGGCAACGGTTTGCCGTTGTCGCGCACTTCCAGTTCAGCCAACGCCTGTTGACCACTGCCCAATTCATCAGCCAACGCTTCCAGCCACTGCGCGCGCTCGGCGCCAGTGGTTTGGCTCCAGCCGTTATCGAACGCTCGCCTGGCGGCGCGCACTGCATGATCGACGTCTTCTTCGGTGCCCGCAGCTACCCGATGGAAAGCCTGTCCAGTAGCCGGGTCGATGACGTCCAAGTAACCGCCCAGATCCGGGCTGACCCACTCGCCGTTGATGTAAAGCTGATCACGCATGGTGAGACTCCTGGACGCCGGTGCGGCGGTTTTGCAGGTGACGGGAAGTGAACAGCAGCGCCAGCGACGCGCAGATGATGACGGTCGAAACCGCGTTGATCTCCGGGGTCACGCCGCGACGGATGGATGAAAAGATGTAGATCGGCAAGGTCGTTTCGGAACCGGCGACGAAGAACGCGATGATGAAATCGTCGAAGCTGAAGGTGAACGCCAGCAGAAACCCGGCCATGATCGCCGGACTGATCCGCGGCAGGGTGACCCGCCAGAACGTTTGCATTGGGGGCGCGTAGAGGTCGGCCGAGGCTTCCAGCAAGGCCTTGTCCAGTGAGTCGACGCGGCTGCGCACGATCACCATGACCAACGCCATGGTGAACAGCGAGTGCGCGGCGATCACGGTAAAGAAGCCCATGTTCAACCGTGGAACGCTCGGTATCCAGCTCGCCAGCAACGGGTTGATCAGGTCGAACAGGCTAATGAACGCAATCAGCGTCGAGATGCCGATGACGATCCCGGGCACGATGATTGCGCAATAGGTCAGCGCATCGAACAGCAACCGCACTTTGGCGCCGGCACGTTGCAAACCGAACACCGCGAGCGTGCCGAACAGCGTGGCAATCACCGCTGAAGTGAAGGCAATGAACGCGCTATGGCCCAGCGCCTCCATGATGAACGGGTTGCCAAACGCGCGACCAAACCACTGTACCGAGCAGCACTCGAACGCCAGGCCACTGCGCCCGGCGTTGAAGCTGAACACCACGATCAACGCGATCGGTGCGTAGAGAAACAGGTACAGCGAAGTCGAATAGCTGCGCAGCCACATGTCACAACCCTCCGTCGGCAGGGCGGCCGCCATAGCGCGCCACCAGTTTCAAATACACGCCGATGATCAGCAGCATCATCGCCACCAGGGTCATCGCCAGCGCGCTGCCGAAGGGCCAGTTGCGCGATTGCAGAAACAGGTCGACCAGTGCGTTGCCGACGAAGAACACTTTGCCGCCACCGAGAATGGCCGGGATCAGGAACTCGCCCATCAACAGGATGAACACCAGCATCACCCCGGTGATGATCCCGGGGGCGGAGAGTGGCAGGGTGATCCGTCGGAAACTTTCGAAAGCGCTGGCACCCAGGTCCGCCGAGGCTTCGAGCAGACGCTTGTCGAGTTTTTCCAGGCTGACGTAAATCGGAAACACCATCAGCGGCAAGTAGCCGTAAACGATGCCGATCAGCACCGCCCACGGCGTATTGATCAGCCGCACGTCTTCAAGGCCAAGGCTTGCGAGCAAGGCCGGAATGCCCTTGCCGCTGAGGATGAAAATCCAGGCGTAAGTGCGGATCAGGAAACTGGTCCAGAACGGCACAATCACCAGCGTCAGCAGCAGTGAGCGGTTCTTGCTGACCTTGACCGCCAGAAAATACGCCAGCGGGTAAGCCGCCACCAGGCACACCAGCGTGCCCAGCGGCGCCAACATCAGCGTGTTACTGAACGCCGCGCCACGGGAACCGAGGTTCAGGTAGTTGGCCAGCGTGAAGCCACCGGCGTAACCGCCCACGGCACTGCGCTCGCCGAAGCTGAAGACCAGGATGATCACCAGCGGCATCAACAACAGCAGCAAGAACCACAAGGTCGAGGGCAAGAGCATCAGCAGGGTGATCCGCCGGCCGAGGCTGCGCCGTTGGCGAACCTCGACCGACAGGGCATTGCCCGGCTGCACCGTTTGCGGGTGGGTGGCGGCGTTCATGTGGGACTCCTCATTGGCCATGGCCAGGCGATCAGGCGGACTTGAAGCGAGCCATCAGTTCGGCCCGCGCCGGGCTGGTGAGCGTCGCCGCGGCACCGAACTCCAGAGGACTGAGCGCTTCGGCGGCCGGGTACATGATCGGATCGTCGAGCATGGCGGTGGGCAGCAACGCATCGACGCGTTTGTCGCCGCTCGGGTAGCCGTGGCTCAACACTTCGAGCTTGTTGTGCTGCGGATCGAGCAGGTAATTGATGAAAGCGTAGGCCGCGTCCTTGTGCTCCGAGCTTTTGGGAATGGCAAAGAAGTCACTCCACAGTTCGCCACCTTCCTTGCCCAGTTCGAACTGCATCTGCGCGTTGTCGCGGTGCAACTGAGAGGCATCGCCGGTCCAGGACATCGCCAGCCAGGCATCGCCGCTGCGCATTGACGGCTGGATGTCGGAGTTGATGGCGAACAGGTGCGGCTTGACCTCGATCAGCAGTTTTTCGGCATCGGCCAGTTCTTTCGGGTCAAGAGAATTGAAGCTATAGCCGAAGCTTTTCAGCGCGTTGCCGATGGCGGTCAGTTGGTAGTCGTGAACCATCGTCCGGCCGCTGGCGGGGCCTTGAGCTGCAACCCAGAATTCTTTCCAGCTGGCGGGGCCGTTCTTCAGTTTGCCGGTGTCGTAGAGCATGCCGGTAGTGCCCCAGTTTTTCGGCACCGCATACACCTTGCCATCTACCGTTCCTTGGGCCATGAATTTTTGCTGGAAGGCCGACGCCTCAAAGTTGGGAATGCGCGACAGGTCCAATGGTTCGATCAGGCCCAGGCCTACGTAAGTGCTGATGGTGTAGTTGGTCGGCACCAGTACGTCCCAGCCACTGCCACCGGCCTGCAATTTGGCAAGCATCTCTTCGTTGGAACCGAACACGCTCATCGAAACGCGCGCACCGGTGGTTTTGGCGAAGGTGTCGAGGTTTTCCTGGCTGTGGTAATTCGGCCAAGTCGCCAGCGACAGGCGATCGCCCAGCTTGGCCTGCTCGACGGCCTCGGCGGTGGAAGTCAGCAGGCCGGGCATGTTGGTTGCGACCACCGCTGCGGCAATTCCCAGGCCGGTGCGGCCAAGGAACTCGCGGCGGCTGATCGAGCCGTTCTGCCAGCTACGCAGGGTTTTGATAAACGTCTTGCGGTCCATAGCACGCTCCACATTCGGTTGATGAAACGAATCGATGATTTACAACGCCATGGCCAGGCCATTGGCGTGATCCCAGCCGACGCTCACTGCCGCGCCGTGTTCGAATGCATTGGCGCCGTGATCCTGCTGGCGCGGCACACGCACGCAAACCACGCCAAAGGCTTGGGTGCGCACGCGGTATTCGGTGGAGTTGCCGAGGTAGATGCGGTCTTCCACGTAGCCTTGCAGCTTCACTTCGCGGGTCATGTCGGCGTTGGCGCTGGCGATGCTGATCAGCTCCGGGCGCACCGCGATGCAACCGGCGACGTCTGCGCTTAAGGCTTTGCCGGTGGGCGTCAGTGGGCTGGTCAGTTCCAGTCCTTGCTCGGTGCGCAGCACAACTGAATCGCCCTGCAATTGACGAACCGTGCCGTTGAACAGATTCGATTCGCCGATAAAATCGGCCACGTAACGGCTGGCCGGCGCCTCATACAGTTGTTCCGGGGTGGCGGTCTGGATGATCGAACCGTTGTGCATCACGCTGATGCTGTCACTCATCGACAAGGCTTCTTCCTGATCGTGGGTGACCAGCACAAAGGTGATGCCGACTTCGCGTTGCAGGCGCAGCAATTCGGATTGCATCTCCTTGCGCAGCTTGCGGTCCAGCGCCGCCAGCGGCTCGTCCAGCAGCAACACGGTCGGCTTGTTGACCAGCGCCCGGGCCAGGGCTACACGCTGCTGTTGGCCGCCGGAAAGTTCACTCGGCTTGCGTTGGCCGAAGCCGCTCAGGCGCACCATTTCCAACGCTTCATCAGCCATGCGCAGTTGGGTTTTTTTGTCGGGTCGCGGGGTGCGATAACGCAGCCCATAGGCGATGTTCTGCGCCACTGTCAGGTGCGGGAAGAGGGCGTAATGCTGGAACACCATGTTCACCGGCCGCTCAAACGCCGGCACTCCGGCAACGTTCTTGCCCGACAGGCGCACTTCGCCGCTACTGGGCTGTTCGAAGCCGGCGATCATGCGCAGGGTGGTGGTTTTGCCGCAGCCGGAACCGCCGAGGAAGGAATGGAATGAGCCGCGACGCACCGCGAAGTTCAGGCCATTGACGGCTGACACCTCGCCATAGCGTTTGACCACATTGCAGAATTCGATATCGCTTGGCGAAGTGTCGTTCACGCTGTTGTTCACGAGGCGGGCTCCCTTGCAGTGATGAATCAGTGCGTCGGGGGCCAAACTAGCAATCGGGGTTTTGCGCTGTATATATCCCTTGGGGGATAGAGTCGGTTTCAGGTGTCAGGCTTCGACGACCAGTTCCTGGCCGGTAAGGTCGCGGATAAACAGCCCGAGCAATTCGGACTGGCTGCCGATGCCGAGCTTGGCGTAGATGTTCTTGCGGTGAATCTTCACCGTGCCAGGACTGATGCTCAGTTGTTCGGCGACTGAGGCGCTGGAGTGACCGCGTAGCAGCAACTGGACAATCTCTTGTTCGCGGCCGGTGAGGATGTGCGCGCCGAACTGATCGAAGGCTTCGCGGATCTTGAAGTCCAGGTCCTGCGCCGGGCGTGGTTGCTGGGCTTGACGCAAACGCCAGGCTTCATTGATGACCTGTTCAACCACCGCCTGCGCGCACTCGATCAACTGCATCTCGTCACGACCAAAAGCACAGCTGGCGGTGGATCGCATCAACGACAGAACGGCCATGGCGCCGCCACCGAGGTCGACGAAAAACGCCACTTCTTCAGCCAGCCCGGTTTGCTGGTAATACGTCAGGTAATACTCACCGAGGTAGAAGTGGTCGGGTGCGAACTGTCGCAAACGCCACAGTCCAGGCGCTTGCCCGCGAGTGCATGCCAGGTAGAACGGATCAAGCAAATAGGGCCCGCACTGATAGTCATCGACATACACCGCACGCTTGTCGGCTGTGAAGGTGTCGAACAGCGCCAACGGCCGATGATTGCCTTCGTAGACGAACAGAACGAAGTGATCGACCGGGCATACTTGCCGCAACCAGTGACTTAAGCCTGCTAACCGCGCATGCCCGGGAGGAAGGTCCAGTAAATGGGCAACACCGGTAGTCCAGAGTTTCAGTTCCTTGGGGCGCATGGTGGCTTCAAGCAGGATTGGATTGCGTTTAGATGCACAATTTACGCCATGGCTGTTTTTGGCCTTGTAGGGCGGGGCGCGTGAAGTCGAGTCGTTGAAAAGACGCACCGTAACAGCGCCGGATGTTACCGAGTGCTACAGGGGTGGTATCAGAAGTGATGGGGTCGGTCGCCCATGGGCCAGGCGTTCGATCCTCGGCGGATCGGCCTCGACATCGCCCATTCGGACTAGGCAAGGCTGACGATTCTGTCGTGTGCCACTGGCACCAAACTCGAAGGCCAGAGGGGTGTCGCTTCATGCGTGCCCCGCCTAACGAGCAGAAGGCGCCGCGATGGAGTTTGCATTCAGCGACGAACAGGAAATGATCCGCGCATCGGCCGAGGGCTTTCTCGCCGATGTCTCGGATTCTGCCGCCGTACGAGCGGCGATGGTCAGCGAGCGAGGTTTTGACGAGGCGCTCTGGCAGCGCCTGTGCCGCGAAATGTACTGGCCGGCCATTCATATTCCCGAAGCGTACGGCGGCCTCGGGCTGGGCTTTGTCGAGCTGTCGATTTTGCTGGAACAGATGGGCCGGCGCTTGCTGTGTTCACCGTTCTTCGCCACCGCCTGCATGGCCACACCCGCGCTGTTGCTGGCCGCCAACGAACAACAAAAACAACGCTGGCTGCCGTTGATCGCCGACGGCAGCCTCACCGCTACGCTGGCCTTCAGCAGCGCCAACGGCTGGGCGGCCAAGGATGTTCAGGCCACGGTGGTGACCGAGGGCGA
Source organism: Pseudomonas sp. F01002 (assembly GCF_004402115.1). Lineage (NCBI taxonomy): Bacteria > Pseudomonadati > Pseudomonadota > Gammaproteobacteria > Pseudomonadales > Pseudomonadaceae > Pseudomonas > Pseudomonas sp. F01002. Next base: position 43,131 of record NZ_SOPU01000007.1, on the reverse strand, counting down.
GGGTTTTGTGCTTGATGGAACCCTCAATCATGTGCTCGACGGGCACAGCGCTGACCTCTTGATCATCGCCGCACGGGTTCCCGGATCGACCGGCGAGGCGGGCATCAGCCTGTTCGCCGTGGACGCGGACCGGGCAGGGATCGAGCGTCAAATGCTGCCGACCATGGACCAGACTCGTCGTCAGGCACGGGTTCAGCTCAAGGGTCTGTACCTCAGCGCTGACTGCCTGCTCGGTGAGTTCGGTGCGGGCTGGCCGCACCTGGAGCGAGTCCTGCAACTGGCTTGCATCGGCCTGGCTGCCGAACAGACCGGTGGCGCGCAGCAGGTGCTCGACCTGAGCGTTGCCTATATGCAGGAACGCCAGCAGTTCGGTCGACCTATCGCCAGTTTTCAGGCGCTCAAACACCGCGCCGCCGACATGATGCTGCAGGTCGAATGCGCACGTTCGGCCAGTTACTACGCGGCCTGCGTGGCCCAGGAAGTCCTCGATCCCGAAGGCGATCCGCAGGTGGCCGCCGAGCTGCCGCTGGCGGCGGCGCTGGCCAAGGCGCACTGCTCCGAAACCTATTTCCACTGCGCGTCCGAGTCGATCCAGTTGCATGGCGGCGTTGGTTTCACCTGGGAATACGACCCGCACCTCTACTTCAAACGCGCCCGCGCCAGCGAAAGCTTTCTCGGCGCACCTGCCTGGCATCGAGAGCGCATCGCCGTGGCGATTCTTGGGGAGCAACCATGAAAATCAGTTTCAGCGAACAGGACGAGCGCTTCCGTCAGGAAGTAGCCGACTGGTTGAGCGTGAACCTGTGCGGTGAATTCGAGCCCCTGCGTTTTCGCGGTGGCCCGGGTGACGAACATATGTTTCCCGTGGAGCGCAAAGCCTGGGAACGCAAACTCGCCGACGGCGGCTGGACGTGTGTGGGCTGGGCGCCGGAGCACGGTGGGCGTGGTCTGTCGATCAGCCAGCAAGTGATTTTCCACGAAGAGTACGCCCGCGCTGGCGGCCCGGGACGCATGGGGCATATCGGCGAAGGGCTGGCCGGACCGACCATTGCCGCGTTCGGCACTGCCGAGCAGCAACAGCGCTTTCTGCCGGGCATCGTCAACGGCACGTCCTTCTGGTGCCAGGGCTATTCCGAACCGGGGGCCGGGTCCGACCTGGCCAACGTCAAGACCCGCGCGGTGCTTGATGAAGCCAGCGGCACTTGGGTGATCAACGGACAAAAAGTCTGGACCTCCCTGGCCCATGAGTCGGACTGGTGTTTTGTGATCGCCCGCACTGAACCGGGCAGCGTTGGCCATCGCGGCTTGTCCTTCCTGCTGGTGCCCATGGCCCAGGCGGAAATTACCGTGCGGCCGATCGAGCAACTCACAGGCACCTCTGAGTTCAACGAAGTGTTCTTCGATGATGCCCGCACCGACGCCGCCAACATCATCGGCGCGCCGGGCGAGGGCTGGAAGATTGCCATGGCGCTGCTGGGGTTCGAGCGCGGAGTGTCAACCCTTGGCCAGCAGATGCAATTTCACAATGAACTGAACGAAATCATCGCCATCGCCAGGGCCAATGGCGCCGCGCGCGACCCGATCCTGCGCCAGCGCCTGGCCGAGGCCTGGAGCGGGCTGCGGATCATGCGCTACAACTCGCTGCGCATGCTGTCCGGGGCGCAGGACGGTTCGCTGCGTAAGGAAGCGACCATCTACAAACTGTTCTGGTCCACCTGGCACGCCAGCCTCGGCAAGCTGGCGATGGACGTCCTCGGCGCCGAGGCGGAGCTGCTGGAAGCCGCGCCTTACCAACTCACCCGTTTGCAATCGCTGTACCTGTTCAGTCGCGCCGACACCCTCTACGGCGGCAGCAACGAGATCCAGCGCAACATCATCGCCGAGCGCGCCCTGGGAATGCCCAAAGAACCGCGCCTGCGCACCTGACCAAGGAGTTTTCCATGTCTGTTCCTCACTATGTTGCAGGTCACGGCCTGTTGCGTGACAAGTCGGTGCTGATCACGGCCGCGGCCGGGGCCGGTATCGGTTTTTCCGCCGCGGTGCGTGCCGCCGAGGAGGGTTGCCGCGCCTTGATGATCAGCGATATCCATGAAGGCCGGCTGGCAGAAGCGGTGTTGAAAATCCGCGAAGCGACCGGTCTGCAACAGGTCTTCGGTCAGGTCTGCAATGTCGCTGATGAAGCTCAGGTTCAACAGCTGATTGCTTGTGCCGAGCGTGATCTGCAGGGTGTCGATGTGCTGATCAACAACGCCGGGCTTGGTGGTTCACGGCTGCTGGTGGACATGACGGATGAGGAGTGGAACCGGGTCCTCGATGTGACGCTCACCGGCACCATGCGCATGACCCGCGCCATGTTGCCGAAGATGATCGAGCGGCGTGCCGGGGTCATTGTCAACAACGCTTCGGTACTGGGCTGGCGGGCGCAGAAAGAGCAGTCGCACTACGCCGCGGCCAAGGCCGGGGTCATGGCGTTGACCCGTTGCGCCGCGGTCGAGGCCGCCGACTACGGGATCCGCATCAACGCGGTGAGCCCGAGCATTGCGTTGCACGATTTCCTGCGTAAGTCCGCCCCTCAGGCGGTGCTCGATCAACTCGCCGCCAACGAAGCGTTTGGTCGTGCCGCCGAGGTCTGGGAAGTGGCCAACGTAATGATGTTTCTGGCCAGCGACTACAGTTCCTACATGACCGGCGAAGTGTTGTCGGTTTCCAGTCAGAGGGCTTGAACATGCCACGTGTTTTCGACACGCCCTTCGCCTTGCACGATGCCGTGGGAGAGGTGCTGGGCGTCAGCGACTGGCTGGTTCTCGCGCAGGAGCGCATCGACCGGTTCGCCGAGGCGACCGGTGATCACCAGTGGATTCACGTCGATCCGCTCAAAGCAGCCAGCGGTCCCTTCGGCGCCTGCATCGCCCATGGCTATCTGAGCCTGGCGTTGGTCAATCTGTTTTTGCCGCAGATCGTCGAGGTGCGCGGCATTGCCATGGGTGTCAATTATGGCTGCGAGCGGGTGCGCTTTCCCACGGTAGTGCGTGTTGGCTCGCGGGTGCGCGGCAGTGCGCAATTGATGGCGGTCGAGGAGGTCAAGGGCGGCGTTCAGGCGACCATTCGCGTCAGCGTCGAAATCGATGGCGAGGAGCGCCCCGGCTGTGTGGTCGACACCATCAGCCGTTACTACCCCGCGTGACCCCTTTAGCAGAACATTCGAGGAATCCAGCATGAAAGAAGCCGTCATCGTTTCGACCGCCCGTACCCCGATCGGCAAAGCCTTTCGCGGTGCATTCAATGACACCGACGCCCCGCAGCTCGGCGGCCATGTGGTGCGCGAAGCCGTGCGTCGCGCCGGTATCGAGCCGGGCGAAGTGGACGATGTGATCATCGGCGCGGCGGCGCAGCAGGGCACGCAGTCTTATAACTTGGGGCGTCTGTGTGCGATTGCCGGCGGCTTGCCGACCTCGGTCGCCGGGATGGCGGTCGAGCGCCAGTGTTCATCGGGGCTGATGAGCATTGCCATGGCCGCCAAAGGGATCATGTGCGATGAAGTCGACATTGCCGTGGCCGGTGGTCTGGAGTCGATTTCGCTGGTGCAGAACAAGCACAAGAACCTGTACCGCAATCAGTCAGGCTCGGTGATCGAGCTTGATCCGTACGCCTACATTCCGATGATCGAAACCGCCGAAATCGTCTCCGCGCGCTACGGCATTTCCCGAGAGGAACAGGACGAATACAGCTATCAGAGCCAGGTGCGAACCGCGCTGGCCCAGAGTGCCGGATTGTTCGACCGTGAACTCGCGCCGCTGACCAGCCGCAAGGCGATTTTCGACAAGGCCAGTGGCGAAACCCGCTTTGAGGCCGTCACCTTGCTGCGTGACGAGTGCAACCGCATCGACACCACCCGCGAAAGCCTGAATGCGCTGGAACCGGTGTGGCCGGGCGGTCAGTGGAGTGAAAAGGGTCGTTTCATCACGGCGGGCAATGCCTCGCAACTCTCCGACGGTGCTTCGGCCTCGGTGTTGATGAGTGCCAAATTGGCCGAGAAGCGTGGCCTGGAGCCGCTGGGGATTTATCGCGGGATGGCGGTCGCTGGCTGCAACTCCGACGAGATGGGCATCGGCCCGGTCTACGCCATCCCGAAACTGCTCAAGCGCCATGGCCTGACCGTGGACCACATTGGCCTCTGGGAGTTGAACGAGGCGTTCGCCTGTCAGGTGCTGTATTGCCGCGACACCCTGGGCATTCCCCCCGAACGCATGAACGTCAACGGTGGTGCAATTTCGGTGGGCCATCCTTTCGGCATGTCCGGTGCGCGGATGGTCGGTCACGCGTTGGTCGAGGGGCAACGCCGCGGTTTGCGTTATGTAGTGGTGAGTATGTGCATCGGCGGCGGCATGGGTGCCGCCGCACTGTTCGAGGTGGTCTGAATGGTCAGTGCACAACAGATTCAAGCGACCATGGCGCGTTATGTGGAATTGGTGGACGCCGGTGACATCGACGGGATCATTGCGCTTTACAGCGAGGATGCAGTGGTCGAAGACCCGGTCGGTCGGCCGCCGTTGCAGGGTATCGTCGATATAGAACGTTTCTACCGCGAAGGGCTGGGCGCGAGCAAAGTCTCGGCGACCTTGACCGGCCCGGTTCGGGCGACACTCAACGGTTGTGGGGCGATGCCGTTTCGGGTCGATATGGAATGGGCCGGGCAACCGTGCTCGATCCATGTGATCGACGTGATGGAGTTCGATGCCGACGGCAAGATTCGCTCGATGAAAGCCTATTGGAGTGAGGTCAACCTGACCGCCCAAAGCCAAGCATGAACCTGTAGCAGCTGTCGAGCCTGCGAGGCTGCGTTCGGCTGCGCAGCAGTCGTAAAATCAGGCACTTCGGTATTCCAGAAAAACCGTGGATGCAGGATCTACGACTGCTGCGCAGCCGAACGCAGCCTCGGCAGCTGCTACAGGGCGCGTTCCTGAGTTGTGGCGGCGAGCAAGTCGCGATTCTGCGTCTGCCCGGTTTCGCAGAAGGCCTTGAGGTTCTCGGCAATCTGGCGCACGACGTTGTTGAACGCCTTCGCCAGCAACCATTCCACCAGCCTGCCACCGCGCAGGCTGTAGTTCATTTGGGTGGTGATGCGTGTCGCGTAACCCTCGGCCTGCAAGGCATAACTGAAGCTGGCCTCGCGGAACGGGAAGGGCGCGCCGCTACTGGCCCGATGCAGGATCAGTACGAAACCCGCACCTTCCTGCCATTGCACCACGCTCTCATCCAGCCACTGACCCCCTTTGCGGAACACCCGGCGACTGGCGCCAACCCCTTCGCGCGCACCGGGATGAAACTGGCAACCGGTCAGACCTGGCACATAGTGCGGGGCGAGGCTCAGGTCGCGCAGTTTGGCCCATGCGGCAGATGGGCTGAGATCCAGCAAAACACTGTGGCTGGCTATCGCAGGCATGTCGGGATTCCTCTTGTTTTAATGAGATGGCCAAAAGATCGCAGCCTGCGGCAGCTCCTACAGGTGTACACAATCAACGTAGGAGCTGCCGCAGGCTGCGATCTTTTCAGGATTGTGCCGCGTCGAGAAACGCCGGGCGTTCGCCACCGCCGTGCACGGTGATGTCCGCGCCGCTGACATAACGTGCCAGCGTTGATGCCAGGTACAGACAGGTATCGCCGATGTCTTCCGGAGCCGCCAGGCGTTGCAGCGGGATGGTCGCTGCCACCCGGGCAATGCCCACCTGATCGCCATAATGCATGGCCGCCTGCTCGGTGAGAATCAACCCGGCCGTCACAGCGTTGACCCGCACCTTGGGCGCCCATTCCACGGCCAGCGAACCGGTCAGGTTCAGCAACCCGGCCTTGGCCGCGCCATAGGCAGCAGTGCCGGGGGAAGGACGGGTCGCGCTGACGCTGCAAATATTGATGATTGCGCCACCGTCGGCTTGCGCCTGCATCACCTGATTGGCCTGCTGGCAGAGATTCAGCGGCGCCAACAGGTTAAGGCGGATGATCGCTTCGCTAAAGCGCGGCGAGGCACTGGCCGCGTCGGCATTCGGTGAACCGCCGGCATTGTTGACCAATACATCGAGGCGACCGAAACGCTCGACGATACTGTCGATCAACCGCCCGGACTGCTCGACATCCCGCAGGTCGCAGGGCAGAAACAGCGCCTCGCGCCCAGCGCTAGCAGGCAGGGTGTCCGGTGCTTCGCGGCCACAGATCACCACTTCGGCACCACAGTCGAGAAAACGCTGACTGATGCCGCGACCGACACCCTTGCCACCGCCGGTGACCAGTACCACTTTGCCGCGAAAGTCCATCGGATCAAGCATGGGATGCCTCGTTCTGTCGCTCGGGAATGCTGTCGATGCTAGGTCTGTCACCCCCATCGGCCAACGTCCGAAAAGACTAGGGGGCGTTCTCAATTAGTTTCCCTGCGCGGTGTGGAAACTAATTGAGAACGCCCCCTGGGCGTAGTCCTGTCGGACGATGTTGTTTGCCCGGGCGCTCGGAATAATCCGGCGACAACAACAGGCCGGGAGGACACCTATGGACGCATCAGCGCAAGGGCACTTCGTCACGCTGCCGGAAGGTTTGCAGCTGCACTACTTGGATATCGGCGGGCAGGACATCGGCAGCGGTGAACCGGTAATTTTCATTCACGGCAGCGGGCCGGGCGCCAGCGGTCACAGCAATTTCAAGCAGAACTACCCGGTGTTTGCCGCGGCAGGCTACCGGACCATTGTCCCGGACCTGCCGGGTTATGGCGCTTCAGATAAGCCAGACACCCTCTACACCCTGGACTTCTTTGTCGCCGCCTTGAGCAGTTTGCTCGATGCCCTGGATATCCAGCGATGCGTGCTGGTCGGCAATTCTCTGGGCGGTGCGATCGCGATCAAACTGGCCCTCGACCAACCGCAGCGGGTCAGCCGGCTGGTGCTGATGGCGCCCGGCGGCCTGATGGAAAAAGAACAGTATTACTTGCAGATGGAAGGCATCCAGAAAATGGGTGCGGCCTTCGCCAAGGGTGAACTGCACGATGCGGGCGGAATGCGCCGGCTGCTGGCGCTGCAACTGTTCGATGAGTCCTTGATCAGCGACGAAACGGTCAATGAGCGGGTCGCAGTGGTGCGCCAGCAACCGGTCTGCGTGTTGTCGACCATGCAAGTGCCGAACATGACCTCGCGCCTCGGCGAGTTGCAGTGTCCGATCCTCGGTTTCTGGGGCATGAACGACAAATTCTGCCCGGTGTCTGGCGCGCAAACGATGATGCAGCACTGCCAGAACATTCGCTTTGTCCTGCTCAGCGAATGCGGGCATTGGGTGATGGTCGAGCACCGTGAACTGTTCAACCGCGAGTGCCTGGCGTTCTTTGAGGAGGCTTGCTCATGAGTGAACAACTGCGCCATCAATACGGCGAGGAGCTGTATCAGGCGTTGCTGAGCGGCACCACCCTGGCGCCGCTGACCGAGCGCTGGCCGGCGATCAGCATCGAAGATGCCTACAATATTTCCCTCTGCAGCATCGAACGCCGGGTGGCCGCCGGTGACCGGATTGTCGGCAAGAAAATCGGCGTAACGTCGGCGGCGGTCCAGCAAATGCTCAACGTGCATCAGCCGGATTTCGGCTTCATCACCCGGCAGATGTCATTCGCCAATGACGCGCAAATCTCCCTCGCCGCGAACAAGCTGATCCAGCCGCGCGCCGAGGGCGAGATTGCCTTCAAGCTCAAGCACGATCTGATCGGCCCCGGTGTTACCGAAGCCGACGTGCTGGAAGCGACCGAGTATGTGACGCCGTGCTTCGAGATCGTCGATTCACGGATTCATGACTGGCGCATTCGCATACAAGACACCGTCGCCGACAACGCCTCTTGCGGTGTGTTCGTGCTGGGCGAGGTTCAGGTCGATCCACGGACGCTGGATTTGCCCAACTTGCGCATGCGTGTGTTCAAGAACGGTGAACTCCTGAGCGAGGGACTGGGCTCGGCGGTGCAGGGTAATCCGCTGACGGCCGTGGCCTGGCTGGCCAACACCCTGGGTGCTTTCGGTATTCCGTTCAAGGCCGGGGAAATCATTCTCTCAGGCTCTTTGGTGCCGCTGGAGCCTGCGCGTGCGGGCGACCGTTTTGAATTGACTATCGATGGCCTGGGCAGTGCCCAGGTGTCCTTCTGCGCCTGACCTGTGGGGTTTAACCGGATGAGCAAGAAACTCAGAGCGGCCATTATCGGCCCGGGCAATATCGGCACTGATCTGCTGATGAAAATGTATCGATCGGAATGGATCGAGCCGGTCTGGATGGTCGGCGTCGACCCCCAATCGGAGGGCCTTAAACGCGCCCGTGAATTGGGCGTGAAAACCACGGCCGAGGGCGTCGACGGACTGCTGCCCCATGTACTCGACGATGATATTCGCATCGCCTTCGATGCCACGTCGGCTTATGTACACGCGGAAAACAGCCGCAAGCTCAATGCGCTGGGGGTGATCATGATCGACCTCACGCCGGCCGCCATCGGCCCGTTCTGCGTGCCGCCGGTCAATCTCAAGGAGCATGCGGCGACGTTGGCGATGAACGTCAACATGGTGACGTGCGGTGGCCAGGCGACCATTCCGATGGTCGCGGCAGTGTCGCGGGTCCAGTCGGTGAGTTACGGCGAGATCGTCGCCACCGTCTCCTCCGGTTCGGTCGGCCCGGGCACTCGCCAGAACATCGACGAATTTACCCGCACCACGGCCGGAGCGGTGGAGAAGATCGGCGGCGCACGACGCGGCAAGGCAATCATCGTCATCAACCCGGCCGAGCCACCGCTGATGATGCGCGACACCATCCACTGCCTGACGGATGACGAACCGAATCAGGACGCCATTCGCACCTCGGTGTTGCAGATGGTCAAGGAAGTGCAGCGCTATGTTCCCGGCTACAAGCTGATCAATGGCCCGGTGTTCGATGGGCACAGGGTGTCGATTTTCATCGAAGTCGAAGGCCTCGGCGACTTCCTGCCCAAGTCCGCCGGCAACCTCGACATCATGACCGCAGCGGGGCTGCGTACCGCCGAGATGTTCGCCGAAGAAGCCCACAAGGGCACCCTGCAACTGCCCGTCCGTTGAGTGGAGAATTGCCATGAATTTGCAAGGTAAGAGCGTCCGTCTGCACGACATGAGCCTGCGCGACGGCATGCATGCCAAACAGCATCAAATCAGCCTGGAACAGATGATCTCGGTGGCGACCGGTCTCGATGCGGCCGGCGTGCCGCTGATCGAAATCACCCACGGCGATGGCCTGGGCGGTGCGTCGCTGAACTACGGTTTCCCCGCTCACAGCGACGAGGAATACTTCGCGGCGGTGATCCCGCGGATGAAACAGGCCAAGGTCTCGGCGCTGTTGTTGCCGGGTATCGGCACCCTCGATCATTTGAGAATGGCCCATGAACACGGGGTGTCGACCATTCGTGTGGCCACCCACTGCACCGAGGCGGACGTCTCCGGCCAGCACATCGGCATGTCAGCGAAGATGGGCCTGGATACCGTCGGCTTTCTGATGATGGCGCATAGGGTCAGCGCGGAGAAACTGCTGGAGCAGGCGCGGCTGATGGAGAGTTATGGGGCCAACTGCATTTACTGCACCGACTCGGCTGGCTACATGCTGCCCGATGAAGTCACTGAGAAAATCGCTGCATTGCGAGCTGGGCTGAATGCCGGGACCGAAGTCGGTTTTCACGGTCACCACAACATGGGCATGGCAATTGCCAATTCCCTTGCCGCGATCGAGGCGGGCGCCGCACGTATCGACGGTTCGGTGGCGGGGCTGGGCGCGGGAGCGGGCAATACGCCGCTGGAAGTGTTTGTCGCGGTGCTTGAGCGGATGGGCGTCAACAGTGGCATCGACTTGTACCGGATCATGGACGTTGCCGAGGACCTGGTAGTGCCGATGATGGACCAGCCGATCCGCCTCGACCGCGATGCGCTGACCCTGGGTTACGCCGGGGTCTACAGTTCGTTCCTGTTGTTCGCCAAACGTGCCGAGCAAAAGTACGGCATTGCCGCACGTGAGCTGCTGGTGGAATTGGGTCGGCGCGGCACCGTCGGTGGTCAGGAAGACATGATCGAAGACCTCGCGCTGACCCTGTCACGTTCGCGGGGTGTCTTGCCAACCTGATCTGGCGACAGCACAAAAAAGCCACCGGCCTTGCTTGCAGGCCCGGTGGCTTTTTTTATGGGAGCAGATTACGCACCAGCGGGGGATAGCAATTGATGGCACTGGCCGAGCAACTGATGAACGCGGTGGTCGGTCGGTAGGCTTCATTCTTGAAGCGCTGACACAGGCTGGCGGTGCTGCTGGCGCAGACGATGATGAACAGGGCACAGGTGGCTTTTCGCATAGCGAGTCTCGACACGGATTTTATTGTTGTAGAGGCAAGGTATTGCGGCTGACGGGACGTGGCTTCGTCCGAATGGACTAGATGGAAAAAGATCGAAAGATCGAAAGATCGCAGCCTTCGGCAGCTCCTACAGGTTTCGTGTTCATCCATTGATTTGCGGGTGTACACAATCCATGTAGGAGCTGCCGAAGGCTGCGATCTTTTGATTCTGGCGATTTTAGATGCGCCGGGCGAGGGCCCCCATGGCCATGAACAGTGCAGCAATGGCCCGCGCTTCGTTGAGTTCGCCGCGGGCGACCAGGTCGGGGATCTGCGCCAGCGGCACGCGCAGGCATTCCAGCGGTTCGGGCTCGTCGCCGACCAGTTGGCAGGGACTCAACTGTTCGGCCAGCACCACCCGGTAGCGATGGCACAGGTGACCCGGCGCCAGGGTCAGTTCGCCCAGTTCGCTGAGGCGTGCAGCGCGCATTCCGACTTCTTCGCAGAGTTCGCGTTGCGCCGCTTGCAGATAGTCTTCATCAGGCTCCGCGCCGCCCTTGGGCAGGCCGAGCACGGTTTTTTCGACACCGACCGCATATTCACGGACCAGCAATACATGCAGCGGATCGGGCATCGCCACCAGCATCACCGAGCGATAACCGGTGCCGCGCAGACGCTCGTAAATCCGCTGCTGGCCATTGCTGAATTGCAGGTGCAAAGCTTCGATCTGAAAATAGCCGCTTTCAGCCAGCAATTCAGTCTTGAGGATGGTCGGACAGTTGCGCATGGTCAGACCCCTGGTTGGGATAAAGCCACTGTGCGCCGTGCCGGGATGGCCGCCATCGTCCGAGCGGACGAGGGCGGAGGTTGAACGCTAACCGAGGGTCGCCACGCTGCGCAGGATCAGCCGCACGAGCATGGTCTGGCGGGTCACGCCGGTCTTGGAGAAGGTTGACCGCAGGTGTGCCCGCGAGGTGTTGCGGCTGATACCCAGCTCCTCGGAGGCTTCGTCGAGGGTCAAGCCGTTGGCCAACAACATGGCCAGTTGAGTTTCGGCCGGGGTGAAGTCGAACAGCGCGCGGACGATCTCCTGTGGCGCGGTGGACTGTTGCTCTGGGTCGCTGATGAAAATCACCACGGTGGGGCACTGTTTGCCTTCGCTCCAGTCCGATAACGGCACCGAGCGTACGATGATCCCCAGGTCCGCCCGCCCGGACGGCCGTTGCACACGAAGCGCTTCGACCACCGACGGGTTGCTGCTTTTTTGCGAGAGCAGCGATTGTTTCACCAGGCGCCGGAACTCTTGAGTGTCTCGCGCGGTGCCGACTTGCAGGCCGTCGTTGACCAGTTTGATGCCGTCCTTTTCCTGGATCAGCCGATCGGCAACCTGGTTGGTTTGCAGCACTTTGCCGGCCTCGTCGAGGATGATCGTACCGACCGCCAATTGATTCACCGCGCCGGCGTAGAGATTGCGCTCGGCTTCGATGCGATTGAGCTGCATGTGGATCTTGATCGAGCGTTCCAGGTGCGGGATAAAGTGCGTCAACAAGGCTTTCTCTTCGTTGCCGAAGGCCTTGTCATCGCGTCCGCGACTGATGCGGATACGGCACTGGGCGCCGTCGCAGGTGTTGATGTCGGCGCCGAGAATGTGGAACACATCCACCGGTTCGAGGAAATTCTTGTAGAACTCCGAGTGCTGCCAATCGTCGTTGGACACGAACTCGGCAAGGGTCACCACCTGGCGGTTGGGCAGGTCGACAAACGGGTCGAGGGTGAAAAAGTGTTTGTTGTACGACGCGGTCGCCTCGGTCGACGTGCCAGTGGTGTTGACCATCAAGCCATCCACATGCGCGCTGGGCGGACGCAGGATGAAGGTCACGTACTTGCTTTCCAGATACACGTTGAGCTGGTTGAGAAAGGTCGCCCAGGGAATGGTTTCCAGCGGTCCCTGATAGAGGTTGCCGATCAAATCACTGAACGTATCGAGGCTGAGGCTCTGCTGCATAGGGAAAACCGTTCTTATTATTAGCGTTGGCGGTGGCCGAGAATAAGCGCCGATATCGACTCCTTGCAACGCTCGGGCTCAAGGCCTGACGGGCGGCTGCCGGTCAGGCGCAGGGAGCGCGACGGGCCGCTGTGTTCAGGCCCGTTCGCTGGCGCGCACGACGAACCGTTTTTGCTCCAGCACGTCGGCCGAGAGCGCCGCGACGTCGGTGTAGAACTGCTCGTACCAGCGGCGCAACTGATAGACCGGGCCATCGCCGTCACACAGCAATGGGTTGTCGACGCGGGTCTTGCTGTGCCAGATCGTCACGTCTTCGTAGAAGGCTTCCTGTGCTTGCTGCACATAGGCCTTGGCCATCGCCTGATTCTGCTCTTCGCTCAGCCCCGGAATCTTTTTCACCAGCACGCCGTAGCGCAGAGTGAAGCTGTCGAGGTCGATCGGCACATGGCAGTTGAGCAGGATCGAGTGGATCGGCTGGCCGTTCATCGCGCCGGTCATTTCTGTGATCTGGTAGGCCGGGCCGAAGTAGGTGGCCACGGTGCTCAACGCGCTGTCGCCGGACAAGCGCTCACTGCGGGCGCTCATGATCTGGGTGGCCAGGTGACCTTCGAAGACGTTGCTGAATTCCTCGACGGGGGCGCCATGCACCGTGCCGAAGTGCGCCATGTCAGCGACGTTGTCGATCAGTTCGCGGCAGTTGGTGCCGATCTGCAATTCGGCGACTTCCCACGCGGCCCACTCGTCACTGAAGCAAGCGTCAATGCGCGGGATGCGTTGCTCAGGGAGCGGCGGGTTGCCTTCCGGGTCATTCCAGACGAACAGCAACTGGTTTTCTTCCATGAGTGGCCAGCTCTTGAGCCGGGCCCGTGGCGGAATGCGTTTGGCGTAAGGAATGTCATCGCAGACACCATCGGCACCCCAGCGCCAGGCGTGGAACGGGCAGCGAATCGAGTTGCCTTCAACACAACCGGTACTGAGGTCGGCGCCCATGTGCGGGCAATAGCCATCCAGAATATGCAGCTCGCCGTCTTCGCCCTGAAAGGCCACCAGCCGGGTGCCGAACACCTCCAGGCGATGGGCCTTGCCGTCGCGGTATTGGGCAGCCAGGCCCAGACAATGCCAGCCACGGGCGTAGCGGTCTTCCAGCAGTTTGGCTTCGATGCGGTGCAAGGTACTCATCTTATTATTCTCCCAGGGTTCACGGGCTTGGCGCCTGTCACGGATTCTGCCGCCCCTGTAGAAGCGGGCATCGTCTGAATGGACGATGGCCGGTTTACGCCCGCCCGCTCTACTGACGCCATTGGACCCAGTGCAGGAGTTGGCGATGAGCAATGAACAAGGGCCGGTCGCGGTGATTACCGGGGCCGCCAGTGGTATTGGCCGGGGTTTGGCCGAGCATGCGGCAAGGCTGGGGATGCGCCTGGTGCTGGCCGATCTCGATGGGCCGGGGTTGCAAGCGCTGTGCGATGAACTACAGGCGGGCGGTGCGCAGGCGATTGCTTGCGTCACGGATGTTGGCGATCTGGCGCAAGTCGAGCGCTTGCGCGATATCGCCCTCGATCACTTTGGCGGGGTTGATCTGCTGTTCAACAACGCCGGAGTGATGCAGACCGGCTACAGCTGGGAAATCACTGCGCAGCAATGGCAGCGGATGCTCAACGTCAACCTCACCGGTGTGATCAATGGCATTCGCAGTTTCGTGCCGCTGTTTTTGCGCCAGGGGCGGGCGGCCCATGTGATCAACACGGCGTCACTCGCCGGCTTGCTCAGCAGCCCGTTGATGGCGCCTTACAACGTGACCAAGCAGGCAGTGGTCGCACTCTCGGAAACCCTGCACTACGAATTGAGCATGCTCGGTGTGCCGGTATCGGTCTCGGTAGTGTGCCCAGGGCCGGTGGCCAGTGAAATCATGGCGTCGAATCAAGTGGTGGACGCGGCCGGTTCGTCATTCAGTCAATTGCTCGACAGCAGCATCCGCCAAGGCATGACGCCGAGCGAGCTGGCGGAGCAGGTGTTCGCCGCCATCGCCGAAAAACGCTTCTGGGTCTTCCCTCACAAAGGTTTCAAACCGGCGCTGGAGCGACGTGTGCAAAGCATCCTGGAAGAAACCAATCCGCAGTTTCAAATGACCGATGTAGAGGGAAATGCCGATGCCGCTCGATAACCAGATCGTCGCAGTGCTCCAGCAGTTTCGCGACCTGCCGGAGCCGGATTTCAGCCAGCTCGATGCCAAGCAATATCGGCAGTTTTCCGACAACCTGCTGCCCGCCATCCCCGGCGACCCGATGATCGAAGTGCGTCACCTGCGGGTCGCGGGCGCGGCGGGCGAGCTGGATGCGCGGCTGTACCGGCCACTGGAGCAGGACAACCTTCCGCTGTTGGTGTTCTTCCACGGAGGCGGTTTTGTCATGGGCAACCTCGACACCCATGACAACCTCTGCCGTTCACTTGCCAGTTTGACGGAGGCGGTGGTGGTGTCGGTCGCCTACAGACTGGCGCCGGAAAACAAATTCCCGGCGGCACCACTCGATTGTTATGCGGCCACCTGCTGGCTGGTCGAGCATGCGTCTGAACTGGGCGTTGATGGCAACCGGCTCGGCTTGGCCGGGGACAGCGCCGGGGGCAACCTGGCGCTCGCCGTGAGTCGGCTGGCGGCGCAACGTCAGGGGCCGAAAATCAGTCATCAGTGCCTGTTTTACCCGGTCACCGACGCCCGTTGCGACAGTCAGTCTTATGAGGATTTTGCCGAGGGCTATTTCCTCACCGGTGCGATGATGTACTGGTTTTGGCAGCAGTACCTGCAGGATGCCGATCAGGGGGATGATCCCTTGGCCTCGCCGTTGCGCGCCGACCGATTGGCGGACTTGCCGCCGACCACCCTGATCAGCGCCGAGTTTGATCCTTTGCGGGATGAGGGCGAGGCGTTTGCCTTGCGTCTGCGGGAAGCCGGCGTAGCGGTGCGCGTGCAGCGCTGCGAGGGCATGATTCACGGTTTTATCAGCATGGCGCCGTTTGTCGAGCGCGCTGCGCAAGCCTTGTCCGATGCCGCGGCAGACCTGCGCAGGGGGCTATCTGGAGAGAACACA
>NZ_SOPU01000007.1:27458-27625 GCF_004402115.1 Pseudomonas sp. F01002 | reverse complement strand
CTTCGCGAGCAGGCTCGCTCCCACAAGGGATTTAGGGTGTTCACAGGCTTTGTGTTTACCGACGATCAACTGTGGGAGCGGGCTTGCTCGCGAAAGCGGAGTTACCAGCGACATTGATGTTGAATATGCCTGCCTCTTCGCGAGCAAGCCCGCTCCCACAAGGGATT
>NZ_SOPU01000007.1:0-27390 GCF_004402115.1 Pseudomonas sp. F01002 | reverse complement strand
CACAAGGGATTTAGGGTGTTCACAGGCTTTGTGTTTACCGACGATCAACTGTGGGAGCGGGCTTGCTCGCGAAAGCGGAGTTACCCGCGACATAGATGTTGAATATGCCGGCCTCTTCGCGAGCAGGCTCGCTCCCACAGGTTCTGCGTTGCCTTAAGGTTTCACTCCTCTCAGCATTTCCTTCGCCTGATCCTGCACCGCACCCGGTGCACTCATGTTGCCGTCGATCACGGTGATCACCGCATGCCCTTGCCACAACTGATACGCATCGGCCTGTTGCTGGGCGGTCGTCGGTGTCGGCGGGGCGACCAGGTTGACGTGAACCACGCCGTCGGCGCCGCGCTGGGAGGTGAAGTTCACCCGGCCCCAAGTGCCGATCGGGGCAAAACTCACGCCTTTGACGTCACTGGCCGCCAGCGCCGGGTAATTGATATTCAACCCGCTGACACCCGGCAATCCGAGCACGTTCAATTCGCAGTCGGGGTTGTTTTTTTCGCAGGCCTGTTTGGCTTGAGCTCCCGCGAGACTCGCCTGCTCGATAACCTTCACCGCAAACCGGGCGGTGTCATCCATGGCGCCGAGGGTTTTGCGGTAGCCGGCCTGTTGGTCGCGGATGATCAGGTCCATGTCGATGGCCGTCGACACCGCCACCGCCGGAATGCCCTTGAACATCGCGCGGACCGCTGCGTTCAAGGTGCCGGACATTTGCGTCAGCGGGCCGACGTTTTCACCAAAATTACTGCCCGACACCACCAGGTCTGGCGGATTGCCTTTGAGCAGCACGTCCAGGCCAACATTGACTGCATCCACCGGGGTGCCGATGGCGGATGTCTTGCCCGGGGGCGGGGTGTAGCCCTCGGGTGGGCCGACGCAAAATTTGCCTGGCGCCAACTCGGTCACTGCCAACGCCTGCCCGGGCACGACCACGCTGGCCGCGCTGATGCCACTGCTGTCGTTCAACGGACCAACGAGGGTCACCTGATGCCCGGCGGCGGTCAGCGCCCGGTACATCGCATCGATGCCGGGCGCCCGACAACCGTCGTCGTTGGTCAGCAGGATGTTCAGGGCATTGGCCTGCATCGACAGGCTGACGCTGGCCACGGCGATGACGCCAGTGAGCAATTTATTCATGGGGAGTTTTCCGTGAAATGAGCGAGTTCAAAAAAGCACAACGCCCTGACCGAGTTACTCGGTCAGGGCGCAGAGGGCTTAGCGAGTGCCGAGTTTGCGCAGGTTGCCGGGGGTGAATTCGTCTTCAGTGAAGGCGGTGGCGTTGAGTTTGGCGGGCTTTTGATCGATCAACATACGGTCAACCAGATAGGAGCCGGCGATCAGGTCATGGTAGATCCCGAGGCGAGCGTGGTAGCGCTGCAGCTCGTAGGCGTAGATCGAAGTTTGCATGTTGGTGCGCCAGAGCACGCCGCGGCTGTCGTAGTTGTCGGCCAGGGTAGCGGCCCAGGAATCCTCGTCCAGGTACAACACACGCTTGGCGTAAACATGCCGGGCGCCTTCTTTAAGTGTTGCCTGCAAGACCCAGACGCGGTGCTTTTCATAGCGCATGTACTGCGGATCGATGTGGCCGGTGGTGGCCAGGATCTGGTCGGTACTCACGCTCGGGTCGTCGATCTTGTAGTTGTGGTACGGAATGTAGATTTCTTTCTTGCCGACGATGGTCCAGTTGTAGCGATCCGGTGCACCGTTGAACAAACGGTCTTCGTCATACACCCGAAAACCGCCGGCGCCGCTCGGTGAGTCATAGCCTACAGTTGGCGCACGACGTACCCGACGTTGACCCGGGCTGTACTGCCAGGCCTGGCGAGGTGAGGCGGTCGGGTTGATGAACTCGTGACCGACGACAATCTCGCCTTTCTTGCGCACCGGCTCCAGGGTGGTGATCAGGAAGTTGGTGAGAATGCCGTTGGCGCTCTCCAGGGTTTTATCCGGGCTGGACCAGATCGAGAAGATCTTGTAATTGACCTCTTCGAGCACACGTTCCTTGTTGGAATAGACCACCGCCTGCCCGTAGTTGGCCTCTTCGGTATTGGCGCGTCCGGCCAGCGTATGGTTGAACATCAACTCGCTACCGTTCTTGGGAATCGGGAACGGCGAGGCGCCCCAGGCGTTTTGCGTGTCGTTGTTGTCGTTGGCCAGTTCGGCACTGACCGCGTTTTTCTTGACGAGGTCTTCCAGGCGCTGATCGAAACGGAAGTCGCGATGGCTCGGGTACACCGGAATGTTGAAGGTCGCGGGGTAGCGTTTAAGCAACGCTTTTTGGCCATCGGTGAGGTTGTCGGCGTACTTGTCCATGTTCTGCGCGTTGATCACGAACATCGGCTTTTCTGCCGCGTACGGGTCCGGGTACGGCGTGCCGGGGCCCGCGTATTTGAGCTGCGGCGGCAAGCCGCGCCATTTTCCGGTCCAGGCCGGGATGCTGCCGTCGGCGTTGCCCGCTTTCTCGGCACCCATCGGGGTCAGGTCCTGACCCAGGCGTGCGGCTTCTTCATTGCTGATTTTGGCCTGAACCAGGCCACTGCCGAGCAGGCTGACGGCCAACGCCGTGCCCAACAATGTGTGGGTGAATCTAGACATGCTGTGCTCCTCCATCAGGGGATTCAGAACCGGTATTTGAAGTTGAGGGCGACGTTGTCGCGGTCGGCCAACGGGGCGTTGTTGGCGTTGCCCAGGTAGGCGTTGTAACGGGCTTCAACGGTGAAGTTGCCCAGATAGCGCCACGAGCTGCCGATGCTGGCGCGGTCGTCGCCCTGGCCTGAGTTGATCGAGCCCACCAGTGCGCTGTCATGCTGGGCGGCGGTGCTGTAGGTGACGGGCACCGACATGTCCCAGCCGCTGAACACGTTGTTGTAATCGAAGTTCGCCTGAACCGTGTAACCGAAGGCGTCGCGGTCATAGACCAGGCTGTCGGTGCCCGGCAGCGAGAATCCGGGGGCCAATGTCACAGGTTCCGACTTGTCGTTGCTGAGCACGGTGTTGTAGACCAGCTCACCGATGAGAGTGGTGTTGTCGGCCCATGATGTCGGGCCGAGCACGTAGATCATCGACGTCTGCGCCTGCATGGTTTTGCCGCGCACCGGGCTTGAGAAACCGTTGTCGACCATCACTGGCTGACCGTCGCGGTAGCTGACTTCACCGGCCCAGCTCACGCTGCCCAGCACCGTGGAGAAACTCGCGCCGTAAAGATCGATGTTGTCGAAGTAGCGCACCCGGTAGTGCCCCAGGTCGGTCTGGAAGTCCAGTGACGGGGTCTTGTCGTGGTAGCGCGAGTAGTAGAGGCCGAACTCGGTGTTGTTCAGCGACTCTGCCGCATAGGTCAGGGCCACACCGTATTGGCCGCTGTCGCTCGGCTTGTCGTCACCCAGGCGTGTCAGGAAACCGCTGGCGTCGTTGAAGCCGCCCTCGTCGATGAAGTCGGTGGTGGAAAAGTAGCTACCCACGCCGAACAGCTCGGTCTTTTCCCATTTGTATTGGTAGTAGGCCTGCAGATCGAGGCTGTCGGTCAGGCTGAACTGCGTGAACAATTGGCCGACGGGCAGCAAGATCTCCTTGACCTCAACCCCGGGAGTGGTCGACTTGGTCGCATCCACCGGGCTCTGGGCGGCGGAAATGCCGGGGTAGAACAGGCTTTCACCCCAGCTCACCACCTGATTGCCGAGCCGCGCGTTGAAGTTGTGGCCACCGATGTCCCAGGTGCCATACGCGTAGTAATCGAGCATGCGCAGTTCATTGCGGTGTTGATCGATGGTGTCCTGGGAGAACCGGTCGGGACGGTTGCAATGACCACCGGCGAAGCAGTTCGAGGTGCCCGTGTCGTTGTCGTTGCCCTGATCGTAAACGTTGTCGTAGAACCCCGTCCCACGCAGGAACACCCCGTAATCCTCACGCCATTTGATGTTGGCCTCGGTGAGAAAACCGCTGCGGTTGTTAATCAGGCTGCCTTTGTCGAACGCGTTGTCGCCATCGTTGCCGTTGGCATTGGCCGTCAGCTTGTGATCGCGAGACTCGGCCCGCCAGGCCAGGCTGTACGTCAGTGTGGTATCCCAGTCGACGCTCAAATCCTCGTTCGGCTGGAAACTCATGGCGCTGGCTTGACTGCCCAGCCCACCAGCCAGCAAGAGCATGGCCAGCTGTACGCGAGGGTGCAGCGATTGTGGGGCGATTATTGTTTTTATCATGTCGTCCTCATGCCCAGGTCAGACCTGCCCGACCTGCATTTCAGGGGGGTGATTGGTGCTGTGGGCGACTATGGAGTCAGCTTTCGAGCGCAACATCGTCCAAGCGGACTAAGCGATTTGCACAGGGCCGGCAACGCCGGATCCTTGTAGGAGCTGTCGAGTGCAACGAGGCTGCGATCTTTTGATCTGGCCTTTTAAGAGATCGCAGCCTCGTTGCACTCGACAGCTCCTACAGGGGATCAGGGGGCTGCAGTCTGCGCTTAGTCCCATCGGACGATGACCGTTCAGGGCACGCGGCGAACAATCCCGAGACCGACTGCACCGGGCGAAGATCTGGCGGCGGCGGTTTTTGCCTGATGGGCGCTGAGCAAGGGTGATCGCATGAAAGCTGCCGGGATCAAATGGGATGAGTGCTGCGATGTACTGGTGATTGGCTCCGGAGCGGGGGGAATGACTGCGGCGCTGCGTGCCCACGATCTGGGGCTCAATGCGCTATTGATCGAGAAGAGCGCCGAATACGGCGGCACCTCGGCGGTGTCCGGCGGCGGCATCTGGATACCGGACAACCATCGGATCAAAGCTCTGGGCGGTAGTGATTCAGCGGAAGAAGCGATCGCCTATATCCGCGCGGTGACCCATGGCGAGATCGATGACGGGCGTATCGAAGCCTATGTCGAACACGGCCGCGAGATGGTCGAATACCTTGAGCAACAGACCCGCGTGCGTTTCGAGGCGCAGCCTCGCTATGCCGATTACTACCCGGAAGTCGAAGGCGGAAAACCGGGCTACCGCTCCATGGACCCGCAACCGTTTGATGCCGCCGAACTGGGTGAGGAGTTTCTGCGCATGCGTGCGCCATCCCCCGGAACACTGATGATGGGACGCATGGCGATGACCATGAAAGAGGCGCAGGTTCTGCTGTGTCGTGGCCCTGGCTGGTTGCGACTGACGCTGCGGGTGATGTGGCGTTATTGGCGTGACCGCGAGGGGCGGCGGCTGTCACGCCGCGACCGTTTCCTGACCCTTGGCAATGCATTGATCGGCGCCTTGCGCTGTTCGTTGCAGGATCGCGGCAAGTCCCTTTGGCTGAACTGTGCACTGGAAGAACTGCTGCTCGTTGGTGATCGGGTTGGCGGCGCTCGCGTCTGTCGCGACGGGCAATTACTCAACGTCAAGGCACGCTACGGCGTGATCATCGCGGCCGGTGGTTTCGAGCGTAATCAGGCGATGCGTACGCAGTATCTGCCACAGCCGACCCAGGCCACCTGGAGTGCCACACCGCCGCACAATACCGGTGACGGCATTCGCGCCGGTCAGGCAATCGGTGCTCGCACTGCGCTGATGGACCATAGCTGGTGGGCGCCGACCACTCATGTCCAGGGTGAGGAAAAACAGCGCGCGCTGTTCGTCGAACGGACCTTGCCTGGCTGCGTGCTGGTCAACTCTGCCGGCGAACGCTTCGTCAACGAAGCCGCGCCCTATACCGATATCGTTTACGCGATGTACGCCAACAATCGCGAAGGCGCGGTGAGTGTGCCGTGCTGGATGATGTTCGACGCCGAATTCCGCCGCAAGTACCCCTGCGGCGCGTTACTACCAGGCTACGCGCAGCCCGATTGGCAGCTGCCCGAGCATCTGCGCGAGTACTTTTACAAGGCTGCGAGTTTGCAGGCGCTGGCAGAAAAAATCGGCGTCGACGGTGCCGGTCTGGTCCGTACGGTGCAGCGTTTCAACGGCATGGCTGTGCAGGGTGTCGATGCTGATTTCCATAAAGGTGAATCGCTGTTCGATCGCTACTACGGTGATCCGAATGTGCAGCCCAATCCTTGCCTGGCGCCGTTGCTCAAAGGTCCCTTCTACGCCGTGCGCATTGATGCCGGGGATATCGGCACCAAGGGTGGTTTGCTGACCGATGTTCACGCCCGCGTATTGCATGAGGACGGGCAACCCATCAACGGTTTGTATGCCATCGGCAACAGCGCCGCTTCGATGATGGGGCGCACGTACCCGGGCGCCGGCTCGACCATCGGCCCGGCAATGACCTTCGGTTACGTGGCGGCCAATCACATCAAGTGTCAGAGCGAGACCAACTCGGCCAAAAGCCTGTTCAGGAGCGTCGAATGAATCAGCCACTTAAACAAGTCGCGGTGGTGACCGGCGCCAGTCGCGGGGTCGGTCAGGGCGTCGCCCTGGCCCTTGGCGCTGCGGGCATGACGGTGTTCGTCACCGGCCGTGCGCCGGAGCACGGTGGATCGAATTTGTATGGGCATGCATTGCGCGGCTCACTCAAGGACACGGCTGCCGCGATTACTGCGGCAGGTGGGCGGGGGATCGCGGTGGTCTGCGATCATGCCGATGATGCGCAGGTCCAGGCACTATTCGCCCGGGTTGAAAAGGAATGTGGGCAACTGGATTTGCTGGTGAACAATGCCGCGTTCATTCATGACCAGTTGATCGAGCCGGGACCTTTTTGGGAGAAACCGCTGGACCTGGTGCGGATCCTCGATGTTGGTCTGCGGTCGGCCTATATCGCCAGCTACTATGCCGCGCCCTTGTTGCTGAGAAGAGGGCAGGGGCTGATCTGTTTCACCTCGTCATTCGGCGCCGGGTGTTACATGCATGGCCCTGCGTATGGCGCGCAAAAAGCGGGTTGCGACAAGTTGGCGGCCGACATGGCCATCGACTTCGAAGGGAGAGGCGTGGCGGCGTTATCGCTGTGGCTAGGCCCGCAACTGACCGAACGCACCCGGATAGCCGGCGAGCAACATGGCGAGCAATACAAGGCCTTTCTGGCCAATGCCGAAACCCCGCAATTCAATGGCCGGGTGATTCACGCATTGCTCAATGACCCGCAGNNNTTGATGACGTTCTCCGGGCAGACATTAATCACCGCCGAAATCGCCGCCGGTTACGGCATCTGCGAAGCCGGCGGCCGCCAGCCACCTTCCCACCGCGCCATGCTCGGCGACCCGCGCCAGCAGCATCCGGCACGGGTGATCTGACGATCTCAAATACTGCTTTATCCCTGTAGCAGCTGGCGCAGCCTGCGTTCGGCTGCGCAGCAGTCGTCAATCCAGCTCATGCGGTTAACCTGTCCAACCGAGGTAGCTGATTTTACGACTGCTGCGCAGCCGAACGCAGGCTNGCGCCAGCTGCTACAGGTTTGGGGATTTATTCAGCATCCAACTCAGCCCACTCGCGCAACACATTCTTGGTCACTTTGCCCGCTGCGTTGAGCGGCATGCTCTCAAGCACCCGCACCCGGCGCGGGACTTTGTAGTTGGCCATCTGCTCACGGCACCAGGCGAGGAATCGGGCTTGCTCGATCTCGATGCCTGGAGCCGGCAGCAGGAACGCCATTGCCACTTCACCAAGACGTTCATCGGGGATGCCGATCACCGCGACCTGGGCCACGCCGGGGTAGGTCAGCAAACAGTGTTCGATCTCCGCCGGGTACACGTTGAAACCTCCAGTGATGAACATGTCTTTGAGGCGGTCGGTGATGCGCAGGTAACCCTGTTCGTCGAGCACGCCGATGTCCCCGGTGTGCAACCAGCCGTCGGCATCGAGGAGTTCCCGGCTGGCCTGCGGATCATTGAAATAACCCTGCATCAGGTTGTAGCCGCGCACCTGAACCTCGCCGGGAACATTGGCCGGTTGGCTGTGGCCGGTGCTGCCAACGCAGCGGATTTCCACGCCAGGCATGGCCCGGCCGCTAGTGTTGGCGACCAATTCCGGCGAATCACCAGGACGGCAGATCGTCGCAAAACCACAGACTTCGGTAAGACCGTAGGCGGTGACGATGGTGGCAAACCCCAGTTCGTCACGCATCCGCCGGATCATCTCCACCGGAATCGCCGCGGCACCCGTCACCGCTACCCGCAATGACGTCAGGTCAAATTCGCTGCGTTGCGGATGGGCAAGCAATGACTGATAGAGCGTCGGCGGGCCGGGCAGCACGGTGATCCGTTCGCGCTCGACGCATTCAAGCACCGCCTGCACATCGAACACCTGCTGCGGCACGATGGTGCAGCCGCGCATCAGCGCCGCCAGCCAACCGGCCTTGTAACCGAAGGAATGGAAGAACGGATTGACGATCAGGTAGCGATCGCCCTCACGCAAACCCACCACCTCGCTCCAGTCGCGCACCACCCGCAGGTTTTGTCCATGGTTGGTCATCACGCCTTTGGGCTTGCCGGTGGTGCCCGAGGTGAACAGCAGGTCGGACAGCGCTTGTGGGCCAAAGCTTTGTTCGCGGGTTCGCAGGGACAATTGCGAAACGTCTGCGCCCAGGTCGAGGAAGTCATCCCAGTTCAGGGTGCCCGAACCACCGTCGCGCAAGGTGACGATCTGCCGTAGCGCCGGCAGTGCTTCAGACGCCAGCATGCGCGGGTAATCGGCACCCAGAAATTCACCGATGGCAAACAGCACGCAGGCACCGCTTTCGCGAAGGATGTAACCAGCCTCGCTGCCCTTCATGCGGGTGTTGAGTGGCACCAGTGCTGCGCCGACACTTTGTAGCGCACCGGCGGCCACGATCCATTCCCACATATTAGGCGCCCAGATCGCCACCCGATCCCCGGCTTGAACGTCCAGTGCCAGTAGCGCGCGGGCGGCTTGGCGGCGCAGTTGATCGAGTTCCCGGTAGCTGATCGAGCGCCCGTCATCCTCGATGGCCGGGCGGTCGCCGTAGGCCTGGGCAGCGTTGGCGAACAGTTGAGCGATGGTCAGTGCGGTTGCGACAGGCGGCATGGGGCCTCCCCGGTTAGAAGACAGTGGCGAAAAAGGGAGTGGGCCGGGCAGGGCGCCCGGCCGGATAGCGAATTACTGGGCGGGCGGGGCGAAGCGGCGACCGGCGGAGAAACCACCGTCCACGGCGATCATCTGGCCGCTGACAAAGGACGCTTCGTCTGACGCCAGGAACAGCGCGACGTTGGCCACTTCTTCCGGTTGCCCGGAGCGGTTGAGCATGTGCTGCGAGGCGAAGAAGGCGTGGAAGGCTTCCTGCTCGCGGACCATGCTGGTCATCGGCGTTTCGATCAGGCCGGGGCACAAGCCGTTGACGCGGACATTGGCGTAGCCGTAATCAATGGCCATCGAGCGGGTCAGCTGGTTGATGCCGCCCTTGGAGACGTTATAAGCAACGTTGCCGTCGCAGCCTTGCAGGCCGAAGATCGAGCCGACATTGATGATCGAACCGCTACGTTGCGACACCATCGATTCCAGTGCGTATTTACTGGTGAGCATGCTGCCCGTCAGGTTGATGTCCATCACCCGTTGCCAGTTGGCGGTGGTGGTCTGGGTCACGCTGCCCTGGTCGGCGACGCCGGCCGCGTTGACCAGCACGTCGATGCGCCCGAAGTGGCCGATGACTTCTTGCATGACCTGCTGGACCTGCGCTTCATCGCGCACATCGAGGGTCATGAACAGGCCAGGGAAATCCGCCGGTGCGGTGCCGATGTCCAGCCCGACCACTTGCGCGCCTTCAGCGGCGAAGCGGCGCACACAGGCCAGACCGATCCCTGAAGCGCCGCCGGTAACCACCGCGACCTTGTTCTGCAAACGAGCCATAACTGCACCTCTTTTATTGTTGTGGGCTAATGCTGTGGCCGAGTCTAACCGCAGACCCGGCCAAGGTTATCGTCCGTTGAGACTATGGCTGACGGACGTTTAATCCGGGAATTTCAACCGTACCCGGGCGCCGGTTGGATGGCTCTGGCAGGCCAGCGTCCAGCCTTCGGCCAATTCTTTGGGGCTGAGCACATCGTTGCGTGCCAGCTGGATCTCACCTTCCTGGACGACGCACATGCAGGCCCCGCAAAAACCTTCTTCGCAAGAAGAGGGCACGTCCAGGCCCGCGGCTTTGCAACTTTGCAGCAGGGTGTCGCCGGGGCGGCAGGCAATCTCGTGCGGTTGACCATCGAGCTCGACAATCAGCGCCTCGCACAGTGATCCGAGGGCCGCGGCCCGAGCCAGGGTTGCTTCAGCGAGTAGTTCGTCGGGATCCGGAGGCGAGACAAAGCGCTCGACATGGATGCGTTCGGCGGCTTCACCCAGTCCCAGCAACGTGCGCTCCACAGTCTCCATGAACGGCCCTGGTCCGCAGATGAAGTAGTCACCGCCAGCCGAACCGCGCAGCAGATGACGCACCTGGGCGTCGGTCAGGAAACCCTGAACCGAGTCGAGGACGTGCACCAGGTGCAGTTGATCAGGATGCGCCTTGATCAACTGACATAACTCATCCTTGAAAATCACCGAGGCTTCATCACGGTTGGCGTAGATCAACTTGATCGGCCGCTGGCTGCTGCGCAGTGTCGATTTGAGAATGGAAAATACCGGGGTGATGCCCGACCCGCCGCTGAACAGCACCAGCGGTCTATCAACCGATTGCTCCTCGTTCAGGCAGAAATGCCCCGCCGGCGGCAACACCTCCAGCCAGTCACCGACCTGGACTTCGTTCATCCAGTTCGACACCCGGCCGCCCTCGACCCGTTTCACCGTCACCTTGGGCAGCGCATCCGACAGTGGCGAGCTGGCCATGGAGTAACAGCGGGTCAACAGCTTGCCGGCGCAAGGCACGCGAAAGGTCAGGAACTGGCCCGGTTTGTAACGAAAGCGCTCACGCAAGGTTGGCGGTATATCCAGCACCAGCGAGCGCGCATCAAAGGTCTCGTCGATCACCGCGCACACTTGCAATGAGTAGCTTCCCGTCGCTGATTCGGCCGGTTTCAGGTTCTGCTGTTGCGTGCCCATGTTCACCTCGGCCTCAAAGCCCGCTGATCAATTGGGCGTTATCGACGCGGATCTCGGCACCGTTGACGAAACGTGACTCGTCAGTGGCGAGGAACAGCACCACATTGGCAATGTCCCGAGGGGCGCACATACGATTCATCGGGTCTTGGTCGAGGGCTTCCTGAGGGATCGGCTGGCCGCCGGTCAAGGCCTGGGTCATCGGCGTGTTGACGCCATCCGGATGCACGCTGTTGCAGCGAATGCGATAACCCTGTTGCTTGCAGTGCAAGGCAATCGAGCGAGTCATTGCCGCCACCGCGCCTTTGGACGCCGAGTAGGCACAGAACATCGGCATCGCACCCAGCGCCGCCACCGACGACATATTGATGATCGAGCCACCGCCGGTTTCCTTCATGGCCTGGATCGCGTATTTGCAGCCGAGAAAGTACCCGTCTCCATTGATTTTCTGCACCTTCTGCCACAGTTCCAGCGTGGTGTCTTCGATGCTGCCCAAGGCCAGAATCGCAGCGTTGTTCACCAGTACGTCGAGGCGCCCGAAGTGTTCCAGGGTGGTTTTGATCACGTGTTGCCAATCGCTTTCGCTGGCGATGTCATGGCGAATGAACATCGCATTGCTGCCGATTTCTGCGGCGACCTGGCGTCCGGCTTCTTCGTTGAGATCGGTCAGCACGACTTTGGCGCCTTCACGGGCCAGCAGCAGGGCGTCTTCGCGACCGATGCCGCTGGCGGCGCCGGTGATGATGCAGACTTTGCCTTCTACACGTTGCATTGTTGTTCTCCTGAGCATGTGGTTTGAAGTGCGACTTGATCGGCCAGATGGGCAGCGGCCCGGCGACCGGAATAGATGCAATCGGCCAGCGACAGGCCGGAGACATAAAGGTTGGAAGCGATCCCGACTGCATTGCGGCCGGCGCTGTACAGACCACGGATCGGCTGACCCGCGTGGTCCAGCACCTGACCGCTGTGCTCGCAGACTTTCAGCCCGCCAAGGGTGATGACAGGGCAGGGAAACAGGCGGCTGGCGAATGACAGATCGAGGGCGTACCACGGCCCCTGGTCCATGTCGGCGAGCATGGCTTGCGACTTGCCGAACGTATCAACGACTTCGCCCCGCGCGGCGCGGCTATAGGTTTCCACGCTCTGTCGCAGGACCTCGATGGGCAATCCGCAACGCTTGGCCAGCTTCGTCAAGCTGTTGCTGCGCCGGGCGTTAAACAGCAAATTGAGCAGCACCGGCAGGCGTTGGAATTGCCAGACCTGGCCCGGCCCGACCTGACGCAATGCCTCGCGCACCAGCGCCCGGTTGAGAATCAGAATCGCGCGACCGTCCTGCTCTTCGACCATCGCGTGGCCGAGGGTCGCACCGTAGATTTCTTCGTTGGCGTAACGCTGACCCCGAGCATTGACGATCAACCCTCGGGCCCAGGCCAGTGGTGGATTGATAAAACGCCAGGCGCTGACCTTGTCCATCCGCGCCACGCTGCCACCGGCACTCTGGCCCAGGGCGATTCCGCTGCCGTTACAGCCTGTGGTCCCCAGCGGCAAACCGGCCAGATACTGCGGCGCATGCTGGCGGACCCACCCGCGATTGAAGATAAAACCGCCGCTGCTCAGCAACACACCCTGTTCGGCGCGAATCAGCTGGCGTTCGGCACTGGTTTGTTCGATGCGTCGCAAGCGAGCGCGCAAACGGTCGGCCAATGCCGGGGCGTACATGTGGATGGCGCTGGCCCAGCGCGAAAGCCGGGCATGTTGACGGGCTGCGCGACTACCGGGCGGCATGTGCCAGGCTTCGACCCCCAACACGTGATCGTTGGTGTCGAGCACCAGCCGCCGCACTTCGCACTGGCTGCGCAGGCGCGCACCGTGACGCAAGGCGCTGGCCTTGAGCGGGGCGAACAGGCTGGCGCCGGACATGCCGGGGCCTTTGGTGCGGTGACCGCGAGGTGCCGGTTTGGCAATGGCGGCATAGGCCGGTACGGCTTCGTTGCCGGAGTAATAAAGGTAGTACTGGTCGCTCGGGTACGAAGTTTTATGCGGCGGTACGCTGGATTCGAACGCGACACCCTGACGCTCAAGCCACGCCAGTTGTTCGGCACTGCCTTCGCAGAAACTACGCAGCGTCTGACTGCTGACGGCTTCGCCGACTTCCTGGCGCAGGTAGTTGAACATCGCTTCGCTGCTGTCTTCATAGCCAGCCTGGCGCTGATACGGCGTGCCGCCACCGGCATACACCACTCCGCCACTGATCGCGGTGGCGCCGCCACCTTCAAAGCGGTCCAGCGCCAGCACCGTCAATCCGCGACTGGCGGCTTCGATGGCGGCACAGGCGCCGGCGCCGCCGAAACCGACCACCAGCAAGTCGCAGCGATCATCCCAGTTCAGCTGGTCGGCGCTGCTCACTCGCAACGCCGTCAACCCGTTCAGGCTGTCCATTTTTTCAGGCCTCAGCCAGCGACAGCGAAGGAGGGGACGGGTTTGGCGGTGGTGGTGTAGGTGCCGTCGAGGTAGACCAGCGGGGTGATCGCTTCGCTGGTGTGGATTTGCAGGATGCGCCCGATGAATACGGTGTGGGTGCCGTAGCTGAAGTGGCCGTCTTGCCGGCAGAGGATTGCCGATTGGGCGTCTCCCAGATAGGGAATGCCGCCGGCACTGGTCAGCCAGTTGCCTCGGTCGAATCGTGCTTCGCCTTTGATTGCGCCGCTGCACAGGTGGGCGAGGTCTTGTTGTTCGACGCCGAGGATGTTGACGCAGAAGTCTGCGCCGGTCGCCAGTGCGGCATGGGGGGAGGCGGTTTTGTTGATGCAGATGAGTAGCGATGGTGGTTCGGTGCTGAGGGAGTCGACTGCCGTGGCGGCCATGGCGAAGCGCTCGGAGCCGTTACTGGTGCTGATTATGGTGACTGACTTGGCCAGGCGGCGCATGGCCTGGAGCATGTCGGCTTTCAAATTGATGTCGTTCATCGCACTAGCCCTTTCGTTGTGCATGGAGTGCGATGGATTCTTGCTCTGACGCCCCGCCGTAACATCGTCCGAGGGGACTAGGCCTTGGCGGCCTTCGGGCCGACCAGGCTCTTGTTGATCGAGTACATATCCATTTCTTCGGTTGTGGCGGCTGACGGTTTCGCCCTTACGGCAACTCCCTTTGGCAAACGCCCCAAAGGAAGCAAAGGTCTCGCCCCGAGCGTCCGGTCCCTCGCTTAGGCTCGGCGTTCCTTCGCTCCGGTGTCCATCTGGGGGCATCGCCTCCGGTTGGCTTCGCTTCAACCTCCTCTCGATGTTTTCGACTTCGTCGAACGGCGCTTCGCGCCTGCCCCCCAGATGAACACCTCCACTCAGCCTCCCGAAGGGGCGGGTGGATCAAGATCAAGAGCTGCAGGCGAGCTAACGCTCGGCCTGTTGAGTGGTGAGAAGCGAAAGGCGAAAGGCGACACCGATCCCCTGTGGGAGCGAGCTTGCTCGCGATGACGGCTTATCTGCCGACCAATCTCTTACGGCTGTACGCAGTCCCCTGTAGGAGCTGCCGCAGGCTGCGATCTTTTGATCTTCGCTTTCATCCTTCGCTTTTCTTCAAACGCCACATGGTCCGTTTGAGGGATGCCCACCGCCCCACGCATTGCTTGAATGCCGCTGTGGAGGCGAGCACCACCGGTGCTGCATCCGCCCCGCTGCACGCGCGCCCCGGCGGATGGGGTGAACAGAGGAGAACAATAAAAATGCTCAACCAAGACCTGATTCGCCAGCGTCTGAGCCAACGTGCCCGCGAGCTGGTGCCGATCTTGCGTGAACGCGCCCTGAACGCCGCGCAAGCCGGCCAGCTGCCTGAAGAAACGCTGAAGGATTTCCACGACGCCGGGTTCTTTCGCATCCTTCAGCCATCGCGCTGGGAAGGCTATGAACTGGAACCCAAGGACTTCTTCGAGGTGCAGATGACCCTCGCCGAAGGCTGCATGTCCTCGGCCTGGGTGCTGGGGGTGGTGGCGATCCATAACTGGCAACTGGCGCTGTTCGATGACCGTGCGGCACAGGATGTCTGGGGCGCCGACTCCAGTGTGTTGATCTCTTCTTCCTATATGCCGGTGGGCAAGGTCGAGCGGGTCGAGGGTGGTTTCAAACTGAGCGGGCGCTGGGGGTTTTCTTCCGGCAGCAAGCACTGCGACTGGGTGTTCCTGGGGGCGTTGGTGCCACCGGAGGAGGCGGGCGGGGCGCCGGATTACCGGACTTTCCTGGTGCCGCGCAGCGACTACCAAATTCTCGATAACTGGAATGTCATGGGCCTGGAAGCCACCGGCTCCCACGACATCCTGATGGAGAACGCCTTCGTTCCGGAATACCGCACTCATCGGGCGTTCGACGGTTTCATGCAGGACAGTCCGGGTAACGCAGTGAACACCGCGCCGCTGTTCCGCCTGCCATTCGGGCAGATTTTTGTGCGGGCGGTGTCGTCCTCGGCCATTGGTGCCCTGCAGGGGGCGGTGGATCAGTTTGTCGAGCACAACCGCACGCGGGTCGGGGTCAACGATGGTCGGAAAATGGTCCAGGACCCGGCCGCGCAGTCTGCACTGGCCAACGCGATGGTCTGCGTCGACGAGTGCAAAACCGTCCTGCTGCGCAATTTTTCTCTGATGATGCAGCGGGCCCAAAGCGCAGAGCCATTGAGCATGCCCGAGCGGGTGAAGATGCGTTACGACTCGGCGCTGGTGGCCGACAAGTGCGCCAAAGCGGTTGCCGACCTGATGTTCAACAGCGGCGCCTCGACCATCTTCCGCAGCCACACGATCAACCGGGCATTCCGCGACATTCACACCGGCCGCGCCCACGTCGCGAACAACCCGGCCAAGTACGCCTGGAATCTCGGCGGGGTCAGCATGGGCCAGGACAGCAACGACTTTTTTCTCTGACTTTTCCCTTTGAGTCAGCTAGTCCGTTTGCGTGATTCGAGCGCCCCGCCGATGCCCGAGCATGGGGGCAAGGCACAGGTCTCTGGCGCCGACTGCGCATCCAATAAACACAAGGATCAACCATGAAATTTTCACTGATTTACGAAGCCCAGACGGTGGACTCCAGCCGTGAAGGCGACCGCAAGATTTTCGAAGATACCGTTGAGCAGGCTGTGCTGGCCGACAAGCTCGGCTTCGACACCTTCTGGTGCGTAGAGCACACGGCGCTGAGCAACTACTCGCACATGTCCGCGCCGGAAACCATGCTGGCCTTCGTCGCCGGCAAGACCGAACGCATCGGCATCGGCCACGGCGTGGTCTGCCTGCCACCGGCGATGAACCACCCGGTGAAAGTCGCGGAACGCATCGCCACCCTCGACCTGTTGTCCAAAGGCCGGGTGCATTTTGGCGTCGGCAAGGGTGGCACCCAGCAGGAGGCCGGCACCTTCGGTTACGACCTGGCCACGTTGCAGCCGCAGATCGACGAAATGATGTACCTGATCCCGAAAATGTTCGTGCAGGACGAAATCGAACACAACGGCGACTTCGTACAGATCCCCAAGCGGCCGATCCATCCCAAGCCTTATCAAGACCCGCACCCGCCGATGTACCTGGCCTGCACCAACACCGAGTCGCTGAAAAACGCCGGCGGACGCGGCATGGGCGCCCTGGTGCTGGGCTTCGGTGGCCCGGAAGAAATCGCCAAGAAAGTCGAGGTCTACCATGAAGCCTGGGACAACCGCGATGAGAAGAAACAGGTGGGCTTCCGTCCCAACCGGCACATCGCAGCCCTGTGCCCGGCGATCGTGTTGGAAAACAACGAAGAGGCGCGCCGCATTGGCATTCGTGGCCAGCGTTACTTCATGGAGTCGTTGGGCTACTGGTACGGCGGTGGCGAGCGCCCGGACCCGGAGAAGTGGAAGGACGACACCTTCGTCGATGGCAACGGCCAGAGCGTGATCAAGTCGCGCTTCGCCTCGGAAGAAGTCAGCGTCGATTTCTCCGACCCGACCATGGCGATGATGAACCCCAACCACGCCTACGGCACCGTCGAGGATTGCATCGGTTACGTGCAGCGCCTGATCGATGCCGGTGCCGACGAAGTCCTGTTCATCTGCCAGATGGGCACCGTGCCGCAATGGGCGCAACTGGAAACCCTGCGCAACATTGGTGAAAAAGTAATCCCGCATTTCCGTAAGGCTTAAAACCCGCCACTCAAGCATCTGAACACCCCATCACCCCTGTGGGAGCGGGCTTGCTCGCGAAGGCGGTCTTACATTCAACATCAATGTTGACTGATATGGCCTCTTCGCGAGCAAGCCCGCTCCCACATGTTTTTATGCCTCCACCAATCATTTCCGCTAGTCCCATTGGACGATGTTGCCCCCGCGCAAACCCGCTTGAATAGCCCTGCATAAAGTCTCCCCCGGCAGCCGCCGAGTGCGGCGGGGCCTTAGAAAAAGAACGAGGAGTGCATCCATGGATATCCGTGGTCTGGGTTACGTCACCCTGTTATCCAGCGACTTGGCGCAATGGCGCCAGTACGCAAGCCAGGTGCTGGGCATGATGGTGGCCGGCAGCGATGACGATGAGCGGCTGTACCTGAAAATGGACGAGCGCCATTACCGCATTCTGGTGGAGAAAAGCGCTGAGAACGGCTTCGGTGCGTGCGGCTGGGAAGTGCCTGGCAAAGCGGCGCTTGAACGCGCTGTCAGCGTTCTGGAACAAGCCGATGTGCAAGTTACCCGCGGCACCGTAGCCCAGGCCGAGGTTCGCAAGGTCCAGGAGTTGGTGCATTTCAGCGACCCGGATGGCAATCGCCACGAACTGTTCTGGGGACCTCTGCAAGACTTCGCACGCTTCGTCTCGCCAGTTGGGGTCAAGGGTTTCGTCACCAACGAATTGGGCATGGGCCACGTGGTACTGCCGGCACCGAGCTTTGAGCGTTGCCGGGATTTCTACGAGCAAGTACTCGGTTTCGGGCTGTCCGACCTGATGAAAGTCCGCTTCACTCCGGACCCGGCCGAGCCGCAAAAGCGCATCCACTTCCTGCACTGCAATAACGGTCGGCATCACTCGCTGGCGATCTTCGAGTGCCCGATGCCCCACGGCTGCGTGCACATGATGGTCGAGGTCAACGCGCTGGACGAAGTCGGTCGCGCCCTTGATCGCGTGCACGCCAACGGCGTGAAGCTGTCGGCCACCCTGGGCCAGCACACCAACGATCAGATGATCTCGTTCTACATCAAGACGCCGTCCGGGTTTGACCTGGAATACGGCTGCGATGGCCTAGTGGTCGATTGGGATCGCCACACACCTTTTGAAAGCACAGTGGTCAGCCACTGGGGCCACGACTTCAGTGTCGGTCGCCAATGAGGAAGATGACGATGGACAAGCGAATGACCACGGCCGAGATGGTCGGCCAACTGCGTGACGGCATGACCATCGGCATCGGTGGCTGGGGGCCGCGGCGCAAACCCATGGCGTTGGTGCGGGAGATTTTGCGCTCCGACCTCAAGGACCTCACCGTGGTCGCCTACGGCGGTGCGGATGTCGGCATGCTCTGCGCGGCCGGCAAGATCAGGAAACTGGTGTTCGCCTTCGTTTCCCTGGATTTCATTCCACTGGAACCGTACTTCCGCAAGGCACGCCAAGAGGCGGCGCTGGAGGTGATGGAAATCGACGAAGGCATGCTCCTGCTCGGTCTGCGGGCCGCAGCGATGAATGTGCCGTTTATTCCGACGGCAGTTGGTCTGGGCACCGACGTGCTGCGCCACAACCGGCAGATCAAGCTGATTGCCTCGCCCTATGCCGATGGCAAGGACTGGGTCGCGATGCCGGCGCTCAAACTCGATGCGGCGCTGATCCACGTCGACCGTGCCGATGCGCGCGGTGTCTGCCAGATCAGCGGCCCCGATCACTACATGGACGACCTGTTCGTACGTGCCGCGACTCACAGCTACGTGACCTGCGACGAACTGGTGGACAGCGAACATTTCCACGCCGATGCCGGGCATGCGAATCAGGTGTTCTGGGAACGCAACCTGACCACCGCCGTGGCCCACGCGCCGGGCGGTGCGCATCCGTCTTCCTGCGCGCCGCTGTACGGTTTCGACGTGGCGCACTTCAAGGCTTACAACGCTTCGGCGCAGGCCATCGATGGCTGGCAGGCCTATGTCCAGGATTACGTCGATTGCACCCACGAACAGTACCTGGACAAGGTCGGCGGCCTGGATGCGATCCGCCAGCTGCCGTTGCCGACTTTTTAAGGGAGCCTTGCGATGAGCACTACCACTTACAGCCTCGCCGAATTGATGATCTGCGCCGCTTCCGAAGCCTGGCGCGACGATGGTGAGGTCCTGGCCAGCGGCATCGGTGTGATCCCGCGCCTCGCCGCCTCATTGAGCATGCTCAGCAGCAACCCGCAGCTGCTGATGACCGATTCAGAAGCCTACATGGTCGCCGAGCCGGTGCCGCTCGGCGCGCGCAACGGCTATCAACCCAAGCGCGACAGCTGGATGGGTTTTTCGCGGATTTTCGACAATGTCTGGGGCGGCAAGCGCCATGCGCTGGTCGGCCCGACCCAGATCGACCGCTTCGGCCAGGCGAACATTTCGTGCATCGGTGACTACGCCAAGCCCAAGGCGCAGATGCTCGGCGTGCGCGGTTTTCCTGGCAACTCGATCAGCCACGCCAACTCCTTTTGCGTACCCAGCCACAACCGTCGGGTGTTCGTCGAAGGCGAGGTCGATATGGTCGCCTCGGTCGGCTACAACCCGGCGCGTCTGGCGCGCGGCTGGTCGCTGGACGAGATCGATATCCGCCTGATCATCACCGATCTTTGCGTGCTGGATTTCCTGGGCCCGCACCGGCAAATGCGCATTCGCTCGCTGCACCCCGGCGTGACGGTGGCCGAGGTTCAGGACAACACCGGGTTTGCCCTGCATGTGCCGCAAGACTGCCCGACCACGGCTGCCCCGACCGTCGAGCAATTGCAGCTGATCCAGCGCCTGGACCCGCACAACCTGCGTGCCAGCCAGCTCAAAGACAACCCGCCAGGCCAACGCTGAGCGCCCCCGTTTCGGAGAAAAGTGATGGCTGAACATAACGACAAGAACGAGGCCGACGTGGTGCTTTACGAGGTGCGCGGCGCGGTGGCCCTGGTCACCATGAATCGCCCCGAGTACCACAACGCGCAGAACTCGCAGATGACCTACGCGCTGGACGCGGCGTTTCGCCAGGCCTGCGATGACGATGAGGTGAAAGTCATCGTGCTGCGTGGTGCCGGCAAGCACTTCTCCGCGGGGCATGACATCGGTACGCCGGGTCGCGACGTCGATCAGACGTTCGACCGCGCGAGCCTTTGGTACGACCACACCAACAAACCGGGCGGCGAGTTTCTCTACGCCCGGGAGCAGGAAGTCTATCTGGGCATGTGCCGCCGCTGGCGCGAAATGCCCAAGCCAACCATCGCCATGGTCCAGGGGGCGTGCATCGCGGGGGGGCTGATGCTGGCCTGGGTGTGCGACCTGATCGTCGCCAGTGAGGATTCTTACTTCGCGGATCCGGTGGTGCGAATGGGCATTCCCGGGGTCGAGTACTTCGCCCATGTGCATGAGCTGAACCCGCGCATCGCCAAGGAGTTTCTGTTCCTCGGCGAGCGCATGCCGGCGGCACGCGCCTATCAAATGGGCATGCTCAACCGGGTAGTGCCCCGAGACGAACTGGAACAGCAAACCCTCGACATCGCCGGGCGCATTGCGCAGATGCCGCGCCTCGGTCTGCAATTAAGCAAGCAGGCAGTCAACAACGCCGAAGACCTGATGGGCAAGCGCGCGACCATGGATATGGTGTTTGGTCTGCACCACTTTGCCCACGCCCACAATGAACTGGTGTCGGGTGACCGACTTGGCGGATATGACGCCAAGGCCATGGCTCGTTCGCAACGCACCTCGGGCGGGGCGTGAGCATGGCGATCTCTTTGAATACCCGCCTAACCGAATTACTCGGCTGTCGCTATCCGATCATCCAGACCGCTATGGGCTGGGTCGCCGACCCGAAACTGGTGGCGGCCACGGGCAATGCCGGCGGCTTCGGCTTTCTCGCCGGCGCGACCATCGAGCCTCAGCGGATGGAGGCAGCGATCCTCGAAACCCGGCGTCTGACCGATCAGCCTTTCGGCGTCAATTTTCATATGTACCAGGCCAACGCCGCAGAGATCGTCGAGCTGGTGCTGCGCCACAACGTCAGGGCGGTCAGCTACAGCCGCTCGCCCGGCAAGCAAATGATCAGCCGTCTGAAGGACGCCGGCGTGGTGTGCATCCCCACGGTCGGTGCCCTGAAGCACGCGCAGAAAGCCGTGGAAATGGGCGCCGATGCGGTCACCGTACAAGGCGGTGAGGGCGGTGGGCATACCGGCTCGGTGCCGACGTCGTTACT
This sequence comes from Pseudomonas sp. F01002, assembly GCF_004402115.1. NCBI lineage: Bacteria > Pseudomonadati > Pseudomonadota > Gammaproteobacteria > Pseudomonadales > Pseudomonadaceae > Pseudomonas > Pseudomonas sp. F01002. The sequence continues at coordinate 6,069 of NZ_SOPU01000007.1, read as the reverse complement.
GCTCGATCAAGTCGTCAACGCGGTCTCGGTGCCCGTGGTAGCCGCCGGTGGTTTCAAGGATGGTAACGGTCTGGTCTCGGCCCTGGCCTACGGCGCCGAAGGCATCGCCATGGGCACACGCTTTCTGATGTGCACCGACAGTCCGGTGCCGCAGGCGACCCTGTCGCGTTATCTCGCGGTCAAGGACCCAGCGGCGATCATCATCAGTCGCGCCATCGACGGTATGCCGCAACGGATGATTCGCAACGAATTGCTCAACCAGCTTGAAGCGAGTGGTGGTCTCAAACGCTTGTTGTTGGCCTTCCAGAGTGGCCTGGCGTACCGCCGCCACAGTGGCATGAGCCTGACGCAACTGCTCGGCAGTGTTTTGAACATGCGCGGCAGCGGTGAGCTGACGGCCGCCCAAAGCATCATGGCCGCCAACGCGCCGATGGTGATTCAGAAAGCCATGGTCGATGGGTTACCCGCCGAAGGTGTACTGCCCGCCGGCCAGATCGCCGCGTCTATCGACAGCTTGCCCAGCTGCGCCCAATTGATTGAACAGATCGTCCGTGACGCCGAAGCGCGTCTGGGCGAGCTGTGCCGCCGTGTGTCGTGAAGGGGAAAGGCATGAAACCATTTAGCGTCAGTATCGATAACGGCATTGCCGAACTGGTGTTCAACCAGCCACCGGTCAACGCCTTCAATTGTCAGGGCTGGGCCGATATCGCCAGCGAGATCGAAGGCCTCGGTCGAGACGCCAACGTGCGGGTGATCGTGATTCGCGCCGAAGGTCGCGGCTTCTGCGCCGGGGTCGACATCAAGGAACTGGCCGCCGATGGCAACCTGATCGTGGCGGTGAACAAAGGCAACTACGACAGTTTCAAGGCCATTCACCGCAATCCGAAACCGGTCATCGTCGCCGTACACGGCTTCGTCCTCGGCGGCGGCATCGGCATCTGCGGCGCGGCCGACATTCTGGTGGCCTCCGAGTGCGCCAGTTTCGGCGTGCCCGAGGTCGATCGCGGTGCCATGGGCGGCGGCGCGCATTTGCAGCGGTTGTTCCCGGTGCAGAAGGTCCGTCACATGTACTTTACCGGCGCGATGATCGATGCCGCCGAGGCTTGGCGCCTGGGTGCGGTAGAGCGTGTGGTCAAGCGCGAGGACTTGCGTGAGGCCGCGCTGCAGATCGCCCGCACCATCGCCGCCAAGAGCCCGGCCATGATCAGCCTCGCCAAAGAAGCGCTGAGCGGTATCGAAGACGGCAATCTGGAAGACAAATATCGCTGGGAGCAGGGCTTCACGCTCGAGGCCTATCGCTCACTGGACTCACAGGAAGCACGCGACTCGTTCGTCGAGAAGCGCGATGCCCACTTCAACGGCTGAAGGCACTCTCATGGACCTGACATACACCCCGGCCCAGCAGGCCTTTCGCGCCGAGGCGCGGACCTGGCTGACGGCCAATGTACCCCGTGAACCGCTGCAATCGTTCGACACCGAGCAAGGCTTTGCCGAGCACCGTGCCTGGGAAAACCGGCTTAACGACGGTCGCTGGGGCATGGTCACCTGGCCGATCGATCTCGGCGGGCGCGGTTGCGACTTGATCGAGTGGTTGATCTTCGAGGAGGAGTACTACCGCTCTGGCGCGCCTGCACGGGTTAACCAGAACGGCATCTTCCTGCTCGGCCCGACGCTGATGGAATATGGCAGCGAGGCACAGAAAGCGCGCTTTTTGCCACGCATGGCCACTGGCAAAGATATCTGGGCCCAGGCCTGGTCCGAGCCAGGCGCCGGCTCCGACATGGCGGCAATCCGCTCGAAGGCCGAACGGGTGGGCGACCATTACGTGATCAACGGCCAGAAAACCTGGTCGACTCGCGCCGTGTGGGCTGACTGGGTATTCGGCATTTTCCGCACCGACCCTCATTCGCAGCGCCATCAGGGTCTGACGTTTATTCTGCTGCCGCTCGACAGCCCGGGGATCACCGTACGGCCGATTCCGCAGCTCAATGGCTTGCCGGGGTTTGCCGAGATTTTCTTCGACGACGTCAAGGTGCCGGTGGAAAACGCGCTGGGCGGCGAGGGCATGGGTTGGCATGTGGCGATGTCCACCGCCGGGTTCGAGCGTGGTTTGCTGCTGCGTTCCCCCGCACGTTTTCAGGAAACGGCTCGGCGACTGGTGCAGCTGTACCAGGCCAACCGCGAGCAGGCTGACCGTGACCCGGCCATTGGCGAGTCGGTGATGCGCGCCTGGCTGGACGCCGAGGCTTACACCCTGAGCACCTACATGACCGCCTCGAAACTGGTGCAGGGCGGCAAGATCGGACCGGAGTCTTCGACCAACAAAATCTTCTGGTCGGAACTCGATCAGCGCATGCACGACACCGCTATGAGCATTCTCGGCTTGCGTGGCGAGCTGCTGCCCGAAGCACCTGCTGCGGGCGATGTCGGCCATTGGCTGGAAGGTTTTCTGTTTGCCCAGGCCGGACCGATCTACGCCGGCACCAACGAGATCCAGCGCAACATCATTGCCGAACGCATGCTCGGCATGCCGCGTGCCTGAGGAATAGACCATGGACTTTAGTTTCAGCCGCGACCAATTGCTGTTCCAGGACAACGTCAGAAGTTTTCTGATCAACGAGGTCACCCCGGAGCGTATTCGCGAACTCTGGCTTTGCCATAGCGGGCGCAGCGATCAGCTCTGGGCCCAATTGGTGGAGTTGGGCCTGACCGCGCTGACGGTTCCCGAAGAGCAGAACGGGATGGGGATGAATGAGCTGGACTTCATTCTGCTTGCTCAGGAATGTGGTTATGCCGGTCTGCCCGAGCCGCTGGTGGACACGATGCTGATCGGCGTGCCGTTGCTCGCCGCCCTTGATGAGCGCCACGTGGCACTCAAACAACATTGGCTGGGGCGGGTCGCAGAAGGCCGCGCGCGACTGGCGATTGCCGAACCGGGTAACCCGCTGGTCAGCGATGCTCATGTCGCCGATTTGCTGTTGCTGGCTCATGGCGATGAGGTGCATGCGGTGGAACCTTGCGCGGTGCGCCTGACCCGCAATGTGTCGGTCGATCCCAGTCGTCAGCTGTTTCAGGTCGACTGGACGCCAACGTCCGCCACCTGCGTGGCCGCTGGTGAGCAGGGCCGGCGCTTGTGGGCCGCCGCGTTTAATCGTGGGGCGCTGGGCTGTGCCGCGCAAATGCTGGGGCTGGCCAAACGCATGGTCGACCTCGCGGTGGATTACACCTTTGAGCGCAAACAGTTCGGCAAACCGGTGGGTTCGTTCCAGGCGGTCAAGCATTTGATGGCCAACGTCGCGGTGCAGATCGAGTTCGCCAAAGGGCCGCTGTATCGCGCCGCCTATGCACTGGCCGAGCAGCAGCCGGGACAGGAAGTGCTGGTGTCCCATGCCAAATTGGCAACTTCGGAAGCAGCCATGCTCGCCGCGAAAAACACCATTCAGGCCCATGGCGCCATGGGTTACACCTGGGAAGTCGATCTGCATTTGTTCATGAAGCGCGCCTGGGCGCTGGACAAGGTCTGGGGTGATCGCGGCCATCACAAAGGGCGGATCCGCGCGGCCTTGTTCAACGGCAATCCGGCGTTAGGTGCCGGCCAGACCTTCTGACGAGTTCCACCTTTTTTCGAGAGATAACATGCCTGAAGCCTATATTGTCGACGCCCTGCGCACGCCCACCGGACGGCGCAAGGGTGGTTTGAGCCAGATTCACGCGGCCGATCTGGGCGCCCATGTATTGCGCACACTGGTCCAACGCAACGACATCCCCGATGACGATTACGACGACGTGATCTTCGGTTGTGTCGACACCATCGGTCCGCTGGCCGGGGACATTGCCCGAACCAGTTGGCTGGCCGCCGGCCTGTCGGAGACGGTACCCGGCACCACCATCGATCGCCAGTGCGGTTCGTCCCAGCAAGCGGTGCACTTTGCCGCCCAAGCGGTGATGAGCGGCACCCAGGATGTGGTCGTCGCCGGCGGCGTGCAAACCATGACCCAGATTCCTATTTCCTCAGCCATGATCGCTGCCGAACCGCTGGGCTTCAGTGATCCGTTCAGCGGCTCCGAAGGTTGGGTCCGGCGCTATGGCGTACAACCGCCGACTCAATTCCGTTCGGCGCAGATGATTGCCGAGAAGTGGGGGCTGTCCCGAGAACAGCTGGAAGCCTATTCACTGGAGTCCCATCAGCGGGCATTGCGGGCCATCGAGCAAGGGCGGTTCAACCGGGAAATCGTGCCACTGGCCGGAGTCGTGCACGACGAAACGCCGCGCCAGACCAGCCTGGCGAAAATGGCCGAACTGGACGTTCTGTTTGGCTGCGACCGGGTGACCGCAGCAGTGTCCAGCCAGACCTGCGACGCGGCCAGCGCGATGCTGATCGTTTCTGAAACAGCACTCAAACGCTACGGACTGACACCGCGCGCGCGTATCCACCACCTCAGCGTGCGCGCCGCAGACCCGATCTGGATGCTCACCGCTCCAATCCCGGCCACCGCTTATGCACTCAAGCGAGCCGGGATTAAGCTTGAAGACATCGATCGGGTGGAGATCAACGAAGCCTTCGCCTCGGTCGCGATGGCCTGGCTCAAAGAGACCGGTTATCCCCATGAACAGACCAACGTCAACGGCGGCGCGATTGCCCTCGGCCATCCGCTGGGCGCCACCGGCACCCGGTTGATGTGTACGTTGTTGCATGAACTGGAGCGCAGCGGGGGACGCTTCGGCTTGCAGACCATGTGCGAAGGTGGCGGCCAGGCCAACGTGACGATTATCGAACGCTTGTAAGCGATGTATTTGAAGGGAGCAGGAACATGAAAATCTGTGAGAACCGCGTAGTGATCATCACCGGTGCCGGCGGTGGTCTGGGCCGGGCCTACGCGCTGGCCTTCGCCGCCGAGGGCGCCAAAGTGGTGGTCAACGATATCAATCGTGAAGCGGCGCTGGCCGTGGTCGGCGAAATTCTCGGGCAGGGTGGAAGCGCCGTGGCCAACAGCAACGACATCACCCGCTACGACGATGCGGCGTTGATCGTGCGCCAGGCCATCGAAACCTTCGGCGGCCTGGACGTGGTGGTCAACAATGCCGGCATCTGCCGCGACCGCATGTTCGCTAGCCTCACCGAAGCCGACTGGGATGCAGTGGTGGCCGTGCACCTCAAAGGCCACTTCTGTATCGCCAGCCACGCCGCACGTTACTGGCGCGAACAGGCCAAGGGAGGTGCGCAGCTGAGTGCGCGGATCATCAATACCAGTTCCGGGGCCGGTTTGCAGGGCTCCATCGGTCAATCCAACTATGCCGCTGCCAAGGCTGGTATCGCTACGTTGACGCTGGTGCAGGCGGCCGAGCTGGGTCGCTATGGCATAACCGTCAACGCCTTGGCCCCGGCCGCGCGCACCGGAATGACCGAGCAGGTGTTCGCCGATACCATGAAAAAACCTGAAGAGGGCTTCGACTACTTCGCTCCGGAAAACGTTGCGCCGCTGGTGGTCTGGCTCGGCTCGCAAGCCTCCAGTGCGGTGAACGGGCAGATGTTCGAAGTCGAGGGCGGCAAGTTGTCGATTGCCGACGGCTGGCGTAGAGGTCCGGAACTGGACAGGCAAGGGCGTTGGGCGGTGGGCGAGGTGGGTCAGGCGGTAGAGCAATTGATGGCTCGGGCGGTGCCGGCGGCGAAAGTGTACGGCAGCTGATGGGGCCGCGAATCCCTCTATATAGAAGGATTCGCTTTGCTCTTCTATATAGAGTGGAAACGGGCTGTTTTCCGGCGTCCAGCAAGTGTTTGATAGAAAAGCTCAATTAAGGGTTGACGGCAGATTCTGGAAGTCTATAATTCGCCCCACTTCCGGCGCAGTCGAAACGAAAAACTCCTTGGTAAACAATTAGTTACGCAGTTTTCGACAGCGAGTTGCTTCAGGTCATCGAAGCCCAGAGGGAGTTGAAAGAGCGAGGTTGTTTGGCTCTTTTAACGGTTCGATCTTCTCGGTCGACAGCGGTGTAAAAGAGGTGTTGACAGCAGCGAGTAACGCTGTAGAATTCGCCTCCCGCTAACGAGAGATCGGAAGCGCAAGTGGT
>NZ_SOPU01000006.1:47543-50595 GCF_004402115.1 Pseudomonas sp. F01002 | reverse complement strand
TTTTGTTGTTGATGGCGACGATGATCGCGTCTTCCAGTTTGGTGGTGTAGTAGTGCTCTTGGGTACCTTGAGCCGAAGTGCGGTACCACTGGATAACGATTTCGCTCATGCGCTCGCCGGAGGTCAGAGCCGCCTGCAGCAGTGGCGAAGCCTTGTCGTAGACCTTGGTGATCACGACTGGCTTGTGGACGCGCTGACCGGTCGGTTGGCCGGACTGCGGGTCACGCGGGATGATCACGTCGTGGCTGAAAGCCTGAACCATGACCTGGTCTTCGTGACCTTCCTGGTAGGTGTTGCCAACCGAGTCGGCGGTGAATGCGCCGGCAGTGATCAGACCTTGTTTCTCGCCAGTGACGGACATGTACGCTGGTGTAGCCATGGATGTGCTCCTTGCTAAAAGTTAGGGTGCCCGGGAGGCGGTATCGCCCGGTGGGTGCCTGACTGTTATCAAGGACCGTGCCATAAACGGTGAAGGCTATATAAATCAGTAGGTTGAGATGGTTTTCAGCGCTCGCGAAGAATGTTCGGCCGCGATCGCCTGTGAATGTGCGCAAGAAGTTGCGCAGTACTGCGCAACTTCTTGCGCACTTGGCTGGGGCGCCTGACAGGCCGGGCGATCAGCCTCCCGGGAAGAGCTTTTGCAGCGGTGAGTGCGCAACTTCTTGCGCATCAAGGCGGTTAGCCATCATTCGGGTGACCAATCGTCTCATTCGCCGAAAACCGGCAGTAAAACCGCTAGGGTGACAGGTGCAACGAATGCTGCAGCTTGGAGGTCAAACTCAGCGCCGAGATGAATGAACATCTGCGAACTCAAGGAGAACGACATGAAAATCCTTATGGTTCTAACGTCACACGATCAATTGGGTGACACGGGTAAGAAAACCGGCTTCTGGCTGGAGGAATTCGCCGCGCCGTATTTCGCCTTCAAGGACGCCGGCGCTCAGTTGACCCTGGCCTCGCCCAAGGGCGGCCAACCGCCGCTGGACCCAAAAAGCGACGAGCCGGACGCGCAAACCGCGGCCACCGAGCGCTTTCGCAAAGACTCTGCCGCCCAGTCCGCATTGGCGTCTACCGCTCTGCTGAGCAGCGCGAGAGCTGAAGATTACGACGCGATTTTCTACCCGGGCGGCCATGGCCCGCTGTGGGATTTGGCCGAAGACAAAATTTCGATCGCTCTGATCGAGACGTTTTACCAGGCGGGCAAACCGGTCGCGGCCGTCTGCCACGCACCGGGTGTGTTGCGTCACGTCAAGGGTGCGGACGGCCAGCCGCTGGTCAAAGGCAAGCGCGTAACGGGGTTTACCAACACTGAGGAAGAGGCGGTGCAACTGACGAAGGTTGTGCCGTTTTTGGTGGAGGACATGCTTAAGGAGAAGGGTGGTGTCTATTCCAAAGGTGCTGACTGGGCGAGTTATGTGCTCACTGATGGTTTGCTGATCACCGGTCAGAATCCGGCTTCCTCTGAAGCAGCGGCACAAGAACTATTGGCGAAGCTCCGCTAAATCTGACATGTAGCAGCTGGCGCAGCCTGCGTCCGACTGCGCAGCAGTCGTAAAACCGGCAAACACGGTGTGTCTGAAAGACCGCGGCGGCGGATACAACGACTGCTGCGCAGCCGGACGCAGCCGGACGCAGGCTGCGCCAGCTGCTACATGTTTGTGCCACGCTTCAGACAGCGAGGCTCGACGCTGCGAAACATTCCTCGATCGAGCGCCGCTGCGTCTCGGCATACAACGCCAACTCATCAATCGTCGATCGACCCAGCGCCTTCTCGAACACCTGCTGGTTCGAATGCACGCCATAGTGGGTTTGCGCCGCATCCCCCAGGTTCGACTGAAAAATCCCCGCAGCGCTGACTGGCAGGAAATCTTCGTACACCAACGGTTCAACCTTCAAATACCCGCCGCTGAGCAGATCCTCCAGCGACCACGATTTCAGCTCGTCGGCTCCCAACCCTTTTTCCGTGACGAAGTAGCGAAAGTACGCCAGTTCCTGTTGGCGCATGCCCTCAACGGTGTCAGGGAATTCTGCAAAGTGCTGCGCCATCAGCCCGTTGTAACGTGCGGCATTGGCCTCATTGGGGAAGTCTTTCAATTCATCCCGGGCAGCGTTGAGCAAACGGTCGTAAAGCGCCCGGCCTTTGGGGGTGAGCGCTGCGCCGCGTTGCTCGATTTCGCCGAAACGGGCGCTGTGGCTGCCACGATTCTCGGCTTGATCGGTGAAGGCGACAGGCTCGTCCAGGGCCTTGAAACTGGTCTGGCGCAGCAGAATCGGGCACTGACGGCGGGGCGGGCCTTCGATCACCGCTTTGGGGGTGATGCCATGGGCAGGCATTTGCGCCTGGACGATGTCGATGTCCAGGGTGCGCGGCGTCAGGTGGTTGATATGCGGGCCGGTGAACGCCACCACGTCGGCGATCAGGCGATGCTGGGCGCTGAGTTTGCGGTACTGCTCGGCGGTCACGGTGGCGGTGTGATGCCAGCGGAACGTTTCCAACGCCTGTTCAACGAAGTCCTGGGCCTCCTGTTCGGTGAGGCCGCCCTGGGTTTCGGCACGATCGATGAGGGTCAGCGCAGTGGGCGTGAAGATCGAACGCTTATCCAGCACCGATTGGGCGAACGCTCGCAGTTCCAGGTCTTCGATCAGTTCCAGGCGCAGCAGGGAGGTGAATACCCGGAACGGGCTGACCTGCAACGCTGCTTCATGCACCGCGCGAAAAGCCGTGGAGTGCACCGGCACGCCGGCCGGGGTCAGGTCGTAATAACCCACCGGTTGCATGCCCATCACCGCAAACAGCCGGGCGAGGGTGGCCAGTTCATCGGCGGTGCCGACACGGATAGCGCCATGCCGCTCCAGGTCCAGGCGCTGGATTTCACCGGTGCTGTTCAACTGTCGGGCGATCTGTGGATCGCTGTCCAGCACGTGACGGTTGGTCTGTTCCACCAGTTCCATCAGCGCGCCGTACAGCGGCACTTCTTCGCGGTACATGTCGGACATCGCTTTGGAGAAGCGTTGGCGGATCAGGTCAGGGCTGACGAAGTTCGGGTGACTC
>NZ_SOPU01000006.1:2370-47536 GCF_004402115.1 Pseudomonas sp. F01002 | reverse complement strand
ATGAAAGAATTCCTGGCGCGGTGACGTAAAGGATGCGGGAAAAGATCGCAGCCTTGCGCGGCGCTGACAAACGAAGAATCTTACGAACTTCATTCTGCAAAGGACTGCTTGTTGTAGCAGCTGCCGAGCCTGCGAGGCTGCGTTCGGCTGCGAAGCAGTCGTGAAATCAGCCACTGTGGTGTGTCAGAAGGAACGTGCATACAGGGTTTGCGACTGCTGCGCAGCCGAACNGCAGCCTCGCAGGCTCGGCAGCTGCTACACCGGAAGTTCCGAGCGCAGCGATGCCAAAAACTCCCGATACAACCGCGCCGTGTTCGTCGGTTGTTCCACCATCGGCATATGGCCGGTGTGGTCCCAGACTTCCACTCGCAGATCGGCGATGCCTTTGCTCCAGATCGCCACGCTGCTGACATCGATCAAGCGGTCCTTGTGTCCCCACAGCAACAGCGCCTGGCACTTGATGTCGGGCAGTTTCGGCTCCATCGGCGGGCTGGCACGGAAGTCGTTGAAGATTTCTTCCAGCTCATCGCGACTCTGTTCATAGCGTTGCGCGATGGCGTCCAGCACCACCTTGGGTACCCACGGCGGTTCGGCCATGGTCATGGCGTAGAAACGCTGGAATTCTTCCCTTGAGTGAATCAGGAACGGGTTGTGGCCCTTGGCCAAATGCCGCTCCAGGTCGCTGGCTTCGGGGGCGGTGACACCTGCCGGGTCGATCAGGGCCACCGAAACGATGCGATCCGGGTACGTGGCCGCCAGCCACGCTGCCATGTAGCCGCCCATCGAGTTGCCGATCACGTGGACTTTCTCGACGCCGCAGACATCGAGCAACTGGATCATCCGCTTGGCCTGCAAAGGAATGTCGTAGCCGCCGCCCGCCTTGAAGCCGGTTTCGCCATGGCCGGCGATGTCGGGGATGATCACCCGATAGTTGCCGACAAAGTGCCGGGCAAAACGCAGCCAGATGTTTTTGTCGGCGCTGTAGCCGTGGAGCATCAGCACGCTGCTGGACGCTTCGTACGGCCCGCCTTGCCAGGTCGAGACGGTCATTTCGGCGATCGGCACGACAATTTTGTGCAGTCCATACAGCTTGGCCTCTATCGACATGTCCAAGTCATAGAGCCAATAACCGATGGCCGGGTAACTCAACCAGCTCCAGGCCGCGAAAACTGCGATTGCGACAACCAACAAAAGCATCAGGCATCTTCCTTTTACGTGATCAGGACAGAATGTGATCGGCGGGTTTCAGCGCCCTGGTCAACCGGTGATAGCTGAAACTGAAGCCCGGAAACATCGCAATCACATGACCGCTCTTGCTTTGATACCAACTGTGGCAGCCCCCGGACTTCCAGACGGTGCGTTCCATCTCCCGGTGGATCATTTCAGTGTAGGTACGTTCTGCTTCGGGGCGTACTTCGATGCTGCGCAAACCGTGTTCTTTTAACGTGCGGATGCAATCGAGAATGTAATTCATCTGGGACTCGATGATGAACAGCGCCGAGGTGTGGCCAATGCCCGTGTTGGGGCCGGTGACGATAAACAGGTTGGGGAAGTCCGGCAGGCTGGTGCCGAGATAGGCCCGCGGATACTGGGCCCAGAAATCTTTGAGTTGTGTGCCGTTTTTGCCGGTGACCGGGTAGGAAATCACCCCGTCGGTGGCGTCGTAACCGGTGGACCAGACGATCAGGTCCAGGTCGATGTGTTGGCCGTCCTGGGTGACGATGCCGGTTTCATCGATGGCGGCGATGCCTTGCTCGCGGCTGTGCAGGCTCACATTGCTGCGACCCAGCGCCGGGTACAGGGTGCTTGAGATGATCACCCGTTTGCAGCCGATGACGTAGTCGGGTGTCAGTTTTTGCCGTAATTGGGGGTCGGGCACTTGCCGTTTGAGGAAGCGCAGGGCGTGTTGCTGGACCAAGCGGATCGCTGGTTTCGAATACTTGAAGGCAATCACCCGGGTTTCGAACAGCCAGTAGATCATCCAGCGCAACAGTTTGTAGGCCGGTTTGAGCCCCAGTAACCAACGCTGGAATGGCCCAAAGGCACGGTCGGCCCGAGGCAATACCCAGTGAGGCGTGCGCTGGAACACATGCAGATGCTCGACGTCCGGGGCAATCGTCGGAATCACCTGGGCCGCGCTGGCGCCGCTGCCAACGATGGCCACGCGTTTTTGCCGGTAATCGTAGGTGTGATCCCAGTTGTTGGTGTGAAAAGTCTTGCCCTGAAACCGCTCCTGGCCCTCGAAGTGTGGAATCACGGGTTGGCTCAACGGCCCGGTGGCGTTGATCAGGAACTGCGCATGGAACGTGCCTTTGCTGGCGGTGTGCACCGCCCAGCGTTTGCCGTCATCGTCCCATTCGATGCGCTCGACATTAGCCTGCAGTTCCACCTTGTCTCGCAGGCCGAAGTGCTCCACCACGTACTGGGTGTAGTGGTGCAGTTCGGCCTGCTCGGCGAACATTTGCGTCCAGCGGTAGGGCGCGAAGGACAGCGAATAGAGCGGCGAGGGCACGTCGACCGCGGCACCAGGGTAGGTGTTTTGGCACCAGGTGCCGCCGAAAAAGTCCCGCCGTTCCAGCAGGCAGAAATCGCTGATGCCTGCCTGGAGCAAATTGATCGCCGCGCACTGGCCGCCAAAACCGCTGCCGATGATCAACACTTGAAAGGTCTGCATGGGCCTCCTTTTTTATCGTTATTGATCGAACCCTCCTTTCATGTATAGCCAAACATTGGGCGCTCGCCTCATGGCTATGCCTGGGTATTCAGACCGCCAGCCGGTGATGGCTATTTGACGTTACCCTGATAGACTCTCACCACACTTGAAACCCTAGTGTTTTCAGGTTCCGTTCTGTGGCGCAGAGGCTCCTATGGGAAAAACGGGAGGAAAAGGACTTTCACTGGCCAGGAGGCTTTATACATCGCGAATCCTGGGATTAGCTTTGGGGCTGTTGCTCGTGAGCGCGGCGATGTATCCACTCAACCCTGCACCGTGGGTCTGGGTGGCGATGCTGCTCAACGCCGTACTCTGGCCGCACCTGGCTTATCAATGGGCGCGCCGCGCGCAAGTGCCTTATCACGCTGAACACCGCAACCTGCTGGTGGACGCCTTTCTCGGCGGCTTTTGGGTCGCTGCCATGCAGTTCAATCCGCTGCCCGGCGCGACGACCCTGTCCATGATGGCGATGAACAATGTGGCCATTGGCGGTTTGCGTTTCCTGTTGGCGGGAACCGTGGCGCAGATTCTCGGGATAGGCGTCGGACTGCTGATTTTCTCCCCCGCCTTCATCCCGCAAACCAGCCAAGTGCAGATGTATGCCTGTTTGCCCTTGATGTGTTTGTATCCGCTGGCATTGGGCTGGATCTGCTTCCGCCAGGCCCACACCCTCGGCCGACAAAAGCGTGAATTGCTGGCCCTGAGCCGCACCGACAGCCTCACCGGCCTGCTGAACCACGGCGCCTGGAAGGATCAACTGGAAGTCGAACTCCAGCGTTGCAAACGTCAGCAGCAGGGCGGGGCGATTGCGCTGATCGACATCGATCATTTCAAATCCATAAACGACACCTACGGCCACGTTGCCGGGGACATCGTCCTGCGTCAGTTGAGCAAAATGCTCAAGCAGAACTTGCGCGCGGCGGATGTTGCCGGGCGCTACGGTGGCGACGAGTTCTGCGTGATCCTCCCGGACCTTCCGCTCACGAGCGCTGCGGCCGTGATGGATGCCCTGCGTGATCGCTTCGCCACCTTGGGTTATGAGCAGAGCCCGGCGCTGACAGTCAGCCTGAGCATCGGCCTGGCCGCCTTCAACCCGGCCCACACCGACGCGACCCTGTGGCTCAACGACGCCGACCAGGCGCTCTACGAAGCCAAAGCTACCGGTCGCAACCGCGTCATCTGTTGTGGCGATGGCGAACCGCGTCACGAATTACTTGATTCGGTGTGATCCATCACCAGTAATGTCGCCTGACATTCCGCCATCGCGAGCAAGCTCGCTCCCACAGGGGATCTGGGTGCTGCCCACATTTTGCGATCACCCGGATCACTGTGGGAGCGAGCTTGCTCGCGATGGCTTCAACTCGGTCCAAAGCCGAACGCTCAGTGTCGCATCGGGTCTAGAGCCTTGCGCCGTAGTCAGGTAGGGTGTTTTTCACCCCCGACACGAAACAAGGATCGATTCATGACGTTCAATCTCCCTCGCTCCCTACTGGCCACCAGCCTTGGCCTGACCCTCGCCCTCGCCCTCGGCGCTTTCGCTCCCGCAGTTTCCGCCGAACCGCACAAGCAAGTCCTCGCCGATTCCGAACAGTACAAGGGCGAAGCACTGAAGTTACTGGAACGTTTGGTGAACATCGACTCCGGTTCAGGTTATGAACCGGGCCTGACCAAAGTCAGCGACATCGCCATCGACGAACTGAAAAAACTCGGGGCGACCATCGAGCTTGTGCCCAATACACCGGACAAAAGCAGCCATGTGATCGCGACCCTGAAAGGCACCGGCAAAGCGAAAATCCTGCTGATGGCGCACATGGACACCGTCTTCAAGGAAGGTTCGGCCGCCGAGCGTCCGTTCCACATCAAGGACGGTCGCGCCTACGGGCCGGGCGTGATGGACGACAAGGGCGGCATCGTTGCCGGGATCTACGCGCTGAAAGTCCTGAAAAACCTCGACTTCAAGGACTACGCGCAAATCACCTTCCTGCTCGACGCCAGCGAAGAAACCGGCTCGGACATCGCCACCGACCTGATCAAGAAAACCGCCAAGGCCCACGACGTCACCCTCAACCTCGAACCCGGCCGCCCGGCGGATGGCCTGGTGGTGTGGCGCAAAGGCAGTGCCACCGCGGTGGTCGAGGTCAAGGGTAAGGCGGCTCATGCCGGTGTCGCGCCGGAGCTGGGACGCAACGCCGCCATGGAAGCGGCGCACCAGATTTTGCAGCTCGGCAAACTGGGCGATGCGGAGAAGAAAACCACCATCAACTTCACCGTGCTCAAGGCTGGCGACCGCACCAACGTGATTCCGGATCAAGCCACCGCCAAGGCAGACGTGCGGGCAGCGGTGCCGGAAGAGTTTGACCGGATCGAAAAGGACCTGGCGCGGGTTTCGAAAGACAAGCTGATTGCTGACACCGAAGTCACCACCACACTGCAGCGCGGATTGCCGCCGATGCCGCAAACGCCGGAATCGGATCGGTTGATGGCCATGGCTCAGGGGATTTACGGGGAGATTGGGCGCAAGTTGACGGAAGAGGGTAGCGGTGGGGCGGCGGATGCCAGCCTGTCCGCGGGTGTGGGTACGCCGACGCTGGATGGGTTCGGGATTGTTGGCGGGAATATTCATACGCCGGAGGAATACGCGGAGGTTGAGAGTGTGGCACCGCGGATTTATCTGTTGTCGCGGATGATTATGGAACTCACCAAGAAATAAGCCGCACAGCTTGCCAATCGTTCCCACACCGTGTGGGAACGATCAACTTGTGGCGCACAACTTTCCAAGACGTTTCCTACAACGTACCCTGTTGCCGCGTTTCGGCATCGACCCCTATAGTTCGGGCTCGCGGAAAACACCGCGAACGACCTTGGCCGGTCGGTCACCCCAAACGCATCAGCGTCATTGTTTAGACCTTTTTATGTCTGAACATCGTGTTATGGCAGCTGTGCGCGGGACACCCTCGGGTGTGCCGGATTTAGGGTGTGCCGGTCGGCCAACCCGCACACAGCTGCCACCTAATTCGCTTGGCCGCGAACGGTGGTTGCTCTATTTGGAGTTACACCCATGTTCGACCAAGTCATGCCCCGTTACCTCCCCATCGACACCTACGACGCCGAAACCCCGGTGCTCTTCATCAACACTCACAAAGAACTCAGCGACATCGCCGCTTGCGCTGCGCATCGCTTCACCGTGGTTCGCGATCTGGCGGACACCTTGTCCAGCCTGAACCTCAAAGACATTTCCGATTGCGATCTGATGCGCGTTACCCGGGCGGTTCATCTGCTGATGCGCGAAGGCTGCGCGATGCTGGATGTGGTTCAGGCGCGGGCGTTGCAGCGGGAGGTGGAGTTCAAAGCCGCGGTGTAGGCAAGATCAAAAGATCGCAGCCTGCGGCAGCTCCTACATTGAGATGGCGTACACCCTGTAGGAGCTGCCGAAGGCTGCGATCTTTTCGGTGGAATCGGTTACTCCTTGACGCTCATAAACTCTTCCGCCCAACGGATGTACTCCTCAGGCTGCGTATAAGTATGGGTCAGTTCGGTAGCGCTCAGGTCCGACGCCTGAGTAAAGATCTGCCGCTGTTCCCGCAGGCTGTCATACGTGGCCTTGATCGCGGCGAAGTAGGCGCCGTGACCATCGATGGTGACGCGCACACCCAGTTTGGCCAGGCGTTTATCGTCGCGCAGCAGCGGATTGCCGTAGGTGACCAGCATCAGCGGCACGCTCAGGTGCTCGGCGATTTGTTCGAGGTGGTCGAAGTCCCGCACGCCCACCATGCAAATCCCGTCCGCACCGGCCTGCTGGTAATGACAGGTACGGCTGATGACTTCCTGCACCGGCAGGATCCCGGCGTTGGTGCGGGCGATGATTGCCATTTCCGAATCGACCCGTGCTTCCAGTGCCGCACGAATCTTGCCGACGCCTTCCGCCACCCCGATCAGGTCAGTGGACTTGCGGCCGAACTGGGCGGGCAGGAGCGTGTCTTCGATGGTCAGGGCGGCCACACCGGCACGTTCGAGTTCGACGATGGTGCGCATGACGTTGAGCGCGTTGCCGTAGCCGTGGTCGGCGTCGGCGATGACCGGCAATTGGGCGACACGGCCAATGCGAGTGGCCTGCTCGGCAAACTCGCTGAGGGTGATCAAGGCAAAGTCGGGGGCGCCCAGTACCTGCAACGATGCGACTGAACCGCCCAGGATCCCCACTTCAAAACCCAGGTCAGCGGCAATGCGGGCCGACATCGGGTCGAAGACCGACGCCGTGTGATAGCAGGCGTTGGAGGCGAACAGCTCGCGAAAGTTACGGCGTAAATCTTGATGAGAAAGCCTGGACATATGAGTTCCACCACTGCAATGGGAATGGAAGGGCTTGAGCAAAAGTGTCAACGCCGAAGGAACAAAAGGCTATCACGCGAGCGGGGGAAGGATGATGACGAATTTGCAGAGGCGGACGGACCACCGTCGGTCACGCCGCCACCGACTGCTGTTGTTGATTGAGCAGCGGCACGGCGCGTACCGAGTTGCCGGGTTGCAGTTGCAGGCGTTTGGCGGTGAGGCGGTCGACGATCAGGCTGTTGCCCACCTGCCTGGCCTGGGCGGCGGTGATGCGGCAGTTTTCCAGGCGACGGTTGTGGATCAGCCACACCGGGGCCTGCTCGTCGGGCGTGCCGATGGCCAGCAGCAGCGGTTGGCTGTCGCGCACGGCGCGGATATTCGAGACCGGGGCTTCGATCACCGGGCCGGCGTCGAAGATGTCGATGTAACCCTTATGGGCAAACCCTTCGGCGGTGAGGATTTTCAGCGCCGGTTCCGTGTTCGGGTGCGCCTTGCCGATCACGGCCTGGGCCTGTTCGGTAAGCAGGCAGGTGTAGAGCGGTTGGCGTGGCATCAGTTCAGCGATGAACGACTTGCTGCCCAGCCCCGACAAGTGATCGGCGTGGCTGAAGTCCATCTTGAAGAAGTGCCGGCCCAGGCTGTCCCAGAACGGTGAACAGCCATGTTCGTCGGCGCTGCCACGCAGTTCGGCGATGAGTTTATCGCCGAACAGGTGCGGAAATTCGGCCACAAACAACAAACGCCCCAACGACAGCAATCGACCGTTACTGCCCTGGCGTTGATCGGGTCGCAGAAACAGCGAGCAAATCTCCGATTGGCCGGTCATTTCATTGTTCAGGAACAACGTCGGAATCTGTCGCCGGATACCCAGGTCCGGTGACGAACTGACCGTGAGCCCGACCCGGTAGTTGTACCAGGGCTCGCGCAGGCCCACGGCGCCCACCAGGGCACTGACGCCCACCAGTTGCTGATCGTCGTCTTCGAGTACGAAGAGGTAATCGGCATCGGCGCGTTCGACCTGTTCGGCGAAGGTTCGTTGGGCCCAGCGCACCCGGTGGCTCAGGCGTTCCTCGTTGGCCGGCAGGGTGGTGAAGCCGGGGCCAGCCTGGTGCACCAGGTTCAGCAAGGCGGGCAGGTCGGTGACGTGAACCGGGCGGACAATCATGATGCAACTCCTTCTGCACGCCCGCTCGGGCGCTGTCGTTGGGCGCGGGGCCGGGTGATGCTCACAGGGCGATCAGCCGGATCGGGCTGCCTTCGGTCACGTTCAGGGCGGCGCACATCTCGGCGCTCAACCCCACAGGTTGCCCGGCCTGGTAATCCAGATCGGCGACGATGGCGCGATAGTCCTTCAGCGAATCGTTGCTCACCAGATAGCTGCCACGGGCATCGATCTGCGAGCCCGGTTCCGCCGTGCCGGTCTGGCTCTGGGCGATGGAGCGGATGCCGGGAGTGCGTGCATACAGCGTCGGACCGCCGTCGAACAGGTCGATATAGCTGTTGGTTTCGAAGCCTTCGCGTTCGAGGATATCGAAGGCTTCCTGGCCATCGGGGTGGATGCGGCCGATGCAGTCCTGTGCAGCCTGGGGCAGCATCGGCACGTAGATTGGGTATTGAGGCATCAGTTCGGCGAGGAAGGTTCGGCTTTCCAGGCCGCAAAGCCGCTCGGCCTCGGCGTAGGGCAGGTCGAAGAAGTGCTTGCCCACGGCATCCCAGAACGGTGAGTGCCCTTCATCGCTGCTGAAGCCGACGATCTCGGTGATGACGGCTTCGGCAAAGCGCCGCGAGTGGGCGGCGATGAACAATAACCGCGCCCGGGACAGCAGTTCTGAGAACCGTGTGCGCACCAGCGCTGCGTCAATATGAAAACCTCGCAGCAAGGTATGGCCGCTGAGGTCGTGACACAACGACAGCGCCGGCACGCCATGCTCGATGTTCAGCTCCCGTGAGGCGCTGGTGAAATGCCGGTTGCGCAGGCTGTAGAACGGCTCGCTGAAACCGGCGGTGGCAAGGATCTCCGAGCAACCCACCAAACGCTCTCGGGTCAGATCTTCCAGCACGAAGAAGTAGTTCTCCGGGCCATGACCCTCAACGTCTTTTTCGAATGAGGCGCAGGAATCGAGAATCTTCTCGCGCAGGCATTCGGTGTCGTCCGGCAAGGACGTGACGCCTACCAGACTGTCGCGCGCCAGTTGCTGCAACTGGGGCAGGTCGGTTAACTCGACTGGGCGTAAGACCAGCATGGATGCACTCCTGTATCAAAGGGTTCGGCGGTTGGCACCGAACCTGACTATCACTGTCGGTTTCCACGCGTTAAATCGGCGGTCGCCTGATTTTTTGTCAGACGCCGCTCTTTTTCTTGTCAGCCGTTGCTTGGGTCGGGCAGTACCGTGCGGGTGCCCACCTTGTTGAGTACAAACAGGTAGACCAGGCCCAGGGCAATCCAGATCAGACCGAGTTTCTGTGCATCGACGCCCATGTTGTACATGATCGCCGCGACGATGATGAAGCCGATCGCCGGGCAGATCAGGTGACGGATCACCTGGCCGGATTTCTGCCGACGCCAGTAGTAGTTGATGACCGTCAGGTGCAGCAACATGAAACCGCTCAGTGCGCCGAAATTCACCAGCGAGGTGAGGGTGTCCACCGAGTTGATGAACAGGTAGCAGATCACCAGCGACAGCACGGCCACCAGGTAGATGCTCACATACGGCGTGTTGTGTTTGGGGTGAACCTTGGCCAGTACCTTTGGCAGCTTGCCGTCCCGGGCCATGCCGAACAGCAGACGAGACACTGCCGCTTGGGAGGTGATTGCCACCGCAACACCCCAGGCCAGCGCAGTAGCCACGGCGGTCAGGGTTGCCAGCCAGCTGCCGGCTGCGAGTTCAGCGATTTCATAAAACGCCGTGTCAGCCGATTTGAAACCCATGCCGGCCGCCAGATCTGTCGCAATCCAGGTCTGCACGACGAAGATCACCCCCATGACCATCAGCGTGATCAGCGCGGCCTTGCCGACGCTGCGGCCCGGGTCACCCTTGATCTCTTCGGCAAGGGTGGAAATCGCATCGAAACCGAGGAACGACAGCACTGCAATCGACACCGCTTGCATCAGCAGGGCGAAGTTGAACGTCTCGGGGTTGTACAACGGAGCCAGTGTCAGCTGACCGTTACCGCCGCCACTGTGCAGCGCGTTCCAGGCGTAAAACAGGAAGATCCCCAGCACCACCAGTTGCGCCAGCAGAAAGATGATGTTCATTCGCGCGGTGAAGGTGATGCCCCGCAAGTTGACGAACGTCGCGCTGACCAGGAAGGCCAGGATGAAACCGACCTTCGGAATGTCCGGGTACAAATGATTCAGGGCCATGGCCGCGTACACATACAGCAGCGGCGGAATCAGCAGGTAATCGAGGAGCATCAGCCAACCGGCGATAAACCCTACGTGCTGGTTCAGGCCCCGTTGCGCGTAGGAGTAAACCGAACCGGCAATCGGAAAGGCCCGAGCCATGCTGCCGTAACTCAGGGCAGTGAAGAGCATCGCCACCATGCCGATGATGTAGGCCAGCGGTACCAGCCCCGGTGCCTCGGCGTTGACGTAGCCATAAACACCAAACGGTGCGATGGGGATCATGAAGATCATCCCGTACACCACCAGGTCGGTCAGCGACAGGCTGCGTTTCAACTCTTGCTTGTAGCCGAACTCTTCTATTTCCATGAAGCCTTTCTCCTTGGGATGAAAGCAGCTGCAAGCTGCGAGTTTGAAGCGATTCCTTTACAACAGCGGTGCCAGGTATTCGGTAAAGCGACTGACGTCTTCAGGCGTGCGCAGCAGGTCGTTGCGCACCTCGATCAACACCGATTCCAGGCCGCGTGCATCGCCGTGGACCGGCACGGTCATGTCGCCCAGCGGGTTGATTTTGTACGGCTCATTACCGGCAACTTTCAATGGGTGCTGGCTCAAGCCATCGATCAAACGCTGGGCATATTCCTTGGCCTCTCTATACAACACGCCAACTTCAAGCGCGCGGGGTTGGCCGTGATAGACCGGCGTGAAACTGTGAACCCCCACCACCCGCACCGGCCGGCCTTGAGCGACACGTTCGTCGATCAAGTCTGTCAGACGCGAGTGAAACGGCTCGAACAGGGTTTGCCGACGGTACTCGCGGGTGGCTTCGTCCAGATCCCGATTTCCTGGTACCTGATAAATCTCGCTCTGCGCCGGAATGCTGTCCGGCGCTTGGCGCGGTCGGTTGAGGTCGACCAACAGTCGCGAATAATTGGCCGCCAACAAGGTTGCGCCCAGTGCCTGGGACAAGCCCTCGGCCAGCGCCAGGGCGCCGATGTCCCAGGCGATGTGCTCGCGGGCCGCCTCGTGACTCAGGCCCAGGTCATTTAACCCGGCCGGAATAAAACGGCTGGCGTGCTCGCAGACCAGAATCAACGGGTGGCCGGAGTCTTCCCGGCTCAGGGTGTACGCGGGCTCGGTGTATAGACCGAGCTCAGCAGATTCAGTACAGGCGCGCATAGTGCTCACAGCGTTCGGCGGGCGACAGCTGTTCCGTCAGCGTCAGTTCCTCGGTTTTAAGGGCGAAGTAGGTGTCCAGCAACGCGCTCGGCAGGGCTTCAATCAGTGCCTCGCTGTTGCGCAGGCAGTCCAGGGCCTGGGCAAGGGAAGCGGGCAGGGCGACGATGCCGCGCGCCTGGCGTTGTTCTTCGTTCAGGGAGTCGGGGACTTCATCGGTGATTGCGTTCAAGGCCAGGCGTTGTTCGATGCCCAGTCGACCGGCAATCAGTACGGCGGCCATGGCCAGGTGCGGTGAGGACGTGGCGTCCATGGCGCGAAATTCCAGGTTGTATTGCGACGCCACCGATTTGCCGCCCAGGCTTGTCGTCGGGCAGATTCGCAGCGCCGCTTCGCGGTTGCGTTGCCCGAGGCACGCGTAGGACGCGCTCCAGTGATGAGGCTGCAAGCGCTCGTAGGATACCGGCGTCGGTGCGGTAAACGCACAGAGCGCGGGCAGGTGATGCAGGATGCCGGCGGCCCAGTGCTGGCCGAGGGTCGACAAGCCATTGGTGGTGCCGGCGTCGTACATCACCGGTTGGCCAGCCAGGTCCAGCAGGCTGACGTGCAGGTGCACACCGTTGCACACCGCATGCTCCGAGGTCTTGGGCGCGAAGCTCAACTCCAGGCCCATTTGCCGGGCGATCTCGCGAGTGATTTCACGAACGTTCACCGCGCGATCGGCAGCGGCCACACCCAGGGTCGGGCGACAGGTGATTTCGTATTGATGCTTACCGTACTCGGGCAGGAACATTTCCGGCTCGACGCCACCGGCACGCAGGGCGCTGAGCAGCCAACCGCCAAACTCGGCACCCTGACGCTGGGCTTGCAGAGAAAACGCCAGGTGTTCAACGTCGCCGGTGTTCAAGTTGAATTCATGCTCGAACGCCGCATTGACCTGCAAGCCCAACTCGGCGCGATAACGCTCTACCTCATTGCGCAACACCGTACGCGGGCAGGCACCCCACGGGCGGCCATCGGTTTCGCGAATGTCACTGTGAATAAAATCCAGCGCCGGAGCGTTGGCATCCGGGCCGTTACTGACCGTCACTCGGCTGGCCGGATCGGGCATCAGCCGCAAATCGCCATAAGCGCCCCACGGGTTGGCGTAGGCGATGATGTCTTGCGGGGTCAGCGCGCTGTTGGCAGGCACCCAGCCACAACCTGTCCTTTGATAGTGCTCGAGCTCGTCCGTGGGAAAGGAGCGTCCGCGTGTCACGCCGATCAGGTCGGTGGTGACGAGGGTGGTCATGGGCAGTGGCAACAGGCGCTCGCTCATGGCTGCATCTCCTGCAACCGGCCGAGCACAGTCTGGGTGTCGGTGATCCAGCAGTAACCCTTGATTGCATTCAGGCAGGCCTGATGCCGCGCGGGTGTGTAAGTCGCGCAGGCATCTTCCACCAGCGTTACCAGGTAGCCGCGGTCCGCGGCGTCACGCACGGCCATGTCCACGCACTGGTCGGTGACGATGCCGGCGATGATCAGATGCCGCGTCCCGAGGTTACGCAGCACGTAGTCGATGTGGGTGGAGTTGAAGACCCCGGACGAGGTCTTGGGCAGCACGATTTCGTTTTCTGCCGGGGTCAGGTCGTCGATGATCCGCGCTTGCGGGCTGCCCTTGGGCAAGTGCATGTCCGAGAGTTTGTGGTCCAGTGAGCGGTCGCGGCCGTCGGCGGTGAGGCTTTCGATGATCGTGTGCAGCACGTTTTGCCGGGCGCTGCGAAAGGCGCTGAGCAGCCGGCGTTGATTGGGCACCACCTGCATGTGGGTGCGGGTCAGGAAGTACTCGGCGTCCGGTCCGTTGAGGTGCGGGTCGAACTGCGGTTCAAGCCAGGCGCGTTGCATGTCCACCAGCAACAGCGCGGTGTGATCGGTGACGAATGGCAAATCCCGAGGGGAGTGGTGGGGGAGCGTGAACATCCTTATTTATCCTCCAGCAGGTGGGTGTCGAAGTCGGTCCGCAGGGCGTCGATGCCTTCCAGGCGATCGGCCAGATCCGGGCTGCGCAAGGTCAGGCAGGCAATCAGCGCCTCGACCTGGGCCAGCGCCGGAACCAGGGTGTCGAAGGCCGATACCGACTCCACCGGCGCACTGATAATCAGGTCGGCCATTTCCCGCAACGGTGAAGCATAGATGTCGGTAAACAACACTACGCGTGCATATCGACTTTTCGCCGCATTGGCCACGCGCAGGGCCTGTGACTGGTAGCGGCGATAGTCGAACACCAGCACCACGTCCTGACGCTGCACGTCGAACAATCGATCGGGCAGTTGCGCGTTGTCTTCCAGGGCGAAACAGCCTGGACGCAGCAGGCGCAGGTGGTTAAGCAAGTAATTGGCGAGGAAACTGCTGAAGCGCCCCCCGAAGCAGTGCACGTGATGGCGGGTGTCGAGCAGCCATTCCACCAGAATCCGCACATCTTCGGGCTGGGTCAGTGCATGGGTGTCCGCCAGCGCTCGATGGCTGTCCGCCAGATAATGGCTCCAGGCGTCGCCTTTCTGAAGATGAGAGCGAGGCTGCAACAGGGCGCTGGGGGAGCGGAGGCGGTGGTCCATGTCGCTGAGCAGGGCATCCTGGAAATCGGCATAACCGCTGAAACCCAGTTTTTTGACCAGTCGCACGATGGTGGGATCGCTGACACCGGCATGTTCGGCCAAACGTGACATCGGGCCCAGTCCGTTACGCGGATACTGGTCCAGCAAGGCACGGATGACTTTGCGTTCCGACGGCGTAAGTTCCAGGCCGGGATCGGTGATCAGGTCTCTGAGAGAAGGCATCCGGGCTCCTGCTGGATGGATATGTTGGTTTCATTTCATAAATTGCTAAAACAGTATTTATGTAGCGGACTCTACATGTCTAGTGAATTTTTCAATGGTTTTTTAAAGCCCAAAAATAGAGCGAAAACCCCGTGAGCCGTGGGCTACATGGAAGTCGACTGAGCTTGTAGGCCATCGCCCATAGTGGTGTCGGATATCGCCGATTTTTTCAGGTGTGTGTGAGTTAGAACCCATATTTGCTGGATCAAACGAAACGCCCTGGATCGCGCTTCTTGCGGCACAATTGGGCAATTGTTTGCGGTGTGTTGCCGTTTTCCATTCCATCGACAGAGTGATCCTTCGTGCAGGCGACCCGTTTGACCCTGATGTGCCACGCTCGAACCGTCGCACAGAAATTGGCGTGTTTTCCTACGAATGAGCCAATAGAGATGGATTGGCAATTGGCAAGGGGATCGCGTCGTGCTCAGTTCAAGGGGACGCCGCGACTGGTGTGTGGACCTGAACTGCGAACCCGGCAAACCGCCGAGTTGTTCGGCAGCGAAGTGGAGATTGTCGAGGCATTGAGGGATTGCGATTTCGGGATCTGGAAAGGTGCGCGGATCGATGATCTGCAGAAATCCGCAGCCGAAGCGCTGCAGATCTGGCTCGATGACCCGAATTCCGCGCCCCACGGTGGCGAGTCGGTGGTGCAACTCGGTGAGCGGGTGGCCGCTTGGCTGAAAACGCTGGAGGCAACACCGGGGCACATCGTTGCCATCACCCATCCATTTGTCATGCGCGCCGCGCTGACGCAGGTGCTGCAAGGCGCGGCGTTCAACCTGATCGACGTTGAACCGCTGTCGGCCATCGAGTTGCGGTTCAACGGCCGCTGGCGCCTACGCTTGCTGGGCACGGACCTTGAGGGAACACGTTGATGAAAAAACTTCTGGTCATTGGCGTCGGTGCCGGCAACCCCGACTACATCACGATGCAAGCCGTGAAAGCGCTGAACCTCGTCGACGTGTTTTTCCTCATGGACAAGGGCCAGAGCAAAGACAAACTGATCGACCTGCGCCGCGAGATCTGCGAGCGCTACATCACCGATCGCGACTACCGTTTCATTGAAGCCCACAGCCCTGAGCGCGAACGCGGTGATGTGGACTACAGGGCCAGCGTGGAAGACCTGAACCTGGCCAAACAGCAGACCTTCGAACGGTTGATCAACGAGGAAATGACCGACGACCAGTGCGCCGGTTTTCTGGTCTGGGGCGACCCGGCGTTGTACGACAGCACCATCCGGATCTTGCAGGCGATTCTGGCCTCAGGCCGGGGCGTCTTCGAGTTCGAAGTGATCCCCGGTATCACCAGTGTCCAGGCGCTGGCGGCGCAGCATAAAGTGCCACTGAACAGCATTGGCCGCTCGATTGAAATCACCACCGGCCGGCGGCTGGCGGCGGGGCAGGTGAGCGATGCCGACAGCCTGGTGGTGATGCTGGATGCAGAAGATTCCTACCATCGAGTGGCGGACCAGGAGACGGAGATTTACTGGGGGGCCTACCTGGGGAC
The DNA here is from genome assembly GCF_004402115.1 of Pseudomonas sp. F01002. Taxonomy (NCBI): domain Bacteria; kingdom Pseudomonadati; phylum Pseudomonadota; class Gammaproteobacteria; order Pseudomonadales; family Pseudomonadaceae; genus Pseudomonas; species Pseudomonas sp. F01002. The sequence continues at coordinate 31,614 of NZ_SOPU01000006.1, read as the reverse complement.
GCCGGATGAAATCCTGATCAGCGGCAAGCTCAAGGATGTGGCGGATGAGATCGAACGGGTGCGCAAGGCTGCTCGGTTGGAGAATGGGTGGATTATGGATACGTATCTGCTGCGCAAGCCTTGAGATAACCAGTGTCTGGGCTGGCCTCATCGCGAGCAAGCTCGCTCCCACATAGAGCGACGTCCGTCCAGACAACTCGGTCAACTGTGGGAGCGAGCTTGCTCGCGATGAGGCTCTAAAGAACACCTCAAATTATTGCTTTAACCTCCCGCCCAAACCGCTCCCGATACACCGACGGCGGCACCCCTACCACGCCGCGAAACGCCACCCGAAAACTCTCCACCGAGCGATAACCGCAGCGTTGGGCAATCTGGTCGGTGTTCTGGCTCGTACTCTCAAGCAGCTCGCGGGCCCGGCCCAGGCGTTCGTGCTGTAACCAGGCTTTGGGCGGCATGCCGGTGGCTTCAGTGAAGCGGCGCAGAAACGTCCGTTCACTCATGGCCGCCTCACTCGCCAGCTCGCGAACCTCCAGCGGTTCATGCAAACGCTCGCGTGCCCATTGCATGACGCGCGACAAATCGCTACGCGGCGTAGGACTGACCGGTGTCGGAATGAACTGCGCCTGGCCGCCGGTGCGTTGTGGCGACATCACCAGCCGTCGCGCCACCGAATTGGCCACCTGCGTGCCGAAGTCCCGCGCCACCAAGTGCAGGCAGGCATCGATACCGGCAGCGCTGCCGGCCGAGGTGATCAGTTGACCTGAATCGACATAGAGCACGTCCGGATCGACCAGAATGTTCGGAAAACGCTCGGCCAACTCAGCGGTGTAGCGCCAGTGCGTGGTGGCGCCGCGACCGTCGAGCAAACCGGTGGCCGCCAGCACGAACACGCCCGAGCAGATCGACAGCAGCCGCGCACCCCGCGCATGGGCCTGGCGCAGGGCCGCGATCAATGCCTCAGGCACTGGGGCGCTGCGATCACGCCAGCCGGGAATGATGATGGTCCGGGCGTCCTCGAGCAGTTCCATGCCGCCATCGGCCAGCACCTGAATGCCGCCCATGGCGCGCATTGGGCCTTGATCGACGGCGGCGATCCGGTGCTCGTACCAAGGGAAGTCGAACTCCGGCCGTGCCAGGCCGAAGATCTCCACAGCGATGCCGAATTCGAATGTACAGAGGCCGTCGTAGGCCAGAATTGTGACCAATCCAGGGGTGGGCTGCATTTGGCGGAAAGTTCCCGGTGAGTGTCTTGTGCGCCACTGTAGCCGCAAGCGTCGGGCGGATAAAGTCTTCTCACACCCACCGAGACTTTGGAGTACAGCCCATGACCAGCCTGGTCCGCGAGATTCCCGCCGCCCCATCGGCCATCGCCCTGATGCATTTCAGCAACCGTCTGACCTTCGAAACCGACTGTTCCGACGTCCACGGCAGCCAACAGGCCTGCGAAGTGGATTTTGTCCTGGTGGACGTGCGCGGCCCGCTCGCGTTCGAGCGTGGCCATGTGCCGGGAGCGATCAATATTCCGGGGCGACTGCTGACCGCTGAAAGTCTGGCGGCCTACCCGAAAACCAGCGTGTTCGTGGTGTATTGCGCCGGGCCCCACTGCAACGGTGCCAACAAGGCTGCCGTGAAACTGGCGGCGCTGGGTTACCCGGTCAAGGAAATGATCGGCGGGGTGACCGGGTGGCTGGATGAAGGGTTTGAGTTGAGTGTTGCGGTGCAACGGCCTGCCAGCACCGTGATCGGTTGCGAATGTTGATGTAGTCGAAAAGATCGCAGCCTCGTTTCACTCGACAGCTCCTACAGGTCTACGCGATCCCCTGGAGGAGCTGTCGAGTGAAACGAGGCTGCGATCTGTTGATATTGCTTCTAAACGGATGCCCACCACCCATCCAGCGTCGCCTGCAACCACTCGAACACGGTTGCGTAGGCGGCGCTGTCCTGTTGACCCCGGGGCAGCGGTGACTCGTCGGCAAAGTGTTCATTGAGCGTTGCCACGGATTCAGCCGTCCACTCCGGATGAAACTGCAAACCCACCCGCATCGGCCCGACGCAATACATCTGCTGCTCGCACTGATCACTGCTGGCCAGTAACTGCGCGTCTGGCGGCAGGTCGATGGCGTCTTCGTGCCATTCCAGCACGTTCAGAGGCTGACCATCGACGAACGTCACGCGAGTCCAACCGGTTTCTGTTCGATCCATCCTCCGCACATTCCCGCCCAGGCTCAGCGCCAGCAACTGCGCCCCCAGGCAAATCGCAAACACCGCCGCGCCTTGATCCAGACTGCCCGCCAACCACTGACGTTCGGCTTCCAGCCAGGCCGGCCCGCCGTTGGATTCATAAGGCCCGCCCAACAGGATCACGGGTGCCGCACTGACGGGCGGCAACTGGCCGAGGTCGGCGCGAAAGACGTTCAGGGTCAAACCTCGGGACGCAGCCCACGTGGCAATGGCGCCGGGACCTTCGGCGGGGTGGTGTTGGATCAGGTTCAACGTAGGCATAAGGGCTCTCTTGTAGTTTTTGCTTGTAGGTTTTGTCTGAAAAAAGGGCTTGTCCTACAGTCTTTGCACCGGCTTGGCGCACGCTTCAAGGGACTTGAATCTGTCGGCCACTTTTCTATAAGTATTTGTCGCTTAAACACAATTTGCCCTCCTGGAGCCGCTCTAGACTGCCGGCCACTTCGGTGCTCTCCAATCGGAAGCAGCTACCGAAAGCTGCCAATAAAAGCCTTCGCATACAGGAGTTATAAATGAAGAAGCTAGTGATGTTCGGTGCCCTGGCACTGTCGATGTTGTCCCTGACGGCTGTGGCCGAAGACGCCAAGCCGATCCGCCTCGGTATCGAAGCCGGTTACCCGCCATTCTCGATGAAAACCCCTGATGGCAAACTCACCGGCTTCGACGTGGACATCGGCGACGCGCTGTGCGAGCAGATGAAAGTGAAGTGCACCTGGGTCGAGCAAGAGTTCGACGGCCTGATCCCGGCGCTGAAGGTCAAGAAAATCGACGCGATCCTGTCGTCCATGACCATCACCGACGATCGCAAAAAGAACGTCGACTTCACTATCAAGTACTACCACACCCCGGCGCGCTTCGTGATGAAGGAAGGCACCGACATCAAGGACCCGCTGACCGAACTCAAAGGCAAGAAAGTCGGTGTGCTGCGCGCCAGTACCCACGACCGCTTCGCCACTGAAGTGCTGGTGCCGGCCGGTATCAATCTGGTTCGCTACGGCTCCCAGCAGGAAGCCAACCTGGACATGGTCGCCGGTCGTCTCGACGCGATGCTGGCCGACTCGGTCAACCTGGACGACGGTTTCCTGAAAACCGACGCCGGTAAAGGCTTCGCTTTCGTCGGCCCGACCTACGAAGACGCCAAGTACTTCGGCGGCGGCGCTGGTATTGCTGTGCGCAAGGGCGATACCGCCCTGGCAGAGAAATTCAACACCGCCATCACCGAAATCCGCGCCAACGGCAAGTACAAGCAAGTGCAAGACAAGTACTTCAACTTTGACGTTTACGGCCAGTAATCACGCCGTTCAAAAAAGTGGCACCCGTTGACGCGGTTGCCACTTTTTTTATGTGATTTATCCTGCGACATACATCCCATGTAGGAGCTGCCGGAGGCTGCGATCTTTTGATTTTCTGCAGTTTCACTGCCGCTAAAGATCAAGATCTAAAGATCGCAGCCTTCGGCAGCTCCTACGCTCAGCGATCCTGAGCACCGATAGCTACAGGAGCACCCCATGCAACGCATCGATCATCCACTGCCCTGGAGCCACCTGGGCACCGAACGCACCCTCAGCGTGTTTCGTTATGGCGCGGGTACTCGCAAGGTCTACATCCAGGCCAGCCTGCACGCCGATGAACTGCCGGGCATGCGCACGGCGTGGGAACTGAAGAAGCGTCTGGCCGAACTCGACACCCAGGGCCAGTTGCAGGGCGTGATCGAACTGGTCCCGGTGGCCAATCCCATCGGCCTCGATCAACACCTGCAAGGCAGCCACATGGGCCGCTTCGAGCTGGGCAGCGGCAAGAACTTCAACCGCTCCTTCGTCGAACTCAGCGCACCGGTGGCCGAATTGATCGGCGATCGGTTGGGCAGTGATGCGGCTGCCAACATTGCGCTGATTCGCCAGACCATGGGCCAGGTACTCGACGGCTTGCCGGCACCGGCCTCGCAGCTTGAAGCCATGCACCGCTTGCTGCTGCGCCACGCCTGCGATGCCGACATCACCCTCGACCTGCATTGTGATTTCGACGCGGCGATTCATCTGTATGCCTTGCCGCAACACTGGCCGCAGTGGCAATCCCTGGCAGCGCGTTTGAAGGCTGGGGTGGCGTTGCTCTGTGAAGAATCCGGCGGCAGCTCATTCGATGAGTCGTGTTCAACGCCGTGGTTGCGTCTGGCAAGGGCTTTCCCTGAGGCCGCGATCCCGCCGGCCAACCTGGCGACGACGCTGGAGCTTGGCAGCATGGGTGATACGCGAGTCGATCAGGCTCAAGCCAATTGCGAGGCGATTCTCGGATTCCTCGCCGAGCAGGGTTTCATCAAAGGCACTTGGCCTGCGGCCCCGAGCGAATGCTGTGAAGGCATGCCGTTCGAAGGCACTCAATACCTGTTCGCACCGCATCACGGGGTCGTCAGTTTCCTGCGCGATTCGGGTGAATGGGTGGAGAAGGGGGATGCGCTGTTTGAAGTGGTCGATCCGCTGAATGACCGGGTCACGACCGTTTGCGCCGGGACCAGTGGCGTGTTGTTTGCCATCGATCGCGGGCGTTATACGCAGCCGGGCACCTGGCAGGCGAAGGTCGCGGGGCGCGAGCCGATTCGGGTCGGGAAGTTGATTAACGACTGAGGATCTTAGTCGTTTTCGAGGCCGCCTTCGCGAGCAAGCACGCTCCCACATTTCATCTCAGTCGGATACGAAATTTGTGTACACAGATGATTCAATGTGGGAGCGGGCTTGCTCGCGAAGCGGCCCTATGAAGCGGCGATGATGTCCAGCCGATCATCGACATCCCGATTCACAGTGTTAGGCTCTGCCCCGAATCCTGCGCTCTGTGAAGGAAGGTTTATGTTGAAGTTTCTCGCTCTGCTGACACTCCTGGCGTCCACCGCCGTCCACGCTCAAACCCCGCTGCAAACCGATCTGCCGCTCAAGTACCTGGAGCAGGCCAACCCCGAATCGCGTAATCAGCCCCTGGTGATTTTCCTCCACGGTTTTGGCAGTAACGAGGAGGACCTGTTCGACATCAAGGATGAATTGCCCGCGTCATACAACTACCTGTCGGTACGCGCACCGATGGTGATGGAGGAGGACAGTTACAAGTGGTTTCGCGAGAAGGGTAACGCTGCCTACAACGGTGAGACCGATGATCTGAAGTCCAGCGGCCAGGTGCTGCAGGATTTCGTCGCACAGGCGGCGAAGAAATATCACACCGAACCGAACAAGGTATTCCTGGTGGGTTTCAGCCAGGGCGCGATCATGTCCTATGAGGTGGCCCTGCGTCATCCCGAGGCGGTGGGCGGGATCGCGGTGTTGAGCGGACGGATTTTGCCGGTGCTCCAGTCCGAACTGAAACCGGATGAAAAGCGCCAGAAGCTGGCGATTTTCATCGGTCATGGCACTGCGGACAAACGCCTTCCGTACATTGACGGCACGGACGCCGACAGCCTGTTGCAGAGCCTGTCACTCAAGCCTGAATTTCATGCCTACCCTGGCGTCGGTCACAGCATCAGTGCCAACGAGATGCAGGACTTGAGCGCCTGGTTGCAGCGTCTCAATCCCTGATGCTTACTTGCCAGTGACGATCTGTTTGACCAGCGTCTCGTGGCCAGCATTGTCGCTGAGGCGGGAAATCACCTGAACGATCGCCATGCGCGTGTTGGACGCGGCCATCACTGTGGTGTCGAGGGTTTTGCCGCCGCCCTGGGTGGCGGTACTGTCGATCTGCCGCAGCCCCAGGCCGGTGCCTTTCTGGGTCAGGCTTTTTTCACTGAGTTTGGTGAAGTCCGGCAGCGCCGTGGCTTGTTCGGTGGCGAAGTCAGACGCCGCGGAGTCGAGGAATTGACCGTCGTTGTCTTTGACGTTGAGGCCGCCGGGAATGGTGTTTTCAGCCGCGATCACAACGGTTTTAGTCGCCTGATTGGTGTACATGGTGCCCGTTGCCCCGGCGGTGCCGGTGGCCGCGTCGCCGGCAGGCAGCGGGTTGGCGATGAAACCTTTGGGCAGGGTGAACGTGAACTTGCCGCCGAGCATCGAGACTTTCTGTGCGGGCGCGGTATCGCTGGCAGTGGCCTTGGCGGCCTGCGCATTCAGCGCTCCCAGACTGGCAACCGCTGTCAACAACAGGACAACGGCTTTTTTACTCAACAATGACATTCAGAAACTCCAGGGGATGGTCGATCTCGCGGTGGGGGGCGATCATCCCATGGAGGTTGCGGCGCATTCCAGCGCGGTCTAACGGACGGTCATGTTCCTTTGGCCAGCGCAATTACCTATGGCTACTTTTGGACCAGCTCCAACCAACCACTGCTGGGCGTCATCGGCCTGGAACGGCCACTCACCGCACGCATCGACGACGCCACCAGCGAGGTCAACCTGCTCAACGAAAACGGCCTCACCACCGTCTTCAACTCCTACGGCACCGGCCTGCGCTTATGGGGCAACCGCACCGCGGCCTGGCCCAGCGTCACCCACATGCGCAACTTCGAAAACGTGCGCCGCACTGATCTCTGATTCTTGCCGGTGCTCGCTGGTATTGGGTCGACTCCTGTCGGTCGCCACCGGCAGAGATCGGCCAAAAGCGGACTCTTTAATTTGAATCTCGAACCTTTGTTCCCTGCATGTTTACGGAGGCAAATTATTCGGATGGCAACTTTTTGAAATCCTGCTTAGCTTGATCGTGATATCTCCAGGGAGGATTTTCATGTCCAGATTTTTCGCCACCTTACTCATGATCACTCTAGGTACGAATGCTTGCCTTGCCAGCGAAGGTGACGACCAAGCCAACTCATTCGCCCAAATTTACGCATCGCTTTGCATGAAGAACCTTCCAAATCTGGAAGCACTCCGAGAAAAGCTGAGGCCAATCCCAAGCCTTCCTCCCGAAAAGGCGGCACTGATCCTGGCAGGTAATCCTGGCGACGCTTGGTCTGTTCCAGACAAGTACGGAACGTTTGTGCTCGCGCTTCCTAGCGGCAAGAATTTTTGCGCCGTGCATGCCCGCAGGGCAAGTACTGAGACCGCTATAAAGCTGTTCACTGGAATGGTCGCAAATCCACCCTCTCCATTTATCTCAACACTGGTAAAAAACGAGCAAACACAATCTCCCGCAAATGGGCAAATTCAAACTCTTTCCTACGAATGGTCAGTTCCAAGCGCGACACGAAAAATGTTGTTTACCCTCACGACCGCCACATCTGAATCCGCACAACTTCAAGTGCTTGGTTCGGCAGCAATCATCAATCAATAGAATCAATCCCTGCGTTCAATGGGTTGCGCAGCAGCGACGGGCAGTAGTCGGCCAGAAGCGGTCCTTCAATTTCGCTATTTATCTACTCCCGAGCGTGAGAAATTACCAGCCCTTCAATTTCTCTCAAAGGCAGGTTCATGACCTCCAACCTGACAGTCTCGAATCTTTTAGGTCCATGGAATGGGGATGACCATACAGGGTTAATGCAGCGTTGCAGGGAGGCATGGGACACACCTCTAGAGAGTTTGAATGACCTTATGGTCGCTACTTTTTTGAATCAGAACATCGCGGCCAAACACCTGCTCATCGAGGCAAAGCGCCGCATGGAAGAACAGGAACGAGATGGAACCGAGTACTTCGACGGCCAGCTTCTCGAAGCTATAGAGCGCTTGCAATCCGGGGCGTAATTGATCCCGACGGTTTGTTGCGTTCGACACGGACTATCTATATTGGGTCGCTTTCTGTCTCACTCGACTAGCAGAGAACGGCCAGAAGCGATCATTCATTCTTGAACACCAAAAAATCGATAGGACTGAATATGAGCGAACTACCGAGGGCCGGCGCGGGCCACGATGATGCAACACGGAAGAAAATCCATGCTGCCGTGGCTGCGAGAAACTTGGCAAGCGCATCGAACAATACCAAGTGGGATGAGCTGATCAATCATTTCCGCGAGCTTCAGGGGTGGCGTCCGTCCTACCGATCCAAGTGCGTCACAGGATATGTCTCAGAGTGGGATGTCGAGTGGTTTTACCATTTGCCGTTTCCATTTGCGTCCGTCGAATGGTTCGACATTGGCTTGTCGGAAGCAGTCTCCTCAAAAGGACGGCTGCTTGCACGTACAACCATTGACCATACAGACGAAATATCGAAGGTGGTTGCACAAATTGGATTCGAGTTTGACGTGCGCGCCGACGTTCTGAGAATTTGGGGATACTTCCCAAAATCGTATGAAGACTTTCCGCCTGTATGACAGGCTGAGATCTGCTGTCTCCCCAGTAATTACAATATCTGACCTGGATGCTGGAAGGCCGCTTTGGGTCGTTCTCTGCCGGTTATGTCCACAAAGCGTGCCGGTCAAATCCGATGCAATGACTGGTCAAGTCGAATGCAAACGGGTGGGCAAGTATGAGCAATCACCCAGCCAAAAAACGGGCGAAGAAATTCTCGACTTTTGATGCGCATAAACACGTATCAAGGTTCGCGTTTAAAGACACCCGCTGTTACGTCCTAACGGCTACAACGCCTTGCGTCGTTACCTACGCGTGCGCCAGAATCCGCTGGCTTGTGCGGCTGTGGGGCGGGCTATATCGTTTGCTGGTCACTGCAAAACAGTGATCGGGTTTGGTAGCCCGCTACGAAGTTGCATGGCAACACCTTATGCAGTCTCTTTTCGGGACTTTGCTTTTATGGTGGTCATGCGTGGGGCTCCATTGTGAGCGCCGGGTTTTCCCAACTTCGACCGGTCTACCATGGCCGCCACCCTTCGTTTGGTAGCGAGGGTGATGGCTCCTCAATATTGCAAGTTGGAGCTTCATTTATGTTCAAAGTAACGCCTAACCCCCCGAATACCGGTCCGGTACCCTACGACGCCTTTATTGATCTTGACCCCAAGAAAATGAAAGAGGCGGCCGACCGCGCACTCAGCTTCTACCTCAACCCCGGGGCGACGAAAACGCAGATACCGCCCCACAGGCCCAGCACCATTTTCACCATCGACGCAGCGGTGGATGACGAAACGTTGCTCGTCGAGGCCTGCGAATCGTTGGCATCAGCCAGCGCCATGGTCAACGACCTCGTCGACTTGACGGACGGCCCACGACGCCAAACGATGCTGGTACTGCAACGGGTCATCATGTTGGGTGAGTTAGCGGTCAATCGCGTACTGGACAACCACAAGCCTGGGTAGTCGCCAGGCCGGTAGCGAGGGCGCTTGCGCCCTCGCTGTTTAGCAGCATTCAAAGGTCGCGACCGCGACAAGCTTCCTTATTGTTTTTTGGTAATGCCACCGACGTAGAACCGCAGATGATGGCGCGCGGCGCTCTCAGCGCTCAGGCCACGCAGCTCTGTTGACCGCTGCTCTCCATTTGGTAAAAACACCGTCAACGTATCGCCCGACACCAGGTAGGGGGCGGCGTACTTCGTATCTTCATGCTCGATTGTGACTTCGTCTTCCATCTACAAAACCTTGTCCTTTCTATGGAGTGATTACTGCCCGATAACGATCCTCGATTGCGCCGCGAAATCCTCTCCTTAAACCCGATTAAAAGTCAGCGTCTGCGCCAAGCCACATCATCAGGGCTCTCAAAGAGCTACCCCACCGGGAGCACCCACGGTGGCCGACGCATTCAGCTTCACCCTCAAATTCCCCTTCAACATTGCCAGCGGCGAGCTGATCTCGACGCTGCCCATCAAACGCCTCAAACGCAAAGACATCAGCGCCGCTCAGGCCGTGGACAAAAAAGACGAAGGTGCGATGGAGGACATGCTCGTGGTCACGCTGGAACGTCCTCTCAGACCCCACGTCGCACCGGATAGCTCTTGATCACATCCAGAAACTCAATGCGACGTTCGCTGACCAGCAACTGCGGGAGCAGTTGTTCATACGCTTGTCGATACGGCTTGCTCAGGTGACGCGTAATGAAGTCGTTCTTGCTGCAGTTCCAGGTTTCGTAAAGCACCAAGGTGTTCGGGTCGTCCTGGAGTTGGTGGACCCAGGTGTTGACGAAGTCCGGTTCGGCCGACATCTGGTGCACCACGTCCAGCAGCCGTTCTTTCATTTCGGCGAAACGTTCCGGTTTGGCCGGCAGGTAAACGATAAACGCGACTTGATCACTCATTTCATCACCTTCGAATGCTGTGAATGGGTTACTGCGCCTGGTTCTGCGGAAACAGGTTGCGACGGGTTTCTTCGTCGAATTCAGCCTTCAGCACCAGTTTCTCTTTAAGACCGTGGGCCCGCTGGGCGGCCGGACGGGCGCTGATTTCATCGAACAGGCGCTTGACGTTCGGGTACGCGGCCAGACCGTTCTCGCCGAGGATGTACGGCGCGTAATTGGCCCAACCCCAGAGTGCCATGTCGGCGATGCTGTAAGTGTCGCCGGCCAGGTACTGATGGTCGGCCAGACGCTGATCGAGCACGCGGTAGTGGCGTTCGACTTCCTTGAGGTAGCGGTTTTTCGCATACGCCAGGTCCTCCGGTGCGTGGTGCAGGAAATGCACCGCCTGGCCGGAAAATGGCGACAGGCCCGTCGCGATGAACATCAGCCAGGACAGTAGCTCGGCTTGCCCGGCCACGGAGGTCGGCAGGAAGCGCTGATGTTTTTGCGCCAGGTGCAGCAGGATCGCCTGGGAGTCGAAGACAGTCGCGTCGCCATCGACCAGGGCTGGCACCTTGGCGTTCGGGTTGATTGCCAAAAAGGCCGGCAGGTGTTGCTCGCCTTTGAAGGTATCGACGCCGATCAATTCGTAGGGCGTTTGCAGTTCTTCAAGCAGCAGGGCGACTTTCATCGGGTTGGGCGAAGGGTGGAAAAAGAACTTCATGGTGTAGGCCCTCAGTCAGTGGTTGGTTTTGAACTGAGGATGATGTTGAAGTAAACCCGTTCGAATGACGTGCGAGCTTTTTGCTTTACTCGTTCGAAACTATCGAACGAGTTATTGGCACTTTGGCGGTTGATCGCGACGTGGCGATGACGGCACCGGCGATAATCAGCAGCGCGGGGACGATCAAAATCGGGCTGGCATGGCTGCGCCCCACGGTGATCAGCAACAACGTGGAAATCAGCGGCGCCAGGTAGGAAAGCGCTCCCAGCGTTGCCAGACTGCCGTGTTTGGTGGCGTGGTCCCAGGCAAAAAACGCCAGTCCTACTGGTCCTAGCCCGAGGACGACAATCGCGGTCCATTGGCTGACGTCGGGCTGTACCGTGGTTTCGAAGGCCAGGTGACAGACCAGTCCGGCCACGGCGACCAACCCGCAAATCCCACCAATGATGCTGCTCGGTACTTCGCTGAACCGACGGTTGATCACCGAGTAAACCGACCAGATCAGCGCACAGCCAAACGCCGCGAGATAACCGGCGATGGGCATCGCGGCATCAGCATTCGGGGCACGCTGCTGCATGATGAAGGCCGTGCCGGCCAGGCCCAGCAGTGCGCCGAGTAATTGCCGCTTGTGCAGCTTTTCTCCGGCCGAGAACGCCGACAGCAATACCAGCAACAGCGGCCAAAGGTAGTTGATCAAACTGGCTTCAGCCGCCGGGGCGGCTTTGAGTGCGAAAAAGTACAGCGCGTGATAAACGAAAATTCCGACGAACCCGGTCGCCCATACAGCCCAGGGCTGGCGCCAACTGGTGAACCCGGCGATCCCGCGTCGGCCCAGAATCACCAGGCTCGCCGCGAACACCGCGCCAAAACCCAGCGTCAGCAGTTCAAACGGTGGAATGCCTTCGGTGAGGGTGGTCAGCAATGCCAGGGAGGACCAGAGCACAATCGCAATCACGCCGACGGCCGTCGCGCGGTGGCTGTTTCGGAGCTGAGTCATGTCTGTTCCTTCAGCGCGATGAGCGGGCGACCATCCTGGCCCGATGACATCAAGCAGCTTAGCGTTTGATCGCCGTACGTCCAGCGTCCGCCGTCGGGCTCACCGGCTTGGCCAACAAGCGCTTGGTCACCCCGAGCATACCCACTGACACCGCGACGCCCAGGGCGAACGCGCTCAAACCCATGCCTGGCAGGGCCAGGGCCAACACCAGGCAAAACGCGGCGAACGAATACATCCCGGTCGCGGTGGCCCGCAACAACGCGGCGGTAAAGGCTGGCCCGCGGGTTTGCTGGGAGAACACCGCCATCACGCTGCCCAGCACCGGGAACACGGCGAGCAGGCCGCTCCAGCGTTCACCAACGGTGCTGGCCAGCAACGTGACAGCGAGGGTGAGCAGGGCGCCGGCAATCATGCGCAACAGCAATTTGTCGGACTTCGGCGCCGGGCCTGAAACGATCGGCTGTACCGAGGGAAACAGATACGGCGCCGCCAGCAGCGCGGTCGCGGCGGCGATCACCGAGAACATCAGGGACGGGGGAATCAACGACAGCACAACGGCCGCCGTGGCCCAGACCAACAGCGAAATCACCAGCGCCCACGGCCACTTCGCGCGTTGTGCAACCTGAGCGTAGGTCACGCAAAAGGCAATCATGGCGAACATCGCCGATAGCGCTGCCGTCGCCGATTGAGCGGCGAACACCTGGCCTTGTTCGATGGCGAGAAAGAACAGAATCGGCCCGACCACCACCGGCAACCCCGACAGCCAACCGGCGACACTCGGTCCCCAGCGTTTACCGGCCAGGGAAATCAGCAAGAGAAACCCTGGGATGACCAGCAGTTTGAGTAACAGCACGCCCGCACCTCCGACCTGAGTGAGGCGGCCACGTTAGCATTGCGGGTGAGTGATTGCTTTATAGCTACTCGTATTTTGTATACAACCCTGCGACAACACGGTCCTGTAGGAGCTGCCGCAGGCTGCGATCTTTTGATCTTGATCTTCGGCGATGCTGAAAATGCTAAAGATCAAAAGATCGCAGCCTGCGGCAGCTCCTACAGGGATTTGCGTGTACACCAGAAGAGATGAAACGTCTAAGCTGCCCCCTCCAACCTGTTTCTGGATGTTTGTGTGAAATTCAGTTTGCCCAAAACCGCCACGGCGCCGTTCTGTCCTCCGGAAGTGGCCGGCAGCGTTGCCGTCGATCCCCGCGCCTCGTTCTTCAACCGGATGCTGCGCTTTGCCGGTCCTGGCTTGCTGGTTTCCATCGGCTACATGGACCCGGGCAACTGGGCGACGGCCATCGAGGCCGGCTCGCGGTTTGGTTACAGCTTGTTGTTCGTGGTGCTGCTGGCGAGCCTGGCGGGGATGGTGGTGCAGTGTTTGTGTTCGCGCCTGGGCATTGCCACCGGGCGTGATCTGGCGCAGTTGTCCCGGGAGCGCTACAGCACGCGGACCGCACGGACCCAGTGGGTGTTGGCGGAAATCTCGATCATCGCCACTGACCTGGCCGAAGTGCTCGGCTGCGCCCTGGCGTTTCATTTGCTGCTGGGCTGTTCGCTGACCTTCGGTATCGCGCTCACGGCATTCGACACACTGCTGGTGCTGGCCCTGCAAAACCGTGGATTCCGCCGACTCGAAGCGATCATGCTGGTGTTGGTGGGCACCATCGGCGTGTGTTTCTTCGTTGAATTGCTGTTGATCAAACCCTACTGGCCGGACGTCGCCCGTGGGTTCTCGCCGTCACTGTCAGCCATCGGTGATGCCGCGCCGCTGTACCTGGCCATCGGTATTCTCGGGGCCACGGTGATGCCGCATAACTTGTACCTGCACACCTCCATCGTGCAGACCCGGAGGATCGGCAAGGACCTGGCCAGCAAGCAGGACGCGGTGAAACTGGCGCGCATCGACACCATCGGCTCCCTGGCCCTGGCGTTGCTGGTCAACGCGGCCATCCTGATCCTCGCCGCGGCGGCGTTCCACAAGACCGGGCATACCGACGTTGTGGACATCCAGGACGCTTATCACCTGCTCGACCCATTGGTGGGCGGGGCGCTGGCCAGTGTGTTGTTTGGCGTCGCGTTGCTGGCTTCGGGTCAGAGCTCGACCTTCACCGGGACCATCGCCGGGCAAGTGATCATGGAGGGTTTCCTGAACTTGCGGATTCCTTGCTGGCAACGGCGATTGCTCACGCGCGGGCTGGCGCTGATCCCGGCGTTCATTGGCGTCTGGATGATGGGCGACAATGCGATCGGTAAGCTGCTGGTGTTGAGTCAGGTGGTGTTGAGTCTGCAATTGCCGTTTGCGTTGTATCCGCTGATTCGCATGACCAACGATCACAAATTGATGGGGCCTTTGGTGAATCGATGGCCGACGCGGGTGCTGGCGTGGGGTTTGTTTGTGGTGATCAGCGGGGCGAATAGCTGGTTGATCTTGCAGTTCGTAGTCTGAGCCGGAAGCTGTGTTGCCTGGCCGAGCCTCTTCGCGAGCAAGCCCGCTCCCACATTTAATCTCGGTCATTCACAGAATTTGTGTGCGCAGAAAATCCAATGTGGGAGCGGGCTTGCTCGCGAAGAACGATTACGCAGTCTCCCTCTTAAACGCCTCGACCACAAAATCGATGAACACCCGAGTCTTGGCCGGCATCAACGTCCGACTCGGGTAATACAGCGAAATCGGCCCCGCGTCGGCGTGCCAGTCGGGCAGCAGGCGCACCAGTTCGCCACGCTGGATATGCGCCAGCACATCTGGCAATACCAGCAGTGTCACGCCCAGGCCGAGTATCGCCGCTTCGCGCATGGCGGCCGGGTCATTGAGCACAATGTGTTCGTTCAAATTGGCCGGTGCTTCGTTGCCCGCACCATCGTGCATCAGCCATTGGCGAATCCGCCCGGTGCGGGTGCCGCGCATCACGATGCCGGTGTGTCCGGACAGGTCCGCCGGACTGTCGGGCAGGCTGCGTCCCGCGAGGTAGGCGGGAGAGGCGACCGCCACCACATGCGCCGCCGCCAACGTCCGCGACACCACACCGGGCGTCAACTTGAAGCCGCCGCCAATGGCCGCGTCATACCCTTCGGCAATCAAATCCACAGGGCGGTTTTCGAAGTGCCATTCCGGGCGAATCAGCGGGTAGCGCGCCAGGAACGCCGGCAGCAGCGGCAAGACATGACCGATGCCAAACGTCGGCGCGAGGCTGACTTTGAGCACGCCCGCCGGCTCGCCTTGGTCGCTGCTTACCGCGCTGATCGCTGTCTGTAACGCTTCCAGATTGACACCGATACTCGTCAGAAAGCGTTCCCCGGCTTCGGTCAGGGACAGCTTGCGGGTCGAGCGCTGGAACAGCCGCACGCCGATGTTGCGTTCAAGCATGGCCACGTTGCGGCTGACAGCGGCAGGGGTCAGCGCGAGCACCCGTGCGGCGGCGGAAAAACTGCCGGTTTCGGCACTGCGGACGAAAGATTCGAGGTTGGCGAGGGTTTCCATGGCAGGCACCTGCTAGTCATGCTTGAAAATCATTCAAAACATTACCCGCTAATCAAGCGCTAATGGCAAGCGCAGTATCACTCCATCGACAAACCACGGAGTGAACAACCATGAGCACCATCGGAATCATCGGCGCCGGCGCACTCGGCGCAGCCTTTGCCAGAGCACTGTCGCGTCAAGGCATTGAAGTAGTTATCGCCAACAGCCGTGGGCCGCAAAGCCTGGCCTCGCTGGTGGCAGAACTCGGGCCAACGGCGCGTGCCGGGACCCGCGAGGAGGCCGCCGCACAAGCCATCGTGCTGGTCGCGGTCAACTGGTCGAAGTTGCCGACCGCGCTCGCCGGTCTGCCGGATTTTGGCGGACGGATTGTCATCGACGCCAACAACTCAATTGAGGCACCGTCGTTCAAGGCGGTGGATTTGCAGGGCCGCACCTCCAGCGAAGTGTTTGCCGAATGGGTGCCCTGTGCGCGGGTGGTGAAGGCGTTCAATCACCTTCAGGCGCGTTTTCTGGAAAGCGATCCGGCAGCGGAGGGCGGGCGGCGGGTGCTGTTTCTTTCGGGTGATGATGCCGATGCAAAAGCTCAAGTGGCAGCGCTGATCGAACAGCTGGGCTTCTTCGGGATTGATCTTGGGGAATTGAGCGTCGGGGCGCGGCTGGTGCAGTTTCCAGGCGGTCCGCTGCCGGTGCTGAATCTGGTGAAATTCGCCTGACAGCCAGACAAAAAGAACCCGGTGCGACGTGAGTCGCACCGGGTGTTTTGCCAGACGGCGAACGGATATTCGTGGGTCCCCGCGCCGTCTGTTGAACGCTTTACGCCCGTTCGATCGCCAGTGCCACGCCCTGACCACCACCGATGCACAGGGTGGCGAGGCCTTTCTTGGCGTCACGCTTGATCATTTCATGCAGCAGAGTCACCAGTACTCGGCAACCCGACGCACCGATCGGATGGCCCAGGGCGATAGCGCCGCCGTTGACGTTGACCTTGTTCAAGTCCCATTCCAGGTCCTTGGCCACCGCCAGAGATTGTGCAGCGAAGGCTTCGTTGGCTTCGATCAGGTCCAGTTGGTCGATGGACCAGCCGGCCTTGTCCAGGCAACGACGAGTCGCGCTGACCGGGCCGATGCCCATGATCGCCGGGTCGACGCCCGCGTTGGCGTAAGCGGCGATTTTCGCCAGCACGGGCAGGCCGAGGGCCTTGGCCTTTTCCGCGCTCATCAGGATTACGGCGGCGGCACCGTCGTTCAGGGACGAGGCGTTGCCGGCGGTCACCGAACCGTCCTTTTTGAAGGCCGGTTTCAGTTTGCCCAGTGCTTCAGCCGTGGTGCCGGCCCGCGGCTGTTCATCGGTGACGAAGGACAGCGGATCGCCCTTGCGCTGAGGAATCAGGATCGGCGTGATCTCGTCGGCAAAACGCCCGGCTTCGATGGCGGCCGTGGCTTTTTGCTGCGAGGCCGCGGCGAAGGCGTCTTGTTGCTCGCGAGTCAGGCTGTACTTCTCGGCCAGGTTCTCGGCGGTAATGCCCATGTGGTAATCGTTGAACGCATCCCACAGGCCGTCGCTGATCATGGTGTCGACGATTTGCGCGTGACCCATGCGCAGGCCGGTGCGGGCGCCGGGCATGACGTAATTGGACAGGCTCATGTTTTCCTGGCCGCCGGCAATGATCACGTCGGCATCGCCGCAGCGAATCGCCTGAGTGGCCAGGTGCAGCGCTTTCAGGCCCGAGCCGCAAACCTTGTTCAGGGTCATCGCAGGCACGGTGAAGGGCAGGCCGGCCTTGATCGCGGACTGGCGCGCAGGGTTTTGCCCGGCGCCGGCGGTCAACACCTGGCCCATGATCACTTCATCGACTTCAGCTACGTCCAGGCCGGTTTGCGCCAGCAGTTGACGGATTACCGCAGCACCGAGGTCCACCGCGGACACGTTGGCCAGGGCTCCCTGGAAACTGCCGATGGCGGTGCGGGTGGCGGCGACAATGACGACTTCTTGCATGGAATGATTCCTCACTGGGCAGCGAACTGCATTTGCGGAACGTGATCCGGCACGATCAGTTTACCGGCGGTCTTGGCGACAATCTCCTCGACGCTGACGCCCGGTGCACGTTCCTTGAGAATGAACGCGCCGTTTTCGATTTCCAGGTAAGCCAGGTCGGTCAGCACGCGCTTGATGCACCCGGCACCGGTCAGCGGCAGGCTGCATTTGGGCAGGAGCTTGGACTCACCGTCCTTGGACGCGTGGGTCATGATGACGATGATGTTGTCTGCACCGGCCACCAGGTCCATGGCGCCGCCCATGCCCTTGACCAGCTTGCCGGGGATCATCCAGGAGGCGATATTGCCTTCCACGTCCACTTCAAACGCACCGAGTACGGTCAGGTCGACATGACCACCGCGGATCATCGCGAAGGACTCGGCCGAGGAAAAGATCGACGCGCCGATACGCGCGGTCACCGTTTGTTTGCCGGCGTTGATCATGTCGGCATCGATGGTTTCTTCAGTAGGAAAGGGGCCCATGCCCAGCAGGCCGTTTTCCGACTGCAGCATGACTTCCATGCCTTCAGGAATGTAGTTGGCGACCAGGGTCGGAATGCCGATGCCCAGGTTCACGTAGAAGCCGTCCTGCATTTCGCGGGCGACGCGTTGAGCCATTTGTTCGCGGGAAAGTGCCATTGTTGTTATTCCTTCATTCGGTCCGGGGGCAGGGGATCACTTACGCACGGTGCGCTGTTCGATGCGCTTCTCGAACGTGCCGCAAATAACCCGGTCGACGTAGATGCCAGGGGTGTGGATCTGCGCCGGGTCCAGCTCGCCGGGTTCGACGATTTCTTCGACTTCGACCACGGTGATCTTGCCGGCAGTGGCGGCCAGCGGGTTGAAGTTCTGGGCGGTGTGGCGATAGATGACGTTGCCGAAATGGTCGGCTTTCCAGCCTTTGACGATGGCGAAGTCACCGGTGATGGATTCTTCCATCAGGTACTTGCGACCGTGGAATTCGCGCACTTCCTTGCCGTCGGCAACGGGAGTGCCGACGCCGGTGGCGGTGAAGAACGCCGGGATGCCAGCGCCGCCAGCGCGCATTTTTTCGGCGAGGGTGCCTTGGGGGGTCAGGACCACTTCGATTTCGCCTTTGAGCAGTTGCTCTTCGAACAGCTTGTTTTCGCCGACGTAGGAGGCGACGACTTTGCTGATCTGGCGGTCGGTCAGCAGCACGCCGAGGCCGAAACCGTCGACGCCGCAGTTGTTGGAAACCACGGTGAGGTCACGCGTGCCTTTGCGCTTGATCTCGGCGATGAGGTTTTCCGGGATCCCGCACAGACCGAAGCCGCCGGCGATCACGGTCATGCCGTCTTCAAGACCTGCAAGGGCTTCCTCGTAGGAACTCACGCGCTTGTCGAAACCTGCCATATGCACCTCTTTTATTCTTTGTGGGCGGCTGGCTAGCCGTATGGGATGAAGTGTCTCGCCGCAGTATTCATTTGTTAAGTTGATTTTTAAGGTTGATTGATAGATAAAACTCACCAATAACCCCTGTGGGAGCGAGCTTGTTCCGGGCGGCGATCCGACGATGGCGATTTCAAGGAAGCCATCGCGGGCAAGCCGTGCTCCTGATTACTGGAGCAACTCGCACATGACAGTCAAGCAGATCCGCGCATTCCTGGCCGTGGCCCAAAGTTTGAGTTTCGCCGTGGCCTGCGAGCGATTGCACCTGTCGCAATCGGCGTTGAGCCTGACCATCAAGGCACTGGAAGAAGGGCTGGGTGGGCGCCTGTTCACCCGCAACACGCGAAATGTCGCGCTGACCGCGGAAGGTGAATCGCTGGTGCCACTGGCGCGTCGTCTGATTGCCGACTGGGACAATGCCGAGGATGAGCTGCGGCAACGCTTTACCCTCCAGCGCGGTCGCGTGACCTTGGCGGCGATGCCGTCGTTTGCCGGCAACCTGCTGCCGCCGATCCTGAAAACCTTCCGCGCGCGCTATCCCAAGGTCAATGTCACGGTGAATGACGTGATCAACGAGCAGGTGCTGGAGATGGTGCGTGATCGGCAGGTTGAGCTGGGGGTGGCGTTTGAGCCGACTCAAAGTTCATCGCTGGCATTCACGCCGTTGTACATGGACCGGTTTGTGGCCGTTGTGCCGAAGGATTCTCCTTTTGCCGAACGGGAAGACATCGATTGGCAGACCTTGCTCAAGGAACCGTTCATCACCTTGCAACGTCCATCGACGGTTCGGGTGATGCTGGAAGAACACTTGCAGGCGCGTGGGATGAAATTGCCGGTGGAGTTTGAAAGCCATCAGTTGGCGACGGTTGGGCGGATGGTGGCGAGCGGGTTGGGGGTGAGTGCAGTACCGGCGCTGTGTGTCGGGCAGATGCTGGAACTCGGGGCGCGGTGCATCACCTTGCGCGATCCGGTGGTGGAGCGGGCGATTGGGGTGTTGACCAAGCCTGGAGTTGAATTGTCGGCGGCGGCTCAGGCGCTGTTCGACATACTCAAAGAAGAAAAACTCGGCCAGCGCTTATCTGCGCACTGAAACACAGGCCAATGTGGGAGCGGGCTTGCTCGCGAAAGCGGTTTGTCAGTCAACATTAATGTTGAATGTGCAGGCCTCTTCGCGAGCAAGCCCGCTCCCACAGGGTTTGAATTCCGTCAGTTTTTAAGTGGTCAGTTGCTGAACCAGTAATGGAAGCAGCCGCTCACACGAGGCCTCTATTTTCAAATCAAGAAGGTCATCCGCCCGAGTCTTCCCCAGATTAATCGCAATCAACGGTTTCCCCTGATCCGCCACCGCCCGGCATAACCGAAACGCCGAATACGCCATCAACGAAGACCCGACCACCAGCAACCCCGCAGCCTTTTCGACTGCTGCCATCGCTTTGGCCGCCGTCGCCTGCGCCACGTTCTCGCCAAAAAACACCACGTCCGGCTTCATCCGCTCACCCGCGCAGTGCGGGCAATGCGGCACCTGAAACCGCGCCTCAAACGCCGCATCCAGCAGCGTGTCACCGTCCGGGGCTTGCACCGCATCCACGCCGGCCAGATACGGATTCTGCGCTTCCATCAGTTGCTGGATCGAATCCCGTTCGCTGCGTTTTCCGCAGTCCAGGCACACCACCCGGTGCAGGCTGCCGTGAAGTTCGATGACGTCATGGCTGCCGGCCTGGTCGTGCAGGGTGTCGACGTTTTGAGTGATCAGCCCGCTGATCTGCTGCGAACTTTGCAAACTGGCCAAGGCTTCGTGGGCCACGTTCGGCTGGGCCTGGCGCACCCGCGGCCAACCGAGCATCGCCCGCGCCCAATAGCGACGCCGGGATTCGGGGGCGGAGAGAAACTCCTGATACATCATCGGTTGCCGGCCACGCCGCACGCCCTGGTTGTCGCGGTAGTCCGGAATGCCCGACGGAGTGCTGATGCCCGCGCCGGTCAGGACCACAAACGGCTGGTCGGCCATTAACTGCTGAAGGCGGTGAAGTTGTTCGCGGATGAGGCTGTCGAGCATGTTCAACACTCCGGAGGGCCCGTAGGAGTTGCCGAAGGCTGCGATCTTTTGATCTTCAGCGATTTCAGCATCGCCAAATCTAGATCAAAAGATCGCAGCCTTCGGCAGCTCCTACAGTAGACCGTCAGCCGTCAGCGGTGTTTACTTACGCGCCTCCAGAATCAGGTTGAACGGTGTTTCCGTGGCCCGACGGAATGTCTTGAACCCCGCCTCGGTGAACACCTTGCGCAGCCGCGCCTCGCCAGCCTGGGCGCCGAGCCCGAGGCCGACTTCCTGGGACAGCGAGTTCGGGGTGCAGATGAAGGTCGAGGCGGCGTAGAACAAGCGGCCAACGGGAGTGGTGTTGTCGTCGAGCGAGTCGTTGGCGAACGGTTCTACCAGCAGCACCGTGCCGTCCGGTTTTAGCGCGTCATAAGCGTGCCGCGCCGCGCCCACCGGATCGCCCATGTCGTGCAGGCAGTCGAAGTAGCAGACCAGGTCATAGTCGTCGCCGGGGAAGTTTTTTGCCGTGCCCTCGAAGAACCGCGCCCGCCCGGCCACGCCACCTTCTTCAGCACGCTGGGTGGCGACGGTGACGGAGGGCGCGTGGTAGTCGAAACCGACGAACCGCGAATCCGGAAACGACTGGGCCATGACCACGGTAGATGCGCCGTGGCCGCAGCCGATATCCGCCACCTTGGCGCCAGCCTCCAGTTTGGCCACCACGCCTTCGAGCGCAGGCAGCCATTCGGCGACCAAGTGCGCTTTATAACCTGGCCGGAAGAACCGCTCCGTGCCGCTGAACATGCACGGATGGTGATCGCCCCAGGCGAGGGCACCGTCGCCGCGCATGGCGTTGACCAGTTTGTCCTTGTCATGGAAAAACGATGCAACCACCCCGACGCCACCCGCGATATAGACCGGTGAGTCTTCGATCGCCAACGCCAGGGCCTGCTCTTCGGGCAGGCGGAACTGGCCGTCGCGGTGTTCCATGTAACCGGAGGCGGCATGGGCGCTGAGCCATTCGCGCAGCAGGCGGGGGTTGCAGCCGGTTTTGTCAGCGAGGGCTTCAGGGGTGACTGGCTGACTGTCGGCCATGGCCCGGTACAGTCCGAGCTCTTCGCCGAGGATGACGTTGGCGAGCATCGCCGCGCCGCCCATGTCGTTCACCAGTTTGCCCATGAAATCATTGAGTCTGGCCTCGTCCATTACGTGTGCTCCTTCAGCAGGATCACAGTCCAGAGGCCTTGTTGAGGCGATCACCTCTGGGCGGTGGTCGTGGGAATGAACAGGACGATAAGCACGCCCTGCGTGCACTAAGTTTAGTCCGGGGTCCGTGCACCGCTGCCTGGAGCGACGAAAGCCCATTTTCCTGGTTCACACTCAAACCCCTGTGGGAGCGGGCTTGCTCGCGAAAGCGGTGGGCCAGGCAGCATCATTGTCGACCGAAACACCGCTTTCGCGAGCAAGCCCGCTCCCACAAGGGATTTGTGTTGTGTATCTCACTGTATCCAACCCCCGTCTCGATACAGTGCCCGCTAACTCAGGGTCACTGCCGAACACAGACAAGACACAAACCCGCGATGAACTGCGTAGGCCATTTGGCACCCTATACACCGTGAAGGGGACAACAATGACCACGCTCCTGCCTGAAACCGACATGAAACCCACACCCGTCAATCGCCTGCGCGTCGACCACTACACCAGCGGCATCATCGGCCCAAACCAGCCGATGCTCGGGCCACTGGCCGACGGCGGCACCCTGATCACCGGCACACCGCCGGGTTGTTGGGGGCCGATGATCACGCCGGCCTTCGAGGGTGGCCACGAAGTGACGCAACCGGTGGCCATTGCCGGTGCGGAAATCGGCGACGCGGTGGCGATCAAGATCAAAAGCATGCGCGTCACCTCGCTGGCCACTTCGTCCGGGGTGATGAGCTTCGTTGAAGGTCGCTACCACGGCGATCCGTTCGTTTCCAAATTCTGCGCCAAGTGCGGCACCGAGCATCCGGCCAGCCATGTCGAAGGCATCGGTGAGGATTCGATTCGCTGTAACACCTGTGGCGCCGAAGTCAGCGCGTTTCGCTTCAGCCACGGCTACTTGATCGTGTTCGATGCGCAGAATCAGGTCAGCCTGACCGTCAATCAGGACGTCGCCAACCAACTGGCCGGTAACGCAGCCGAGATGTCGGCGCTGCCGGAGTTCGCCGCGCAGCATTCGATCCTGTCCCTGGCGCGCGCCGACATCCCCGGTGTGGCGGCGCACATGCGGCCGTTCCTCGGCAACATCGGCACCACGCCGTCCCGTGATTTGCCCGACTCCCACAACTGCGCCGACTTCGGCCAATACCTGATCGGCGCGCCGCACCGTTTCGGCATGACTCGCGAAGAACTGCACGCGGCCAAGACTGACGGCCACATGGACACCAACTCGATTCGCGAGGGCTGCGTGTTGATCTGCCCGGTCAAGGTGCCAGGCGCCGGCGTGTACATGGGCGACATGCACGCCCAGCAGGGCAACGGCGAGATCGCCGGGCATGCCACCGACTGCTCCGGGGAAACCGAAGTGGTGGTGGAAGTGGTGAAGAACCTGACGCTGGAAGGGCTGATCCTGCTGCAAAACCTCGACGACTTGCCGCCCATGGCCCGCCCGATGAATGCCCAGCAGCGGCAGAAAGTCCGCGAGCTGGGCGAGCGCTGGGGTCAGCACGATATCGAGCAGAGCGGGCCGATCACCTTTATCGGCAGCGGCGAGAACCTCAACGTCGCGGTAGAGAACGGCTTGAAACGCGCCGCCTCGGTCACCGGTCTGCCGTACGACGAAGTGCTCAACCGCGCGACCATCACCGGCTCGATCGACATCAGCCGCTTGCCGGGCACCGTGCGCGTGACATTCCTGTGCCCGATGACCGTGCTGGATCGCATCGGCATAGGCCATCTGGTACGCGAGAAGTACGACCTGGCTTAACGCGCAATGGCGGGTCTGTACCACAGTGTGTACAGACCCGCGGGCGATACAACCGCTGCGATTTTCTGCCGGAGTGGAACACAGACCCGATACACCCTTTCGGTTAACTGTGATTCCGTTCTGACAATCATTGAGATCGAGATCATGCAGACCCCCATCACATCAGCGAAGGCGACCGTCGGGCTCGGTTTGCGTTGCGGTTTAATGAAAGACCTTCAGGCAGCCCGTGTGGGCGATTTCGATTTTCTGGAAGTCGCGCCGGAAAACTGGATCGGCATCGGTGGTGCTCATGGTCATGCGCTGCGTGCCTTGGCCGAGCGTTTTCCGTTGTCCTGTCATGGCTTGTCCCTGTCATTGGGCGGCCCGGCACCGCTGGATGTCGGCTTTCTGCAAGAGGTCCGGGTTTTCCTCGATCAATACAAGGTGCCGCTGTACAGCGAACACTTGAGCTACTGCAGCGATGACGGTCACCTTTACGACCTGCTGCCGCTGCCCTTTACCGAAGAAGCGGTGCATCACGTCGCCGCGCGAATTCGCCAGGCACAGGACATTCTTGGTCGGCGTCTGGCGGTGGAAAACGTCTCCTACTACGCCGCGCCACAACAGGATATGGACGAGGTGACCTTCACCAACGCGGTGCTGCGCGAAGCCGATTGCGACCTGCTGCTGGACGTCAACAACGTCTACGTCAACTCGATCAATCACGGTTTCGATCCGCAGACCTTTCTGGCCGGCATCGATTCGGGCCGGGTGGTGGCCATGCACGTGGCCGGGCATTTCGATGAGTCCGACACGTTGAAAATCGACACCCACGGCGCTTCGGTCAAACCGGTGGTCTTGTCGTTGCTGGCTGAGGCTTACGCTCGATTCGGCGCGCAGCCGACGCTGCTGGAACGGGATTTCAACTTTCCGGCATTTTCCGAACTGGTGGCCGAGTTGCAGACCATTCGCCGTCTGCAAACCGAGGGGGTGAGCCGTGGATAAGCCGAGCCTGTTTCAGCAGCAAAACACCTTGGGCCTTTACCTGCGCGATCCCGATCATTGCGCGCCACCGGCTGAAATGGACGTGACATGGGCGCAGGTTTACCGAGACCTGATTTTCGCGAACCTGTCGTCGTTGCTCAGCGGGACTTTTCCGGTGCTGATCAAGATTCTCGGTGATGAACACTGGCGTTCACTGGTACGGATTTTCCTGCGGGACTACCGCGCGCACACGCCGAAATTCGGCGAGATCGCCAAGGAGTTTGTCGAGTTCCTGGCCTCGGAACCGCAAGCGTTAATCGAAGGGTCGTGGCCGCCGTTTATGGTGGAGTTGGCGCATTACGAATGGATCGAGATGGCATTGCAGCAGTCCGAGGCCGAACCGTTGCCGCTGAGCGATGCCGGATTGTTGCTGGACCGACCGTTACAGGTTTCGCCGCTGGCCTGGCCGTTGGCGTATGCCTGGCCGGTGCAGTTGGTAGGGCCGGATTATCAACCGCAGACAGCGCCGGCTCAGCCGACATTGTTGCTGGTGCGTCGGGCTGAGGACTGGAGTGTGAAGTTTTCTGCACTGAGCCCGTTGGCCTGGCGGTTGTTGCAGCGGATTGAGGAGTTTCCTCAACTGGGCGGGCGTGAGCAGCTGGAAGGATTGGCGGTGGAGGCGGGGATGGCTGGGTCGCCGGAGTTTATGGCGAGCGGCTTGGCATTACTGCAGCAGATGCATGAAGAAGGGGTGGTGGGCTACTGAAAACACCACCAATCCCCTGTGGGAGCGAGCTTGCTCGCGAAGAGGCCGGCACATTCGACATTGATGTCGCCTGATACCGAGCATTCGTCGGAACGCCGCCCGGACCAAGCTCGCTCCCACAAGGATTTACTTTGTTCTTGAGTTAGCGTCAGGTCTGGGGAATCAAGCTTTGCTGGCAATCCAGCACCAACCGCGCACCACCAAGTTCACTGGTGCCCACCTCAAGCGTAAACCCATGCAGGCTCACAATCGCCGCAACGATCGACAGCCCCAACCCAAACCCGCTTTTCTGATTACCACCATCGGCACGATAAAAGCGCTGAAACACCGCCTCCCGCTCTGCCTCCGGAATCCCGGACCCCGAATCGAGCACTTCGATCCGCGTACGCCCACCCTCATTGACCCCCCGCAAAATCACCTCGCCACCCGGCGGCGTGAACTTGATCGAGTTGCTCAGCAAATTCGCCACCGCCTCAAACAACAACGCTCGATCACCGTTCAGCGAAGGCAACGACTCTGGCAGTTGCAGCTTGAAAACCAGTTCGCCTTCTTCCGCCAACGGCAGATAAAAGTCGTGCAGCTCTTGCAACAACGGCACCGGATCCAGCTGCACAAAACCCGAACGGCGCTGACGATCTTCCAGCTCGGAAATCCGCAGCAACCCTCGAAAGCGCGCCATCAAGGTGTCCGCTTCACCGAGCACCGAGTCCAGTTGGACCGCCAGCGTCGAACCCTCATCAGCCTGTTGCTGAATCCGGTACAGCTGCGCCCGCAGGCGCGTCAGCGGCGTGCGCAGGTCGTGGGCGATGTTGTCGCAGACGCCCTTGACCTCGTTCATCAAACGTTCGATACGTTCGAGCATGGCGTTGACGATGGCGGCGAGCATGTCCAGCTCATCGCGGCGATTGGACAATGGCAGACGGCGGGTCAGGTCGCCGGCGACGATGGCCTCGGCGCTGGCCTGGATCGCACGAATCCGCCGCAACGGACGCCGCCGCAACAGGTGCCAACCAGCGATACCGGGCAAGATGGTCAGCGTCACCCCCCAGAACAATGCATGAAGAATGATCCGGGTCACGGCAAACAACGAACCGTTATCCCGCACCAGCACGAGCCAGCGACCATCCTTCGTCTGGGTCGCTACCGCGTCGCAACTGTCGGCGGGCAGGCTTGGGTCGTCAGATTCGGCGCAGTCGCCGAGCATGTGGATTTTGCCATCCAGCGGCAGGCCTTCGGGCATGTGGCGCAGCGCACCGCTGAGGTAGCGGTACTGAGTATCGAACAGGCCATAAGCGTCGATGCCGCGAATGTCGAAGGTCATGCTGACGGCGAGGGCGTCCGCCAATTGTTCGCCCTGAAAGTGCGAAAACAAATGCTGACGTTGCATCAGCGAATGTTTGGCCAGGTTGTCCAGGTAAGCGGAAACCTCGTAGTACATGACCCCCATGAGAATCCCGCTCCAGAGCACGAACAGCGAACTGTAGAGCGCCAGCAAACGGCTGCTGGATGAGCGCCAGCCGTTAGAGGGGTTCAGCAATGACATAACCCGAGCCTCGCACGGTCCGTATCAGTGGGACATTGCCTGGCGGGTCGATCTTCTTGCGCAGCCGGCCGATGTGCACGTCGATCAGGTTGGTGCCGGGGTCGAAGTGGTAACCCCAGACCTCTTCGAAAATCATCATCCGCGACAGAATCTGCCCGGTGTTGCGCATCAGGAATTCCAGCAGCTTGTACTCGGTGGGCAACAGCGTCAGCAGCTGACTGTCGCGGCTGGCTTCATGGCTGATCAGGTTCAGCTCCAGATCCGCCACCCGCAGCGTGGTGGCCTGGGCGGTCACGGTGTTCTGCCGGCGCAGCAGGACCTCGACCCGGGCGGCCATTTCATCGGTGGCGAACGGTTTGGTCAGGTAATCGTCACCGCCCGCGCGCAAGCCGCGCACACGCTCATCGACGTCGGAGAGGGCGCTGATCATCAGAATCGGCGTGGCCACGCCCATGGTCCGCAACGTGGTGACAATCGCCAGACCATCAAGCTCGGGCAGCATGCGGTCGAGGGTGATCAAGTCGTAATTGCCGCTGACCGCGCGCGCCAGACCTTCGCGGCCGTTGTCGACCCAATCCACGTCGAGGCCGTGGCTGCTCAGTTCGGCGACGATTTCCCGGGCGGTCACGGCGTCGTCTTCGATGGTCAAGATGCGGGTCATAGGGCGGGCCTGATTAGGAGTACTCAACGTTGAGCGGCATTTTGCCAAGAAATGATGGCAGGCTTTCTAAATAAAACTTCATGTGCATCGAAAAGATCGCAGCCTTCGGCAGCTCCGGGGGGGATCAGGTTGGTTTTTTCGCCATGACGGCGCTGAACAACGCGGATTCCAGATTCACTTGAAGCCACACTTGCAGATGCCGATAAGGCGTCTGCGCAAACCACTCGCGGTCGACATGCGCGAACTGGCGTACGAAAGGTGCCAGCGCGATATCCGCCAGGCTCACATGATCGGCCACCAGATAAGTTCGCTGTTGCAGCAACTCATCCAGCGTGCGCAAAAAACACTTCCCCCTCTGCGCGGTAATGTTCCATTGAATATTCCCCGATATTCCACATCCCTGTAGCTGCTTGCGTATGTCGTCAGGATTAACGATACGCCAGGCTTTGATAGTCACTTTCAAGGGCTGGTTTATCGTGGTCTGTCCCAGGTTTTCTCGGCAACAACGAAATGCACGGCGGCGCCGGCAATGACTTGCTGTACAGCGGAGCGGGCAACGACCTGCTCGACGGTGGCACCGGCGTCGACACCGCGAGCTATGCCCACGCCACCGCCGGCGTCACGGTCAATCTGGGCGTGCTCGGTGCGCAGAACACCGTGGGCGCCGGCACCGACACTCTGACCGCGATCGAAAACCTCACCGGTTCCAACTTCAACGACTCCNCTCACCGGCGACAACCACAGCAACATCATCAACGGCGGTCTGGGTAACGACATGCTCAACGGCGGGGGCGGCGACGACTTCCTGATTGGCGGTCTGAGCAACAACACCCTCACCGGCGGCAGCGGTGCCGACACCTTCCAGTGGCTCAAAGGCAACAGCGGCCACGACGTGGTCACCGACTTCACCCCAGGCACCGACAAACTCGACCTGTCGCAACTGCTGCAAGGGGAAAACGGCACCGCGGCGTCTCTGGATGATTACCTGCACTTCAAAGTCACCGGCAGCGGCGATTCACTGGTCACCAGCATCGACGTCAGCGCCATGGCCGGTGCTGCGCCGAATCAGACCATTGATCTGGCGGGTGTGAACCTGGCCAGCCATTACGGCGTAACGCCGGGGGCGGGTGGGGTGATTGCGGGGGGGCACGATACGGCGACTATTATCAATGGGATGTTGAATGATCATTCGTTGAAGGTTGATACGGTGTGATCTGAAATGACAAAACCCGCCATCCCGGTGGAAAGGGATGGCGGTTTTTTTTTGGTGTTTGTAGGTTCGTCGTTCAGTTCGGAATCCATCCCTCACCCTAACCCTCTCCCAGAGGGAGAGGGCACTGACCGGGCGTGGCTCAAGTTATGAAACAC
>NZ_SOPU01000006.1:1829-2341 GCF_004402115.1 Pseudomonas sp. F01002 | reverse complement strand
CAACAAACCTAAACTCCATTTACCTCGCACCAGCACTCGAGTTTTTCGCGCTCGGCATCATCCTGTAGCGAGGGCCCGAGCACGGGTAGTACATTAGTCGCTTTTTCTAGAGACCAAAGGTGAAATTATCAAAGGTGAAACCTTCGGCATTGACACAGTGCACATCCAAGCGTGCGATACCTGCTTTCGAGAACGAAAGATAGGCAACTCTTCCAGGTTCTCCGGTTATTTCAAGCGGCACATTTCCCAGATGAGCACCACTAGCATTATAAAAGCTCACGTACTGGCCACTTTTTTGCACGCCGGCATAGTAAAAGCTGACTCTTGAATAAGTAGATCTGAACGTGAGTCTGCCAAGTTTGGCTGCTGAGAGCACTAAAGATCTATTGCCAAAAGCCGGCGAGTAACCAGTGGTGGTATACATCACAATGCCAGACGTTGGAGCATGAGCCGATACACACAAGATGTTCATGCTGGGGAGGTCGAGGCTTTGTCCAGGAATTAACACAATT
>NZ_SOPU01000006.1:1576-1736 GCF_004402115.1 Pseudomonas sp. F01002 | reverse complement strand
TTTGCTGGCGGCGCCGGTCAGGGTCACCGCGGTTTCCACGGTGGTGCCGCCATGGGGAATCTCGACAGTGCTCGGCGAGCCTTTGACCGAGGTGATGGTCGGCGCGGCGACCGCCGTGACGGTCAAGGTCCGCGCCGCCGATGATGCTCCAGCGCCATAC
>NZ_SOPU01000006.1:0-1531 GCF_004402115.1 Pseudomonas sp. F01002 | reverse complement strand
GGATCTCGACCTTCTGCCCTTTGCTGGCGGCGCCGGTCAGGGTCACCGCGGTTTCCACGGTGGTGGTGCCGTGGGGAATCTCGACCCCGTTTGGGGAGCCTTTGACCGAGGTGATGGTCGGTGCCACGACTGCCGTGACGGTAAAGGTGTGTGGCGGTGCTGAAACCGGTTGCGGGTTGCCGTAAAGGCCCTTGATAGTGATGCTGTGATTTCCAACGGTGGTGCTATAGGACACTGTTGTCCAATCGCCGTTGTCATCGACGGGTCGCGTACCCTGTGGATTACCGTGATCCAACACGGAGACTGTCTGATTCTTGCGGGAGAGGCGCATCTGTAATACACGAAATGCGCGGAGAAAAGGCGCTGTTCAAGGGAAAAATGTATTAAGTAGAACCAAAGCCTGGTTTTTTGCAAGCCACCGATCTTTTGAACTACAAATGGTTGGAGTATCAAAAAATCGGCGGGTACTTCAGACCTTCCTTAGCTCACATGATTGTTCCCACTCCCTCGGGAACAATTATTTATACACTCCCAAGGTCAAGACAATCGTCTTACGCGAATGTCGTCCAGCCCGAGTGATGAAGGATGATTCGCAAGAACGGTTATCAATACATCGCCCAGTGGAGTATTAGTTATGTTTAAAGTTCTGGCTACCCATGAGCCAGTAGCAGTTACTTGAATGTCAAGACTCACTTGACTGTTGGCTTTCACCATAAGATTCATCGATATAGAACATTTATATTTGAAACTGATTTCAAATGAGCCAAAACCCTGGTTAAAGTGTTTTAAACACGGAAAGTGTCTGCAAAGTAGGATTGGTATTACGAGGCTCAGATTTTACGTAATACTCTCCCCCCTCAAACACAATCTGC
Organism: Pseudomonas sp. F01002; assembly: GCF_004402115.1. Classification (NCBI taxonomy): domain Bacteria; kingdom Pseudomonadati; phylum Pseudomonadota; class Gammaproteobacteria; order Pseudomonadales; family Pseudomonadaceae; genus Pseudomonas; species Pseudomonas sp. F01002. The sequence goes on along the minus strand of NZ_SOPU01000006.1, from coordinate 659 downwards.
CCTGGCCATACTGCCCAGCCATTCGAATTGTTATTATTAAACGTCGTCAAATCATCAAACGCTGGGTTCCCCACAATTACCGTCCGTACAGCCGATGACATTCCCGGTCCATACAGTGCCATAGCTGTAAAACTGTGCGATCCCACACCAAAATATACCTGAAGCCTCCAGATCCCCGTGGTCAGGTCAGCCGTTGACTTGCCTTTGGAGCCATTGCTTTCTCGAACATCAACCANNNTCTGACCTCTGCTGGCGGTACCGGTCAGAATCAACACGGTTTCCGTGGTAGTACCGCCGTGGGGAATCTCGACACCGCTCTGAGAGCCTTTGACCGAGGTGATGGTCGGCGCCACGACCGCTGTGACGGTAAAGGTCCGCGCCGCCGAGGTTACGCCACTGCCATACAACGCTTTGGCGGTGAAACTATGCGCCGCCACGCTCAGTCCTGAGACATCCTGGATCCAGACACCGGTCGTTGGGTTAGCGGTGGGTTCGCCTTTGTGGGTCGCACCGTCCAGAATCTGGACCTTCTGACCTCTGCTGGCGGTACCGGTCAGGGTCACCGTGGTTTTCATGGTGGTGCCGCCATGGGGAATCTCGACACCGCTCAGATCGCCTTTGACCGAGGTGATGGTCGGCGCCACGACCGCCGTGACGGT
>NZ_SOPU01000005.1:159519-182835 GCF_004402115.1 Pseudomonas sp. F01002 | reverse complement strand
AGAGACTTCAGACTAACAATGCAAACCTGCGTCGCTGCGCTCCGACTGCCTGTCCGAATGAGCGTGGAATGAGTGTCCGGATGTTGGTGGGCTGAGTGTCCGGATGGCGTGGAATCCGCAGGTCGACGCTACCTATTAGCCACTAGTCTGTCCAGCGGCTGCTTATGGCCGATTCTGTTGAAAAAGTCGGCTATGGCTTCCACGGCAGAAAAGTACGCGTTTGAGATTGAAATTTTTACTTGGAGCAGAGGATTCCGGGCTCAGATTTCACACAGCTGCGCGTAAAAAAGTCGTTTTTAACAGTCAATATGCGGGCAGTCTGGAAGGACCGACTTTTTCAACACAATCGGCCGATAGCTGCCCATCGCGAAATGGTGCAATCGACCGGCCCCCTTAAGGTTAGTTAGCTCAATCCAGCACCGGGCGCAGGAAAGAGCGTTCATAATTCAGGATAACTCTTCTCTGGGAAGCCTCCGCCACCAATCTGATGCATTCCTCGTCCCGCTCGCCTTTTTTGCGATAGTGAACGTGATGGCACCATGTAAGGATGCGTGCCGCCACCTTCGACACCCGCCTGCGATAGCAGCGTATCCCACTGGATGCGCACGCAATGGTTTTGAAAGGCTTCGAGGGCATCTGCGGCCTGCGCGGTTGAGTTCACTGACAGCTAGTCACTTGGTAGCCGATCGACGAGGAAATCCACTAAAGTCTTCACCCTTCGGATCGGCGTGCCGACGGTAGTGACCCAATGAAGCGACTAAATTTTGTGATGGATCTCCAGCATCCTGAACGTCACTTTTCCACCCTCGCTGGGATAGCCGGTGTTGTCCTGCACATACGCACCGGCTTTGAAATACAGTGGTTTGGTCTTCCAGCTCGGGTCGATGGTGGTTCTCCAGTTGTATCCTGCTGCGCTGATGCCCAGCGCGCCCTTCGGGCTGAGGTGGATCTGGTAGGAAAAGTCGCGGTTGAGCGGCACACCCGTCGCAATGGTAATGACCTGGCCTTCTTCATCGTCGGGACGCATGCGCACCTTGGCGACAATGTTTCCCGTCGAAGTCGACGTTTTGTACTGGTACTCCAGCTTCACCATGGGGCTGTTGCTGTCCTTGTTGTGAATCTGGCCAATCACGATCTTGCCGGTGCTCGGAACCTGATTGACGGCCAGACTCGCGCGCAGGGTGTTATCCGCCGCTGAATACTGCCAGTTGCGCAGCGTTCCATCGCTATAGGTTTCCCGCAACTCGCTACGCGGGTAAATAGCGTTGGCCGTCCTGGAACCGGTCACAGGTGCCCAGAAGGAAAGGGTAGCCGCTTCAGAACTGAAATACTGGTCCTTGAACCCTTGCGCCAGTCGAGGCGTTTCTATGGTGGCCGGTGGGCTGCCTTCAGGGATGCTTAAATTCCAGGTGGCGAGGTCGATCATGTCAAGAATCCTGTATGCGGAGAATGTTGCGGCCACAGTTGCGCTCGAACCTGCGCTATTGAGCTGTGTCAGTTGGGTCTGCTGATTAGGAAATTCGTATGGCGGTAGATTGACGTCAAATGTTCGTCGATGGAGTTATTGCAGGCTTTGTGCCCACGGGCGTAACCGTTAGTCGGCTATTTTGGAAGTTGACGGAACTATTGTGGGTTGGCTTGCGGAAGCGAAGGAACCAAACCATCAGCGGTGGACCGGTCGGCCAGGACGAGTGCATGCACTGGACGAAGAACACGCGCAGAATCTGGTTCTGAAAAACCGGCGCGCCGCGCCATAAAGACAGGAGACCGCTCATGAGCGACCGAAGCAATTTTGCGCTGTTGAGCTTTGATCCGGCGTTTGCGTCGTTGCGCGATGGCCTTTCGGTCGCTCAGCAGATTGACGACACACTCTGGGTGGCGAACGACGAAACCACGAGCCTGGAACGCCTGAAAATCCAGAATGCTACGCCCGGCGGCGGCGTAAGGTGCGACGAGCACCAATCATTTCCACTCCTGGAATATCTGGATTTGCCCCTACCGAAACAAGACGCCGAGATCGATATCGAGGGCTTGGCCTATGTCCATGACAGTGGTTACCTCTGGGTGGTGGGCTCCCATAGCCTGAAGCGCAAGAAGGCCGAGGCCGGCACTTCTGCACAGAAGAATATCAAGCGCCTGTCGACGGTAGAGGCGGACGGCAATCGCTTTCTGCTGGCCCGCATCCCTGTGGTGAAGCAGAACGACAGCTATGGACTCGCCAGGAAGGTGGATGCCGATGGACGTACGGCGGCGCAGTTGCAGGGCAACGAAGTCGGTAACGACCTGACCGCGGCGATTGCTGAAGATCCTCAGCTACGCGACTTCCTGCGTATCCCGGGTAAGGACAACGGCTTCGATATCGAAGGGTTGGTGGTGATCGGCTCGCGCCTTCTGCTGGGGCTGCGTGGACCGGTTCTACGCGGCTGGGCCGTGTTGTTGGAGATCGAACCCGAGTTGAACGACGCCTCGTCTGACACGCTGGTGCTGAAGAAGATCGGTCCGGATGGGCGCCGCTACCGTAAGCACTTCTTTGCGCTCAATGGCCTGGGCTTGCGTGACCTGTGCACCCGCGGTGACGATCTGCTGATCCTGGCGGGCCCCACCATGGAGCAGGACGGTCCGGTAACGGTCTTCCGCTGGCGCGGCGGTTTCGCGTCCGACGAGGAACGCGTGGTCTTCACCGATCAATTGGAGAAGGTGCTGGAGGTGCCTTTCGGGCAAGGCAACGATCACGCTGAGGGCATGTGTCTGTTCCAATCGGGCGAGCAGCCTGGGGAGGCTCTGCTGATCGTCTACGACTCTGCGGCGGAGAGTCGTAAACACGGCGATACGGATGTGGAAGGGGACCTGTTCATCCTGGATTAGCCACGCACATCGACATCAACGCGGCCTGTAGATCAGTTTGCCTGGGCTGCTGGTCGCCACCCTCGGACTTGCCGCACTGACCCAGCAGTTCGAGTCGGTCTTCATCGCGGTGAAATGGCTCGGCGTTGCCTTTATCCTGTTCATCGCCTGGAACTTATGGTCAAAGAACACCGAACAAATGCAGGCACCTCCAAAGCGCTCAGCAGGCGCGGGCCTTCTCGCCGGAGCCGTGCTGACTCTGAGTAATCCAAAAGCCGTCGTATTTTTCGGCGCGGTGTTGCCCCATGCATTTGATCTGACGGCTCTGTCCTATCCAGAAGTCATCTTCATTACCGCGCTCGGCATTGTGATCGAACTCACCGTCCAATTGACTTACCTCGTTACCGCGTCGCGAATCAAGCGGGCCATCCAGTCACCGAAGGCAATGAAGCGCCTGAATAGAACGTCAGCAGGCGTCATGACGGGTTGTGCGGGTTGGGTGGACGTTTGCTGATGGCGGATTTGAGACGCAACCAGTGACCGCTGATGGCCGATTCTGTCGAAAAAGTCGGTCCGCCCAAACGACCTGATCATTGCCTGGTGAAAACGCCTTTTTTGCACGCTGCTACGTGAAATCTGAGTCCCCGATGCCTCTGCCGAGAGTAAAGATTTCAATCTCGGACGCATACTTTTCTGCCGCGGAAACCATGGCCGACTTTTTCAACAGAATCGGCCGATTCCAGCCTTTAAGAAAGAGAGGCTACTTGATCTGAAACAGGCGTGAAATCGTGACCAACGCTTTCTCCCCGTCAGCCTCATAGAGGCCAAACAAGGACGCTTGGTCGGTGAGGCGATGCAGGCGGAAATAGTTATAGAAGGCTTGACCCAGGCGCTGCTTCTCGAACATTCCCTGGTTCCAAAGGCCGAAGAATTCGTTATAGGCGGCCTCCTCGATTTCCAGCCCCGGTGTGCTGTCCATTTGAACCTCACTTGATGGTGAACTCTGGCGGGTCCTGCCAAACCGCCAATGGGTGGTGCTTGGGTGGAGGCAACCTACCGACTATGAGCGACGGCTGCCAGTTGCTCGGTATCTACGCGAACAAAAATGGAGTCTCCGATAGCCGTCAGCACAAGATCCTTGGGCCGTTGGATGGGCAGCCAGTCCTTCAGGTTGGAGATGCGCAACGATGGTAGTCGCCGCCCCCATCCTGGTTGGCATCAAGATCGGACTCTCGCGATACGCGAAAGTACGCGCTGCGCGAACCGTGGGGTGAGGGCTTCACTCAGTCATCGGGTCTGCCGCTTCCAGGTTACCCAGCAGCCACTCACTGAAGCTTCGCGCCAGCGCATTGTTCTCACTGTCACGATGGGTCAGCATGGCCCAGTTCGGGCCGCGAATGGTTTGCTCAACCAAGGGTTGCAACAATCCTTGGGCGCGCGCCTGCCGACTCAATAACTGGCTGACCAGGGCGATACCGAGCCCCGCGCACGCGGCGTCCAGCAGCAGGCCGGGGTCGGAGAAATTCAGCCCCTGATCTTTCTGGCCGACATCGATGCCAGCCTCCACCGCCCAGTGACTCCAATCCATTTCCCGCTCGCCGTGAAGGGTTGTGCGCTGTTCGCGTGGTGTGCCGGGGTGGTGTTGAGGACCAGTTGGTTGGGTTTCTGGTACTGCCCAAGGCGGCGAATGCCGACGGCCAGTTGTTGCAGCAACGCTTGGGTGGTGCTGAGCAGGTCGTGACCGGCATCGGTCAGGCTGACGCTGCGTCCACTGCGAAAGAACAAGGGTTGTTCAAGGTATGCCTCAAGGCTACGGTTATGCACGGCTGATCCCTGGCAAAGACATTCCCCAGCCCGATATGCGGGCGCGCATGCGCACCTGGACCAAGTTCAAGACTGCCACCGCGAAATGACTTCATCAGGCGACGATAAATATGAGTCAGGCCTTGACCCAGCGTTGACGGCTCCAGCTGCTTAATGTGTCGACGGCGAATACCAGTAACAGCATGGCCAGTATCACTGTGCTGGCTTGTGCTTCCTGGAACAGGCTGAGGCTGACATAGAGCATTTGCCCCAAACCACCGGCGCCGACGAAGCCGAGCACACTGGCCATGCGGATATTGTTTTCCCAGCGGTACAAGATGTAGGCCAGTAGCTGTGGCAACAGGTTGGGCAGTGATCCGTAGCAGAACGCCCATACGGCATTGCCGCCCTGCAAGCGGATGGCTTCGGCCGGTTCTGGCGGGGTGTTTTCCAGCGCTTCGGCGAACAGCCGGCCGAGCACGCCGGTGGTGTGCAAGGCCAAGGCCAGGGTGCCGGCATTGGGGCCGAGCCCGGCGGCCAGGACCATCAGCGCAGCCCACACCAGTTCCGGAACCGCGCGCAAGGCGTTGAGCACCAGACGCGAAGCGCTCTGCAAAGGCCAGCCGAAGCGTCCCGCCGCGGGCAATGCCAACAGCAGACCGAGTACCGCCGCGAGCAGGGTGCCAAGGGCGGACATGGCGATGGTTTCCAGGGCGCCGTGGCCGATGGCTTGCAGATGGCCCGCGCTCAGGTCCGGGCTGAGAAAACGCTGCGCATAAGCGCCCATCTGCTTCAGGTTACCGCTGCCACCGAGCTCGCCGAGGTCGATGCCCAGGTAGATGAACGAGGCGACCACCGCTGCGCCGATACACAGGAGCAGCACCAGGTTGATCAGGCGATTCATGCCAGCCTCCAGCGCAGCAGGCGGCTGAGTTGATCGGCGAGCAGTACCAGGACGAGAAACGTCAATAACAAACTGGCCACTTCACCGCCGGCGAACATGCGCAACGACAGGTCCATTTGCTGGCCCAGACCGCCGGCACCGACGAAGCCCATCACCACCGAGGCGCGGATTGCGCACTCCCAGCGGTACACAGTGTACGACAGCAGCTCGGCAGCGACATTGGGCAGGATCCCGTAGAAAAAGGCTGCCAGCCGACCGCTGCCAGCTTGCAGCAGCGCGTGGGCCGGGCGCTGATCGACCGACTCGAAAATTTCCGCGTAGACCTTGCCCAACATCCCGCTGTAGGTAATGGCGATGGCCAGCACCCCGGCCGTCGGACCGAGGCCGACGGCGCGCACGAACAAAAGCGCCCAGACGATTTCCGGCACGCTGCGCAGGAAGATCAGTAAGCCGCGTACCGGCCAACGCAGCAGTTGACCCCAATAGCCCGGGTGGCCGGCACGGGAGGCGGCAGACAGCGACAGAGCCCGACTGGCCAGCAGGCTGGCGGGGACGGCCAACAGCAACGCCAGGGCCATGCCGGCCGTGGCGATGGCCAGGGTCTGCAAGGTGGCTTGCACTAACAGCTCAATGAATTCCTCACCATGGGCCGGTGGCCAGAAGGCTGAGACGAACCGGCCCATCTCGCTCTGACTGTCACTCGCCACCAGCACACTGAGGTCCAGCTCGCTGAAATGGATGCCCGGCCACAGCAAGGCAAGGGCCAGCAAGATGAGCAGCAGGCGGGGTCGGGTGGCCGGATCTCGGGTATCACGGGTCAGCATCGGGGAATCTGCACACTCAAGGGCGCCGGAGCAATCGGTGGAGATTGCAGTTGTTCGTTGGCGTAGAGCTTGTCGAGCAGCTCGCGGTCGACTTCGCTGGCCGCAAGGTCGAACAGGATCTGTCCGTCACGCAAGCCGATGATCCGCGAAAAGTGCGCCAGGGCCAGCTCCACCGCATGCAGGCTGGCGACCAGGGTGACGTTGTGCTGCCGGGCATGGCGGCAGAGCACCGACAGCGTGTGCTGGGCCAACACGGGGTCCATGGCCGATACCGGCTCATCGGCCAGCAACACCTCGGGCGCTTGATACAACACGCGGGCAATGCCCACGCGCTGTAGCTGTCCACCGGACAGTTGCTGACATTGCGCGAACAACTTGTCGCTGAGGTCCAGCCTGGCCAATGCCGCGCGTGCGCCCGGAATATCCACCGGATGCAGCAGGTTCAGCAGACTTTTGCCCAGACCCCACTGACCCAGCTTTCCAGCCAGAACCGCGGTGACCACGCGCTGGCGCGGTGGCAGCGGGGGCGCTTGATGGATCAGGCCGATGCGCGCGCGCAGACGCTGACGCTGACGGGCAGACAGCTGCCAGGCGCGCGCGCCGAGCACCTGCAGCTCACCGTTGTCCGGTCGCAGGGCGGTGGCCAGCAGGTTGAGCAGGCTCGACTTGCCCGCGCCGGACGGACCGATGATGGCGACCTGTTCGCTGGCACCGATGTGCAGGTCCACACCACGCAGCGCTTGGACGCCGTTGGCGTGGGTAAGGCTGACCTGGGTCAGATGCAACGTCATTTGAGCAGTTCGGCGGCGCGTGCGGCTTCCTCGATGCCCTTGTAGTTCTCGGGTTTGGTTTCGATGAATCGGCTGGCGGCCTGCAAATCCAGAATCTCCTTGTCCTTCGGCTTCGCCGGATCGAGAGCCAGAAAGGCTGCCTTTATCTTGGCCGCCAACGCCGGGTCGAGGGTCCCGCGTACCGTCCAGTTGTAGTCGTAGTAGGCCGGGGTGGTCGCAAACACTCTGACCTTGGTGGTGTCGACCTTGCCGGCGGCGACCAGTTTTTCCCACACGCTGGCGTTCAGTACCCCGGCGTCTACCTTGCCGGCCTGGACCCAGGCGACAGTGGCATCATGGGCGCCGGAATAGCCCACGCGACTGAAGTACGTTTCCGGTTTGATGCCATCCTTCAGCATAAAATAGCGCGGCATGAGACTACCCGACGTGGAGGACACCGAGCCGAAGGCAAAGGTCTTGCCCTTGAGGTCGGCGAGGGATTTGACGGCTGGGTCGGCGGTGATGAATTTACTGGTGAACTGGGCGTCCTGTTCGCGCTGTACCAGCGGAATGGCATTGCCGGTTTTCAGGCGGGCCTGCACGAACGTGAAGCCGCCCAGCCAGGCCATATCGATCCGGTCAGTGGCCAGCGCCTCGACCACGGCCGGATAGTCGCTCACGGGTACGAACTCGACCTTCATGCCCAATTGCTGTTCCAGATAGGCACCAAGCGGCTTGAACTTGCGCAGCAGTTCGGTCGGGGCTTCATCGGGAATCGCGCTGACTTTCAGGGTGTCGGCGGCCTGCGCCAACAGGGTGCAAAAAGACAGCGTCAAGCCGACAGCCAATGCCAGGGTACGGTTGAGCATGAAAATTCTCCGGTGCATAAAGTGAGGGTAGACGAAATGGAGTGAAATTGACCGCTTTTGGCCCCATCGTTAGTGCGAAAAGCCTGAAGTTGATCCGGCCAGGATGATCCTTGGGTTAGCGCTTTTAGCTGCCCGAAATCGCCATGTTTCATGACCGCCCGTAACCCTGCATGAGGGTTGGCTCACGCTTCGCTATTCTTGATGACACTACAGGGTTGCAAGTTGAACAGAGGATTGACTGATGAAGATGTTACTGATGGTCGAGTGCCCTAATGAACCCTTCAACTCCCTTGTCAAAGCCGGGAAAGTGGGCGAGGTTATTGAGCGCATCCTGAACAGCATCAAACCGGAGGCGGCGTACTTTACCGAGCAAGATGGCATGCGTGGTGGGATTTTTGTGGTCGACGTACAAGACCCCTCCGACATCCCCGCATTGGCGGAGCCGTTTTTTCTCAACTTCAACGCCAGCTGCAAATTCCGTATTGTGATGAGCGCACAGGATCTGCAAAAGGCCGGTCTGGAGACACTCGGGCAAACGTGGGCGTGCTGAGAGGCCATTTGGGGGTCGGTACTGACGGCCCAGATCCGCCCGTTGGTCAGGTCCGTACAGTCCAAAGCATGGTCTGAACCGTGATATGCGGATGACTGACCAAAGGTTCCCATTCATCGATGAAAGAGAAACCCTGCTTTAGATAGAAGTTCGAGGCTCTTGCATTGTCCGGGGAGACATCCAGAAAAACGCGATCATGCCCTTTGCCGATCGCGCGAGATTTCACCGCCTCAACAAGCTGAGCTGCCACACCAGAACCACGTGCAGCGGGTTCAACCCACATTCCGATCAGGTTATAGCGATTCGCTTGGCTGACTCCCGCACCGATCATCCCCACCGGTTTATCGTCCTTGATGGCCAACCAGAATTCCGGTCCGGCTGCTGATGAGGCGCGTTCTTTCCACTGCTCGTCACTGTAATTCGCGGCAGTTTGGTAACTCACACCAAACGCTGTCGGCGTGTCCAAAAGCGCAGCGAGACGGACTTGCTTCAAAAACATCCAGTCTTTGGCTTCCGTCAATCGAATGTCCATGATCTTCCTTAACGATGGCGAAACTTTATCGTCCCATAAGCATGTCGAGGGAAGAAACACCTTGTCGTTGCGCAATGGCTGCTTTTGGCTGTGGATTCAACCGGTCGATCCAACAGACTGGCTAAATCTTTCAGCGGGTGTTTCGTAGTTTAGTTTTTCTTCTTGATTAGTTTGCCCATGTAGTACTTTAGACTGAAACGATCTTTGGGCCTTGGCTTGTAGTGGGTTTTGTTTCTTTGTGCGGGATCGATCACCATGGTCCCTGCGGTGTAGTAATAAAGCGCTATAGATCTGCGCGTGACGTGCTCTGGCGTTGTTAAAGGCTCTGGATGCCCATGATTGCTGTCTTTGTCAGTGTTGAAAATGACACATCGATTGTAAATGGGCAGGACTTTTTTAAGACAGGTTTTCATGTCGACACCCCAAAGTTCAAGGTTACCGCCGTACTCCTCTCGCCAGTCTTCATTCAGATAAATGATGATATTCAGTCTGCGCTCAACATTAAGCTTTTTGTTGAGCCTGAAGTCCGAGTGCACCCCCAGGAAACCACCACTTTTCGTTTCATGCAGACCGCCACCAGCAAAGTAGGGGTCGGGTATCAGACCTTCGATGCCTGTGAGCTTTTCAAGAAATTGCAACATGGGGGCCGAGTTAAAGGCGTTGAAAACAGTCTTCAAAAAGGGGGGGCATTCGTTGGGACTGATTTGACGCTTTAGTTGGCCTTTATAGCCGCGCTCATAGAGCATTTCGTTGTTGGTTGGCTCGATTGGGAAGTGCGAGCAGATACTCGCAATCAGCTCTTCATCCAGGAAATTATCGATGACAATGTGCGGAAATGGCGTGGCCTGAATATAGCGACTGGTCAATGAGGAACCCAAGGCGCTGGCGGCGTTCTGGTCGAAATCAAGCTCCGGGGAGAGGGTCATAGGTAGTGCTTGAGTGATGGTTGCCATTACCGCTCCAATAACTAAATATAAAGACTTGTGGGTGACTTGAAGCAGAGTCCAGCGCCCTGCTCGTTGCGTCTCTTCGTAGCTTAACTTTTGCTGTCGTCTTTCTTCAGGCGCTTAAGGATATTGTTGTACATTTTGGTTCGTCTATGAGTCTTTTCATAGCCGCCAGCCGCTGCGACAGTGCCAGCCTGGATGTGATCCAGATAGCTGAAAATTTTACGCGGCGATAACATTTCAACGACATAGCCAAGCTCGGTCATGCGGTCTTGGAGGGTGTAGCCAGGCACGCGATCATCCATCGAAAAATGCATGTTGTGCTGTTTGATAAGTTTGCAGTTCCACAATGTGCAGAAGCTCTTCAAGTAGACTTCTCTGTACGGTCTCGGTTCTCTGGAACGTAATCCCATGGAGATTTTCATACGTCTGAAATGATGTTGGAACAGGCGTGAGCTAAAGCGCCAAAGTGTTCTGGTAGTGCCGCGATTTATTTGCTCAACACAACCGACGGCTACGGTTTTTTGGTTTTTCAAGCATTTGTTCAGCATCATCGGAAAAACATTTTTATCAAAAACAAATGTGTCGGTGTGCATTAGAAATAAATAATCAGTTTCAACTCGCTCCAAAACCAGATCAAGTGCTTTGCCATGCGCGATATGCCCAGGCTCTGGTTCGGAAACAGATCGCTCGATTAAATTGATCCAGTCAAGAGTTCGTAAATACTCAGTGCTTTCATCGGCGGAATAGTTGTCAACTACCCATATTGGGACGCTAAGGCTGCCCACATGCTGGTGCAATAAGTCTAAGCATATCTTGGTGATTTCTGGTGTTTTGTAATTGACTATAACTATGCTGAAGTTTTTGGAGCTGTCAGCCAGGAAACTAGTGTTGTTCATTGTTCGGGCGCCCATTGATATTGCATGTAATTTTATTGCATATGCAGCTTTCGCTTATTTGTCTGCGCAACATTTTGCGTGACTATAAAGCACAATTTGTTAAGCCGCTTTGTTGTAAATAATAACCATAGCTTACCCGGACCTGATGGAGAGCAGTATATACGGACTTCATCGTATAAGGATCTGCGCTGTAGGTAAACATCCGTGACTTAATTCGTTACACGTCCCGCTAGCTATCTCCCGCACACGCAGCCTGGTCGCAGGCACGTAGATTACTGTCGATGGACAAATTTAAGAGCGCCAGATATCTCTGACTCGGAGTGGGGCTTTCTGCCCGAACTGGCTCAGTGAACATCTTTGTGTCCTGACAGCCTTGCGATCGGTCCCTCTGATGACCCTGGGACCTATCTTTCATGGTTATGAGGGAAATGCACTGTGTGGGACATTTTCTAAGCGGTGATGACAGAGGCGGTGCCACAGAAAACAACCGTTGATGCAGATGCCGTGGCGCCAACGGTTACTCAGCATTGAGCCTTACTGATGAAACGTGCGGCCCAGTGCATCCAGGCGAACCGCGATGGGGGGCAAGCGCTGGCTGCTCAGGGCAAGGGTTTCGACATCGTCTGCGGTGTTTTGCGCTGCTTTGCACAGACTGCAAGCGCCCGACCACTTCGCGGCTTGCCGTGGTTTGTTCGCGGGTGGTGGTGACAATGCGCCCATTGAGTTCATCGATATGGGAGATGTCGCTGCCCACCGCCTGCAACATCGCGGCCGCCAGCTGACTGTCTTCGACACAGCGCTCCACGCCTTCACGGCTGTCATGCATGGCCTCGACGGCTTTGCGGCTGCCTTGCTGCAAGGCCTCGATGATCGTCCTGATTTCCTTCGTGGAGAGGGCGGTGCGCTGCGCCAGGCTGCGTACTTCATCGGCCACAACGGCAAAACCTCGGCCTTGCTCGCCGGCGCGAGCGGCCTCGATGGCGGCGTTGAGGGCCAGCAGGTTGGTTTGTTCAGCAATACTGCTGATGACCTCCAGGACAGTACCGATTTGCTCCGCCTGTCCCGCCAGAACCTGCACGGTTGAGTGGGTGCCTTTCAGGCGAAACGCCAACTGAGTGATTTCCTGCTGCGCGCGGTTCACACTTTCCTGTCCTCGGGTGATTTGCACGCTGGCCTGGCCGGCATGTTCAACGGCATGCTCGACGTGAACGGCAATAGGCCCCATCGCGTCCCCCATCCGCTGCATCGAACCCGTCATCTGGGCAATTTCCGTCAGCTGATGCTTGGCCCCTTTCTCCAGCGTATTGCTCGCCTTGGCAAGCTCCTGGCCCAGTTCACCCAGGCCGTGAGAGTCGCGAACAACCCCGTCAACCAGGGCGGTAATCTGCATCAGGAATTGATCGAAACGATCCACGAGCGATACATGCACCGTGGCCTTTTCTCCCTTGCCAGCATCGACGGCGAGCTGGGACGTGGCCGCGAGCATCTTGTCCAGCATGTCCTGGCTCTCCACCGCTTCGGCTTGACTGTGCACGGCCAGATAGAGCAGGGCGACCGTCTCCATGACCACATAGAAGGCGTGAACAAACACCATCGTCCACCCACCGTGATGCGCCATGACGTAGACCGGAAAACCTTGGTGTTGCAGCGCATGGAAGACCACGTGATGAACGGCGATCGTGGCAGCGGAAACCAGAATCGGTAGCCAGTCGCGATAAAAAGTCAGTACCGCCAGCAACGCGAAAATACCAAAGTGGGATTCAATGACGCCCTCGGCCTGATTGATATGCAACGCGGCCATGACCATCAAACCAATGCCCAGGCAACACCGCATCAACCGCGTGCCGCCCATTGCGCGATAAAGCACCGTCAGCAGCAGACTCGTGCCGCCACCCACCAAAAACGCCTGAATAAACGTGTCGTGCCAGTAAGCCAGACCCAACGCGAAGAGGAACATCAGTCAGATCAGGCCCAGCATGATTCGGTCGGCTTTGCGGTAGTGGTCAAGAAAACGAGGGGGCAAAAGCATTCACTTTTACTCCATGTAATTGAGCCGGAATAAAGCAGGTCATTTCGGCATGTCGGGGCATTCATGAGAAACCGTGAAGAGCGTAGCCGTTTGCCATCACCCCTCCCGTGTTCGACGGTGAACACGGGAAACAATGTCAGAAATAGAGGCAAGTAATGCTGAAGTGACGCGCGGTGGGGCTTGGGTGTCGATGGGAGGAAATGGAACCCACATCACCGATAGCGTCTAAATTACAGAGAGATGTCCCGCCACCCTGAAGGAACGACTCATGCTCAGATCTCGCTCATTGATTGCAGCAATTACATGCCTTGCGCTGGTTTCCGGTCCAGTGACTGCATTGGCCGATCCTGGTAATGGAAAGGGCCAGGGAAACGGCAAGGGAAACCCGCAAAATAGCCAGGTTCATGGCAACCAGGGAGGTCAGGGAGGCAAAGGCAAAAACTCCGGGGGCGGCGATTGGGATAATGGCCCAAGTATCAATCGCGGCAGTGTTCTCGGGATTATTGGCGGGTATCGGGACTACTGGAGCCCCGGACCTGCATTGCCACCCGGCATCCAAAAGAACCTCGCGCGAGGCAAGCCGCTTCCACCCGGGATTGCCAAAAAACTGGACGGACGGTTGATCGGCAGGCTGCCTAATTATGATGGGTATGAATGGCAGCAAGTTGGCACCGACTTGATATTGGTCGCGCTGGCAACCGGGCTCATCTACGAAGTGCTCAACGGTGCTTTTGATTAATGGGCATGATCCATATGCCCATTTGAAGGATGTTCCGACGCGGCTGCCTATGAAATTGCCGGACTGCTGCCGAACAGGTGGCAACCGGCGTAACCCGCGCTATTCGTCCATGCTGATGCCCGATCCCCCTAATTCGTTGGGGACATCCTTCAGCTTGGGCAATCCATCCTTGATGCGCAGCACGGTCTCCTGATAGTGGACGTGAACGCCTGGCGAGTATGCGAGATCCGGGATGACCGCGGCATATACATCGATGAGCCCCATCCCCGGGTGTTCAGTGAAGATGTGCCCGCCGCAAGTCTTGCACCACTTGCGGAAACTCTGCGGTGTCTTGTTGTAGGTGCCGATATTGGCAGCCCCCCGAGTCACTTGCACCGCCTCGGGTTTCCACAGTGTGAAGGCATTGACCGGTCCGGCAGACCAATGCCGACACGACTCGCAATGGCAATAGCCCATCGCGGCCGGCTCGCCGCTGACCGTGAACTCGACTGCGCCGCAAAAACAACTGCCCTTGTAAGACCGTTCAATGCTCATGGTATGACTCCTTGATCAATTGTCAGGTGATACCGCCGGCCTTCATTCGTCGATGTAGCGCACCGCTGTCGCTGGCGTGCGCCGCACCTGCAGTTCGAAAATGTCAGGGCGCGCGTAATGCCCGGTGACGTCGAGCGCCCGCCGCGCTGGCGCCACGAGTGTGACGTCGATGTCCGCATACAGAATGCCTGCCTCTCGGTGTAATGGACCGGCCACGATCCGGCCTTGAGGACTGACCACCACCGAGTCGCCGTCGTTGATCCATTCGTCCGGATCGGGAAACAGTTGCGCACGCGCCGGGAAGTCGTCGGGGATGTCACTGCCGCGCAGCACGGTGCCGCTGCCGAGCACCCAACAGCGGCCTTCGAGCGCAATGTGACGCATCGTGCTGATCCAGCCATCGCCACAGTCGTACGTGGGGGCGACGTAGATTTCCACCCCTTGGGCATACAGAGAATAGCGTGCCAGCGGCATGTAGTTTTCCCAGCAGATGAGCGTGCCCACGCGGCCGACGGGTGTATCGACCGTGCGCAACCCGCAGGCATCACCGAAGCCATGCACCATGCGCTCGGGATTGGTTGGCATCAGCTTGCGGTGTCGGTTGAGCACTGCGCCGTTCGTGCCGATAACGACTACGCTGTTGTAGAGCGTGCCGCCACCATTGCGCCGGTCGCATTCATCAATGCCGCACACGATCGTCACCGCGTGAGTTCTGGCGGCCTCGCACAATTCGCTCAGGTCACCTTTCGCGATATCGACGGCATTGGCCAGCAGCCGCGTGTGCAACTGGCCCATTACAGCCCCGTCCTTTCCCGCCGCCAGCCGCCAGATCCATGACGGGTAACCGGGAATGTACGATTCGGGCAAAACGATAAGCGAGGCTCCCGCCGCCGCTGCCTCATCTACCGATTGCACGGCCCGGGCGATCGTCGCGCTGCGATCGAGCAGCACGGGCGGGCGCTGAATGATGGCTACCTTAGTCATGGCGTGCTCCTTTGGTATTTGGCTTTCGAGGTTTCAGCGTGCGCGTGGCGAAGTGGCGGGGCTAGTTCAGAATCTGAAGCGTTGTAATTGCGGAGCCAAGGCAATGGACGAAAGCTACGGTCAGTTCTGCACGGTCGCGCGCGGTGCTGAAGCCCTGTGCGAGCGCTGGACACCCTTGGTCGTGCGCGAGTTGCTGTGCGGCAGTAAGCGCTTCAACGAACTGCACCGCGGCGTGCCCCGAATGTCCACCAACCTGCTGGCACAGCGGCTGCGGCATTTGGAAGAAATCGGCGTCGTGCACCGCACGGCCACCGGTAAAGTCTGGGAGTACAGCCTGACCGAGGCAGGCGAGGAATTGCGCCCCATCATCATGGCGCTAGGGCATTGGGGCGCGCGCTGGATCGGCAGTCGCCTTCGCGATGACGAACTCGACGCGGGCCTGCTCATGTGGGACGTGCGCCGGTTCGTGCGCATCGAAACGTTCCCGTCCCGACCGGTGGTCATCCACTTCAGATTCCGTGACGCGCGGCCCGGCGAACAAGCGTGGTGGCTCGTGGTTGAACAGGGCGTGGCAGACCTGTGTCGCGACGACCCCGGACGCGAACTGACGCTCGTCGTGGACTCCAGCGTGCGCGCGTTGACCGAGGTTTGGACGGGCGACCGCACACCGCGCGAGGTTCTTCAGTCGCGAGAGCTGCGTGTAGATGGCGCGGTGAAGGATGCGGAAAGTTTGTGGCGCTGGCTTGGCACGAGTGCGTTCGCGGGTACCCGGAGCGCTGCACGGTAGCGCTGGCAACATCCGTCGGTCGCAGGACTTGAACTGTCTGGGGCTTAAAGCGTCATAAGACTCGCGATATCAACCCTATGGAAGCCATCATGCTTTTAAAGAATAAGAGTCTCATTGCTGTAATGTCCTGCGCCCTGATGCTTGCGGCCGCCCCATTACTCCCTGCTGACCTGTCCATCATGAACTCTGCCTATGCGAAAGACGGTGGTGGTGGTGGTGGTGGTGGTGGTGGTGGTGGTGGTGGCGGTGGTAATGGGGGAGGTAATGGCGGTGGCCAGGGCGGCGGTATAGGCGGCGGTCACAGTGGTTCAGATCACTCCGGCGGCGCTAACAGTAACGGCCGCGGCAATGGACTGGCCAGCGATCACGCCGGTAAGGCTGTTCGCGACCATGGTGAAAGCGGAAACCACTACGGCAGTGAACGCAATAGTGATCGCGGTCATGGCCCAACGACTTCAGGCATCGCCCATTCCAAAGACACTCGCGGCGTAGCCAAAGCCAGTGCAATCTCGACCTCAACGCCAGGCGATCACAACACGAAAGGGTTGAGCAAAGCCGGGACATCGGTTTCGAAAAAATCGCACTGATCAGCCATAACGGCTGATAGGGAAGTACAACAGACTCAACAAAACGGGCGCCCGACAAGGCGCCCGTTTTCGTTTGTTCCGCTGCTTGAACCCATAAGCGTCGGCCGATCACATCCAACAAGTCACAAGGAGTGATTTCCGAGGTAAGCCAAACGGATCACCTCGCATTTTGCTTCGTCCCTCACCTGTGCTTTCTAGCGCAGCAGATGCACCGCCAAGCCGACAAGCGCGCAAGCCATCAGCACCTGAATGACTCCCCGTTTGAAGCGGAACAAGGCAATTGCCGCCAAAATGGCGATCAGCGCAGAAGGCCAGTCGAGGTTGCCGCTGAAGCCCCGCGGCCACAGCACGTGATAGCCGAAAAAACATGCCAGATTGAGGATCACTCCCACCACCGCCGCTGTGATTGCGGTAAGCGGTGCGGTGAATTTGAGTTCGTTGTGGGTCGATTCCACCAGTGGGCCGCCGGCAAGGATGAACAGGAACGAGGGCAGGAAGGTGAACCATGTCACCAGGGTGGCCGCGACAGCGCCGGCCAAAAATATATGATCGGCGCCGAACACTTGTGAGACGTACGCTCCAACAAAGCCGACGAAGGCCACTACCATGATCAGCGGCCCTGGTGTGGTTTCTCCCAGTGCCAAACCGTCGATCATCTGGGTCGGGGTAAGCCAGCCATAGTGACCGACCGCACCTTGATAGACATACGGGAGGACGGCATAGGCCCCGCCAAAAGTCAGCAACGCGGCCTTGGTAAAGAACCAGCCCATCTGGGTCAAGGTACCTTCCCAGCCAAAAAGCGCGGTGAGGATTCCCATCGGCAACACCCACAGCGCTGCGCCGATGAGGGCCAGCAGCGCCAGTTTCATCCAGCTGAACCGGGCATGTTCGGGGGACGGGGTGTCGTCATCGATCAAGGCCGGGCCGAAGGATTTTTTGGCGGCGCTATGGCCCCCGGTTCTGAACTTCTCAGGCGCCAGACGCCCTCCGACATAGCCGATTAACGCTGCCCCCAATACGATCAGCGGGAAAGGAACATTGAACGCGAAGATCGCGGCAAATGAAGCGGCTGCTATCGCCCACAGCAAATTATTCTTCAGCGCCCTAGAGCCGATCCTGTGTGCCGCCTGCACCACGATGGCCGTCACGGCAGGCTTTATCCCATAGAAGAGGCCGGCCACCACAGGCATTTCGCCGAACGCGATGTACATCCACGATAAAGCGATCAGGATGAACAGTGAGGGCAGCACAAACAGCACTCCGGCGATCACTCCGCCCCAGGTCCGATGCATCAGCCAGCCGATGTAGGTCGCCAATTGCTGAGCCTCTGGCCCAGGCAGCAACATGCAATAGTTGAGCGCATGGAGAAAGCGTCGTTCGGAGATCCAGCGCCGACGTTCCACCAGTTCCTGGTGCATGATCGAAATCTGTCCTGCTGGCCCGCCGAAACTGATGAAGCCGAGCTTCAACCAGAACCAGAATGCTTCACGCAAGCTGATGGCCTCCGGCCTCAATAGATCCTCTCCAGCCGTTGATGCCCGCACCTTACTCATTGGGTTGTTCCTCTTTCACAAACTCGGCGAGCAGGCCGTCGAAGATGGCGCTCGCAGCAGCCAGCAAGTGGTCGTCATGGGTAATGGTTTCGCGCAGTCCTGCCAGCACGCGCTCGATGCCGGCAGCCTCCAAAGGCTGAATACCGCCGATATCGAGGTAGTGCACCAAGGCCGCAATGCGGTTCAGGCCGGGTTCTTGAAGCTCAAAACTGGCTTGCAGGGTTTCGAAGGTCACGCGATTGCCGACATGACTGAAGGTCGCATCATCGAAGTCGAAGCCCAGCGCGTCTGCCGGACAGTCATGTGGAGTATTCAGCCAGAGGATCTGAGCTTGAGGATCAATGAAGCGCCGAATCAACCAGGCACAAGCCAGACGATCAACCCACGGACGCTTACGTGTTGCCCAGACACGACTTTGATAATCACCACGGTTGAGTGCCGTTATGGGCTCGTCGCGGCTATGGGGTTCATCCGCAGACAACGCTCTGCTAGCAGCCGTCTCAAGCTCCTGCAAGGCTGAATCCATCTGCTCCTTGGGCTTGCCTGGGAAATAATCGATGTGGGTGAGCTGATCGTAGTTTTTGCGCAGCTTGCGAATTTGTTTGGTTGTGACCAATGCGTTTTCAGGCTTGAGCTGCCCACGGCACTCTTCAATCTCTGCGCGTAGCTTGCAGTAATCATCGCTACGGTCGAACAACTCGACAAAGCGCTCACCCTCCGGATCGACCACGGGCAGGATGTAAACAGTGCCGTTGATAGAAAGGATGTCGCGCTCGACAGACGCCAGAGCTTCACGACAGACACCAGTATCAGGCAACAGATAGGCACCATCGCGCAAAACCGCCGCACCTGAGGCTTTCAGAGCACGCCAGGCTCGCATGCGCTCGGTGGCATTCGCGGTGGGTAACGCGAGAATCAGTGTCAGCCAGGTTTTCATGTAGTTGGCGCTATTTATTTTGTAATTGTTATTACATTAACTGTGGTTTTGGCGTTTGGAAAGCCATCCTTAAAATCTGGGATTTTGGCGGTGCATTAAATGGGGACCGATTTATTTAGTGTGGCCGAAGAGATCAATCGGCATATCCAGCAGATCTACGACGAGGCGCGGCTGGTCGAAAGCCTGGCCAGCTCTGCGCAAGAAGACTCAGGCCGACTTTCGCACCTCTCGAATGAACTGAACGGGCTGGTGGGGCGCTTCAAGTCGTAGAGGCGGGCCGATGCGCTCGGCTATCGGTCCAGCAGAGGTGCCAGCAGTGCACACATGCCGCGCCAGTGCGAACCCTCCCAGTAAACCCGCTGGCAGGCGTCGCAGCGCAAGAAGTGCGAATAGAGGATGCCTACGCGTGGCGGCACCTGCGACCGGGCCAGTTCCGGGCTGATCTCGTGCAGCGGCAGGTTGCAATGAAGGCACAGACTGAATGGCCGCGCGCTACGCGCCAGGTCGAGGCGCTCGTACAATTCGCGCAGCTGCACCGAAGGTTTCAGGGCATGCACGTAACAGCCGTGGCTGATGATCCGGCGCTTGAGCAGTTCGCGGTCACGGGTTAGCACGATGCGTCCTTGCTGCGCAGCGATCTCGGCGATCTCGCCATCCTCGAAGCCATTGTCGTAGAGGGTGTCGAAGCCGCTCATGCGCAGCAGGCTGGCCAGCCCGCCAAGGTGCGCATCAGCGACGAAGCGCAGTACCCGTAAAGGTTGCGCACGAACCTTGAGCCGCGGGCTGATGTCCAGCGCTTCGAACTTGGGATACACCGCCAGCCGGTCACCGTCGAAAATCACCCGCTCGAAGCCCACCGATTCGCCGTTGAGCAGCACCAGCTCGACCTCCGTGTGCGGTATCCCGAGCGCCTCGATCATGTGCTTGACCGTCGCCGCTCGCGCGCACTCACAAGTGAAGGACTGCCGCCGCCGTTCGGCCGGCAGGAAATCGTTGAGCTCCTCGTAGAAGCGGAAGGTTGCACTGGTCATGTTGAACAGTATGGCAGGGCTGCAAGGATGAGCGAGTCTAGTCCGGACATCTTCTCCGGCAGGCTTCAAACTACGATTTGCCAACCGATTTTACTACCTGCACCACGAACGTCTACGCTCCGTTTCTATCGGTGCACCACGCAACCTTGAGGCCTATGACATAAGTGTTCAGCAAGACATTGTTCCCAACACCGCCCACGCCGGAATATCGGTTGTGCCCTATGTCCAGGACTTTCTATTGCAATTAGGCGATTGAATAAAAACGCCGTCGAGGCCACATGAATTTATGAGCACTAATTACCAGCAAACCTTTTATGAAACCACGGCCGACATCACCACCTATCCCGCTCAATCGGGTCGTGTAGATACTAAAGTGTGCATCCTCGGTGGTGGCCTGGCAGGCCTGTCGACCGCACTCGGGTTGGCGGAGCGTGGTATCAATGACGTCGTTGTTCTGGAATCTCATAGCCTCGGTCATGGTGCCTCGGGTCGTAATGGCGGCTTCGTCTTCGGAGGCTACAGCCTGGGAAACGGTGACCTTCTCGCCGCCCTTGGCGTTCAAGAGGCGCAACGCCTTTACAGGTTAACGTTGGATGCCGTTGAGTTGATCCGTAATCGTGTCAAACAATACGGTATCGATTGTGACCTGGCTGACAAGGGTGTGATTCTCGCTAATTGGTTCAACGCCCCGTCAAGACTTGAAACACCGCGAAAACTCATGAGTGACGTCTACGGGGTTGATTGGGAATACATACCGCCAGGCCAGTTAAAAGAGATGCTCAAGACTGAGCGCTATTTCGGCGGCCTGCTGGAGCGCAACGCTTTCCACTTTCATCCTCTCAAGTACGTGTACGGCATTGCTCGCACGGTGGCTGAATTCGGTGTGCGTATCCATGAGCAATCATCCGCCCTGAACATCGAGAAGCGTGGAAAGCAATATGTTGTGCAAACCGATGGCGGGGAAGTGCATGCCGAGCATGTCATCTTTTCCTGTGGCGGGTACGCGCGCGGCGTCTATCGCCCGGTCGAGCGTGCTGTATTACCCATTGCCACCTATGTCGTAGCAACCGAACCCCTCGGGGCTCGCTTGAAAGAAGTTATTGACTGTGAATCAGCGGTCTACGACACGCGGTTCGCGTTTGATTACTACCGGCCGCTTCGCGACAGCAGGATTCTATGGGGAGGGCGGATTTCGGTGCTCAATCGGAGCCCGGAAGCGATCGCCAGTCTGCTCAAAAAAGATCTTTTAGCCGTATATCCCCAGCTGGAAGGTGTAGAAATCCAATATTCCTGGGGCGGGTTGATGAGTTATGGCCGGCATCAAATGGCCCAGATTGGCCAAGATGAAGCAGGCGTCTGGCACGCCGTTGGTTTTGGTGGTCATGGCATGGCGCCCACGACGGTGGCAGGCGAGGTTCTGGCTGATGCTATCGCCAAGTCCATTCCGATTCCCGACGGTTTCCGCAAATTCGGGTTGACCCGTACTTTTGGTCTGGCCGGTCTGGTCGCCGCGCAAATGACCTATACCGCATGCGAAGCGCGAGATGCTTTCGACGCTATGCGCCTTAACAAGTAAGTGCTTCCTGCCAGGATTCAACCGACCGATGTAACAGATTGGCTAGCTACTTTCTTGGCAAATCTCTTACCAAAAGCAATCCACCATTTTTCATAATAGAAGGTCGAGATATGCGCGGTGATAAAAATGGCGGCGAACAACAAAGGGCGCTTCAAATATTTTATGACGGTATCTCCGCTACCCAGCCAAGTATGTATTAGCAGCGGATGAACAACGTAGAGCGCGTACGAGATGGTGGCGATATAAAATAGAACGCGATTATTCAGAATCTGGGCAACTCGTGTCCGGCTATTGAGTAACGTGCTCCCCACCATTGCTGCAGCAAGATAGGGGCGGAAGTAGTTCATGAAGCCCGCGTCGGGATGACAGGACAAGACAAACAGGAGGAATAAAAATATTTGTGCGATCCCCGTTTGTGTCGGAAGTTTGGCAAGGATGTTGCCCAGTCTATTGTTGTATATCAGTGCAAGTATGCATCCAGAAAGTATTTCATCAATGCGGTAATAAGTGTTGATTGCGACATGGACATCATTCATGACTCGGTACATCGTGACGGCGATGCAGAGACAAGGGATTAGCACTACCCACTTGTTTCTCATCAGAACTACCAGCAAAGCGATGGCGAAATAGAACTGGACCTCCATGCACAAACTCCATAGGTGGCCGTTTACACTGCCAAGCCACATAGGCGGCCAGTTGGCAATGAACAGAAAGTTTGCGATGTAGAAATCCGAAGTGCTGTTCATGACAGGTAAAGCAATGAGCATGTACAACCAGGCGAGAGGCACAACCCGAAAGATTCTGCGAATTAAAAAATCAACGACGCTGCTGTTGTTGAGCAGAAAATTTGTTATCAGGAAACCCGAGAGCGTAAAAAATATAGCCATTCCCATAACGCCTGCGGCGGCATTAAATTGCCAAGGCTTTGGGCCAAGAGGTAGCAGGTGGCACGCCAAGACAAGCAAGATGCTTATGCCGCGCCATCCATCAAGTACGCTGAATCGAGAGCCCTCTACGGAACTACTATTCATATTTGCATCCCGCTCTTGGGTCGATAGAGGGCATTCGATAAAGGCAGTGCCGCGTCTGAAGACTGTCTGAATTCATATAAAAATCCAGTAGTTGCAGCGGTGAAAAATTCATGAGTTCAGACCATTTAAGCCTGTAGTCTAGGACACCTTTTGCACTTTACACTTCACGCCATGAAAAAATTCCAATCGCGAGGAATTCGCTAAATGACTGGTTTTTTGACGTTGCTTGTTTGACGTTGCTCGATAGCTTGGCGCTAAGTGAATCGCCCCCTTTTGGTAGATACCCTGACCGGCGGCTTTTGGCCGTATCTGCCTGATGCAGATGCAGTTAGCCATAGCGAAAAGTTGGGTTGGTACAAAATTGGTACGAGCGGAATTGAAAACTGGCGTAACCCGTTGTCTTCATGCCCACAGCCCCCCAGTTAATTATGTGGGGCGCACAACATCAAAGGTGAATCGGAGCCGCGGTCCGGAAAAGAAACCGCGGCGACCGATCAATCAGGCGGCGGGGAGCAGGCCTTTCTGTTTGGCGACATGAGTCGCCAGTGCGTCAATCAAGTCCGGGGACAGGCAGTCATAGGGTTCC
>NZ_SOPU01000005.1:142229-159459 GCF_004402115.1 Pseudomonas sp. F01002 | reverse complement strand
GTGCCGCTGGATGGTGGCGGTTTCGTCGACAATTTCCAGTTTTTCGCCGTGGGCAATGACGCTGACCTAATCTCGAGGCACCACGCCGATGACGGCGAATGTCGCGTTTTGTGGTTTCCAGCATTTGCTGCAGCCGCACGCGTGGTTATGCAGGGTTTGTGCGTCGATCTTGACCTCGACCTTGTCGGTCGCACACAGGCATTGCAGGGTGCCACCTGCGAAGTTCGCGGCGGCGGGTTGGATACCATTGTCCAGTGCAGGGTGAAGTTGCAAGGTGCTCATGCTGGCGTCTCCGTTTCAGGGTGTCAGACAAAAGTGCCTGGGGCCTTGCCCCAGACCGGTAGATCATCGGAGCTCGATGACGGCGCGGATCGATTTGCCTTCATGCATCAGATCGAACCGCGGCGAATTTCGAAAGGACACAGTGCATAAACGAGTGACCTCCTTCGGTGCGACCGGTCGGTTACCCAGATCAAGAATAGTCTGCGATGGCGCCTCGAGCGCGATAACAGCCTGTCGCGAGTGGCCGCAATCGACCCTTTGTCGCCTCCCGACTGATCACTCCTTTTAGGGTCTCTACTTCTAGTTAGGCCCTGTATATACAAAGAGGAGCGCGCGATGAACAACGAACAGGCGGCACCTGAAACGAAAGGCGTTACCGTGAAGTTACTTGCAACGATTGACCTGGGCCCTGAGATCGAGGGTATGGCAGGGCGCCAACTCAGAATGCGCAAGGTGACCATCGAGCCCGGAGGCGTCTTCGGGCCGATTCACAACCATATCGACAGACCAGGCACCGTCTACATTCTGCAAGGAACGATCACTGACCATCGAAATGGAGTCGCCACGGATTACGGGCCGGGAGTGGGCTGGCCCGAGGACAGGAACACCACACACTGGCTTGAGAACAGAGGCACGATAGCGGCGGTGGAGATCTCGGTCGATATTGTCCGGCAAGAGTAAGCACGGGACCAAAAGGGACCACCCATTAGCCGGTCTCAAGTCAAGGCTTGCCTCAACAGCAGTGGGCCTGAAGCGTCAGCGACAAACTGTCTGCCAGGCGCCTGGCCTGCTGAGTCGCGTCCTCACGCGCGCGCCGATCAACGTCTTCCCCCAGGATGGTTTTCTCCACAATCACCGAGTGCACATCCGTGACGCCGATAAATTTCAGCCAGGCTTCCACGTAGGGCTTTTGGAAGTCGAAGCGCTCCGCCGGTGTGCTCGACTGCGCCGAAAAATCCAGGCCGCGGGCGTACATCACCACGGCGAGTTTGTTGTGCAACATGCCTTCCAGACCGCGTTCCGGGTCAACGCTGAACAGGATGTCTTTCTGCGATACCAGGTCGATGAAGTGCTTGAGTTTGTACGGGATGCTGAAATTCCACAGCGGTACGGACATCACGAGTACATCCGCGCGGTGCAGGTGACTGGCCAACTCTTTTAACGTGTTCCAGGCGTCTTGCTGTGCGGGGGTCAACGGCGTGCCATTGAGCCCGGCGTATTTGGCCTCCATGGCCCGCTCATCGAATTCCGGCAGCGCCATGTTCCAGAGGTCGAGGGTGATGATTTCGGTGTCCGGGGTGTTCGCTTGATAACGCGCAATGAAGCTGCGGGCGACTTCAAGGGAAGCCGAACGCTGCTTGCGTGGAGAGCATTGAATATGCAGAAGAGTCGTCATGGCACACCTCGAATGATGGGGGCAGGGCAGGTGGGAGCATTGCAACATAGTTGGATTTGAAATATAAATCGTAAATTCCTACTCGATTGATCACGTATAAAACTATGTTCGATGCTCTGCTGCTCAAGACATTTGTCACCGTCGTCGATGAAGACGGCTTCAGCCGTGCAGCCGAGAAGCTGCACCTGACTCAGTCGGCGGTCAGTGGCCATGTGCGCCGATTGGAAGAACAGATTGGTAAACCCCTGTTGACGCGCACCACCCGTTCCCAGCAACTGACGGCCGATGGCGAGCGCCTGGTCTCTTATGCGCGCACGATCCTCGCGCTGAACCGTGATGCCTGGACAGACCTGACACGCACGCCGTTTCACGGGCGGCTGCGGATCGGGGTGTCCGAAGATTTTGTCGAGTCTCGATTACTGCGCACTGTTCAGGATTTCGCAGCGCAGTACCCCGGCATGAAGATCGAGGTGCAGGTGAACATTCCGGGTACGTTGCTGGCGCTGATGAAGCAAGGGCATCTGGAGGTCGTCATCGGTTCGCTGTGCGAAACCAGCGAAGCAGGGCTGTTGCTATGGCAAGAACCGCTGGTGTGGGCCTGGTCGGCGCAACCCGTCGCCCGGTTACCCACGCCGTTGCCGCTGGCCCTGTTCCCCGAGCCGTGCCCTTATCGCGAGGCCGCGCTGACGAGGTTGGCGCAAGCGGGGATTGCCCAACGCACAGCGATGTTGTGCAGCAGCACCGCCGGGTTGCGGGCGGCGGCCCTGGCAGGCTTCGCGGTAGCGCCCATGCCACTCAGTCAGTTGGGGCAAGGACTGGCGGTTATTGGGGCAGAACAAGGGTTGCCGGATTTGCCCGATGCGCAATGTCGGCTGTTCACCTCGCCTGACGCGGATCAGGCGATTGTGGCGGCGGTGACTCAGCTTATTGTGGAGTACTGCTCTAAGCGGAGGGCTTGATTGTCATTTCAAGGGGCTGCTTGAACGACTTGTGTATGCGGTCTTTGCCTTCCTGAGGGAAGGTCAGCCCTCTGTTGGATGTTGGTGAACCGCTTTGATCATGGACACAAAAAAACGGGCGCCCATTGAGGCGCCCGTTTTTACTTACTCCTTCACCTGCGCTCGTAAGCGTCGACCGATCACGTCCATCAAGTCACAGCCGTCGCGTAACGGAATGACTAACAGCTGAGAAAAGTCTTTCAACACCACCGTGTCGCAACCGAGTTCGGCGCGGTAGGCGATGTTTTCCAGCACCTGCGTGACCGTGCGGATGCGGTAATCGGCCATGGCTTGCAGGACGTCGAGTGGGGCTTGGGTGTCGATGAGCAGGGAAGCCGGGATCAGGTCGATTCCGGTGAGGGGCATGTATCTTTCCATAGGTGAGATCTCGTTCAGTTAGATGAGACCGCCAACAGATCGTCGCCAAACGAATAGGGTGGCAGTTGCGCGCAGGTTGGCGAACCGGGAACGAAAACCGGCAGACCCGAAGGTCTCCCGCGCGCAACCGCCAAAGTACAGCGGTTTTGCAGTTGCGACGACGCCTGCAAATGAGCAGGCGGCCCTCGCATTCGTATCTCGGGTCGCCAAACCCGAATCGCCATTTTGGGCGACGAGATGGACTATAGGCCTCGTCAGAACGGCGGGAAAGGTGAGGGATTCCGAGGTTTGTGTAGGAATTTTTATGGTGGTCCTAGGACCGTTACGCCCCTTCCGTGAGCGACTGCT
The DNA here is from genome assembly GCF_004402115.1 of Pseudomonas sp. F01002. Lineage (NCBI taxonomy): Bacteria > Pseudomonadati > Pseudomonadota > Gammaproteobacteria > Pseudomonadales > Pseudomonadaceae > Pseudomonas > Pseudomonas sp. F01002. The sequence continues at coordinate 156,057 of NZ_SOPU01000005.1, read as the reverse complement.
ATCGGCAAGAGCAGGTGTTCATTACCATGCAACATATCGGGCCAACGATAAAATGCGACTCGGCAACCTCACCAATACAAAAAATTATTCTCACCTCACCTCAGCACGGTCTGCCGGTTGCCGAAGTAGGTCATGTCGCGAACTCTGTTCTTCCAGAGATAAATTCAGTAAGCTTGATGCATATGGCTACAGGCTATCATTGTTCCAAGCATGAATTGTATGGATGACACACGCTACTAGTGAAGATGTCAGCCTAACTCTTAACCGTTAAATCCGCGAAACTAAAAAGGAATTTTATATGACGTTGAAAGAACTATTTGATAGCGATGATCTAGATCCGAGACTCGAAGCCTTAGATCTGATGACTAGCTATCATTGTACCATGAGGTTTTTAGAGATTTTTCAGTCCGCTATTTTGGATGTTAGAGAGCAAAACCGGTCCGTTAAAGATATTTACATTGATTATTTACACTCCCTAAACCTGATCAACACAGTGGATGATTTACCTAAGGTACTTACTGGTAGGCAGAATAATCCGAACGAAAAGCAGGCGGTGCGAAACATAAAGTTTCCCATGGGGCTCGGTTCTCTTGCTGCTTATATGACTATGAATTTGGGCATAGCCAAAGAAATAGTAGGCGACAAGCTACCAAAAAAGAGCAGCGATGAAATTAAGTCAGCGTGGTTTTTTGATGAGTTTGAAATAATTAAAGACGAGAGCAGCGAAACACCAACAGTTAGCAGGGTTATAACACGACTACGCAACGCGGTCAGCCATCACAAGTTCAAGTTGAGAATTCCAGACTCTAGAATCCATGAGCCCGATGTTAGGGATCGCGTCGAAGTGTCTTTCTACGATACAGATGGAAAGTTAAACAATGACTTCTACGCCAAGGCTACCTTCAGAACTGTAGAAAAACTTATGGAGAAGCTAAGGCATACCGAGTACACGTTCCATAACTGCCCAACTTTTGAGGGCGACATATCTAATTTTGATGAGTTTGTTGAGTATATAGATAATTGCTTCACTCATTTTAATAGGCCTTATTTGGGGCGAGGTTTGAAGTTTGAGGGGTTGAGAAAGCTGAGTCCTATGGAAGCGTATGAGCTAGCAACGCAATCAGGAGTTCTGGAGATGTCGCGTTCAGACTGCCTGAAATTTGAAGTGTGCTTTTCTTTGAAAGGTGAGCCGCGTAAGTTCCAGTACATCGACATTCCCTTTATAAATAATCAGCGATGGGGAAATATAATGATTGAAGATGAACTTTTTCCATTGGGTGATTATCCTATTGAGTGGATGTTGAATCATCAGATGTCCCCGCTATGTCGGCTGGATAAAAAAATAAGAGAAATGATGGAAAAATCACTTTTAGCATAGCGTTTCATAGAGAGTGAAAGCAATACGTTTTATGAGTTAGGAGTTATGAGAAAAAATAGAAAAGCAAAGGGGGCTGATTTATTTATAAATAGATCTGTCACGAATGGCACTTACTTAGCCGCTAACCACTTGAGCTGAAAGCAAAAAATGAAGAAGGGCTGGTCTTGGTCTACGGTGATAGTTGCGAACACACGCCGACAAACCAAGGACACAGCCCCAATGAATCGTAGACGTCAAATTCTCCAGCATCAACAGCAACGTTTTCATCGACACGCTTCGAACTGTGATGCCTATGCTTTTTTCAACCTTCTCACCGCGCCCGAACTGTTGCAGCGCGTCGAGTCTGCAATGCCGGAGTATCGGGAGCGCCTGTTTCCACCGACTGAAACGCTGTCCATGTTTCTGGCTCAAGCAATGAGTGCCGACCGTTCCTGCCAGAACGCCGTCAACGACTTGTCGATTAAACGGTCATGTGGCGGCATGAAGCCCAGTAGCACTCGCACGGGCGCCTACTGCAAAGCCAGAAAACGCCTACCTGTGGAAATGGTTTCTACGCTGGTCAGGCACACCGGTGCTTCGATAAGTGATAACGCACCCTCGTCGTGGCGCTGGATGGGGCGGCCTGTACGCTTGGTGGACGGTACGACGGTCAGCATGCCCGACACAGCGGCCAATCAGGGTGCCTATCCGCAGTCACGCGGTCAGAAAGTCGGTCTGGGTTTTCCCCTGTGTCGCGTGGTTGGCATCGTTTGCCTTTCCAGCGGCGCCGTCTTGGATGCCGCCCTTGGGCGTTTCCGAGGCAAGGGCGGCGATGAGCAAACGCTGCTCAGATCAATGCTCGATACGCTGAAAACAGGCGACATTTTATTGGGCGACGCTTACTACGCCACCTATTTCCTGCTGTGCGAGTTGCAGCGACGAGGTATCGATGGCGTGTTCGAACAATACGGTGCTCGACGGCGCAGCACCGACTTTCGCCTGGGTCAAAGTCTCGGTTCGGAAGATCACCTGATCGAGTTGAAAAAGCCTGCAAGGAGACCACCGTGGATGAGTCAAACGCATTACGAACAGGCGACTGAAAGACTGACAGTGCGAGAGCTGAAGGCGGGTGGAAAGACTTTGGTGACCACGTTGCATTGCCCGAAGCAGACACCAAAAACAGCCCTCAAATCGCTGTACAAGGGACGATGGCATGTCGAGTTGGATTTGCGCAATCTCAAAGCTACATTGGGACTTGGAAAGTTGAGCTGCAAAACCCCAGGCATGGCAGTCAAGGAGTTATGGGTCTATCTGTTGGCACACAATCTGATCCGAATGCTCATGGCACAATCGGCTCTGTTAGCGGATTGCTTGCCTCGCGAACTGAGCTTCAAACACAGCCTTCAGCTATGGCTGGCGTTGCGACAATATGGCGGCCTCGAAGACGAAGATGGTCTGTCGAATTTATTGATGTTGATTGCTCAGAGGCGCGTCGGGAATCGGCCTGGTCGTATCGAGCCGCGAGCCATAAAACGAAGACCTGAAGCCTACCCCTTGCTGACCAAACCGCGTCGGTCAGCAAGGGCAGATGTCAGGAAAAATGGGCACGCAAAACATGTTAAGTAAGTGCCATTCAGATCTGTCACCTTTTATCAGGGAGGAAATGACGGGTTTGCTTGGTGGAAAATATACCAGAAGCAACCCCGTCCCTTGTTCGTCCTTGTGATTACGCAGTTTGGGCGGCTAAAGCTTTTTCCATTCCAGCGTAATGCGTTGCATCTAACTTTTTAATTTCTTCAAAAATATCACGTACGATGTATTCTGATTCCGCAGCTATATTGTCAGCAGCACTGTCGTCGAATTCGATTACTTGGTTGTGCGAGTATTTATTTATGAATCTATAAATTCTATCGCATTTTGCGGGTTCTGTTATTGCTTGGTCCATAAGACTCCTGAAGTCTCCGCGACCATGAGGGAATTTGAATGTTAAAAACGCTTCTAGGAGTTTTCGTGACATATTTGCAACAGAGAAAGAAACTTCCATTGATAAGGTCTGTGTTTCTAAGTGCTGCCTCAGTGTTGAGTAAAGAAAATGGTATTCGGAATTGAAGTTCGTAAGCGATGACGGAGCATTTTTCAGAGAGGCTACGCGTGGTGCTGCGAGGGAAGCATCTATGCTGTAAAATCTAGATTTTATTATTGGCAAGTGCGCAGCGTCCGTTTTTTTGTTTTTTCCTCCTAGCCAGTCACGTGCCAGTTTAAAGTAGTTGAAACTGTGGGTAAGAAGAAACAACTGCTTGGCATCTTGGCAGCGATCTCGCAAAAAAGAATGCGCGTTAAAAAGATTGTTAGAGTCGAAACTTGAAACAGGGTCGTCGAAAACCACGATTGAGTTTTTTATGTCGCGTTCATTTTCAGATAGTTTCGTTAGAAAATAGATGAGGCCGATTGCGTTTTTTTCACCTTCGCTTAAGTTTCTCGCTGGTAGATTTTCAGGGATTCTTAAAATTTTGTAACCTTTTTGTGTTGTGTCGAAACGCAGAGAAATACTGTCTCTTCCAAGAAAGCGATGCAGTGCATCATTAAAGTTTTCGGCGCCAATGCTTTCATTGTTGAGTTGCTTCTCAAGTTCGTTGATTTCTGAGTTTAGAGTCTGAATTTCTTTGCCTAATTCTGCAATAGGAGTTAGCAATGATTTGGAGCTATCTTCAATTTTTTTGAAATCAGAGTCGCGAATTTCTTCGCTTAAAAAATGCAGTTCCAGTGCAGTTTTAGCGCTGGCAATCTCGTTGTTGAAGTTTTCGGCTTTGTCATTGTGTGCAGTTATCTTTTTATTGATGGCCGTTGCTGAGCTATTAAGTGTCTCGAATATTGAGCTGGAGGGTGTTTCAATCACAAGCTGTGTGTCAAAAGGGTTGTCTATTTTTTTGCCTAGCACTATCTGCCATTCTTGCAGGCATTGGTTCAGTGAAGTTATTGCGTCTTCTACCTCGTCTTCTAATTTTGGAATATCAGTTGCAAATTCTTCATACAAGTCTGCGATGGATATTCTTGGAGGATTTGAAATGGTATTGCTCTGTATCCATTGGGTTGCGCTGTTGAGGCGGGTTTTGAAGATTTTAAATGATTCGCTAAAGTGTTCGTTGAGCGCTTTTAATCGTTCGGTGGAAATGGAGTGTCCGCAGAATTCGCAGGTCGTATTGTTTGTGTGTATTTCAAGTCCTGTTTCGATCCAGGATTGTATATGTGGGTTTTCAAGCAAATGGTCAATAGAAGTCGATGTAGCAGTTTCCTTAAATAATGAATTCAGACGTTGTGCCGTCTGCGTAAAGTTTTCTTGATTTATTGGGGGATTGAATGCTGGACCGAATTTTTAAATTTTGGCGAAACTGCTTGTTGTGTTTTTTCCAACATTTCTGTTTGAAGTAGTAGTCTGCCGGATTCTATTTCAGACGAGTGCGTGGTTATTTTTGATTGTACCTTGCTTCTATTGTAATTGACGAAGTAGCTGTCCGTGCTGTCGAGAATCTGAAAGCGGTTTTTTATATTTTTTGCTATTCCGCTGAGTAGCTTTTGGGCGTTGTCGTCGAGGGTTTGTTTTTCTCGTGTTTTTTCTTCCAGTAGATCGGATTTGGTTTTGTGAGTATCCTTTTTCTCTTTCCAAATTTTCTTTTCTTCAATCTTTTCTTTGGATATTAGAAGAATACTCCTAACTAAGCTGTCCCAATTTATGTTTTCTTTAACAAAGTTTGAGTTGAAGACGCAAATATCTAGATCTTGTTTTATTAGATTTTTGTTATCGATTATACCGATGTCGGTATCCATTTTAAGGGTTGCGTCAGGGAAGTCAGCTATAATATGCCCTTTAGATACGCACTCGAAAACTTTTGAAAGGGTCGATTTTCCACTGCCGTTCCAGCCGTAAATTAAATTGTATTTTGCAAACTCTTCGAGTTCCTTTGGCTTTGTGTAATTAGCGAAGACTCCAAAGTTTTGTAGTGTTGTTATTGATTTGATCATTTAAAGTCCTTTTTGTTATATGGCGATATTTGTGAATTGCCTGGCTTTAAAAGGGTGCATATGCGTCAGCGCACTGGTGCCATCTTCGTTTTATCGAAAAAATCTAACCGTCTCGTGAATCACGGCGCTATGAGCCATTACTCAAAGTAGTCGCTAAGCGTGATTTTGGTATTTAAATAAGATGCCGCAGACAGATTTTTACGATGCGATGATATTTCCCTATGACGTAGACTCCTCCAACTGCGATCACCTGCCGCCCCGAGACCCACCCATGCACAGCCCCGCCACCCAACACCCTCTCTGGAAAACCTACCTCCTTTTCCTGGCCCCCATGGTCCTCTCCAATTTCCTCCAATCCATGTCGGGCACCATCAACAGCATCTACATCGGCCAAATGCTCGGCACCCAAGCCCTGGCTGCCGTCTCCGGCATGTTCCCCATCGTCTTCTTCTTCATCGCTCTGGTCATCGGCCTCGGCGCGGGTGCTGGCGTGCTCATCGGCCAGGCCTGGGGCGCGCGTGAACCGCATCTGGTGAAGACCATCGCCGGCACAACCTTGCTGTTAGGCGCAATGATCGGCCTGACAGCGGCAGTACTCGGCAGCGTATTCGCAAGGCCAGCCCTGGAAGGCCTCGGCACACCGGCCGACGTTATCGACGACGCCGTGTCCTACGCCCACGTGATGATGTGGATCATGCCGTCGCTGCTGGTCTACGTGCTGTTCACTCAACTGCTGCGCGGGGTGAGCGATACGGTGTCGCCGCTGATTGCGTTGGTGGTGTCGACCTGTATCGGGTTGGCGCTGACGCCGGCGTTGATTCGGGGTTGGTTCGGGTTGCCGATGATGGGGATTCAGAGTGCGGCGTATGCGGGGTTGGCGGGTAATTTGTCGGCGATGGGGTGGCTGGCGTGGCGGTTGATTCGCAAGGGGCATCCGTTGGCGCCGGATCGGGAGATGTTTGCGGCGATGCGGCTGGACCTGGTGATTCTCGGCAAGGTGTTGCGCATCGGGTTGCCGACCGGGTTGCAGATGGTGGTGTTGTCGGTGTCGGAGCTGGTGATTCTGGCGCTGGTGAATCAGCACGGTTCGCAGGCGACGGCGGCGTATGGCGCGGTGACGCAGATCGTCAACTACGTGCAGTTTCCGGCGCTGTCGATTGCGATCACGGCGTCGATCCTCGGTGCTCAGGCGATTGGGGCAGGGCGGCTTGAGCGGATGGGGCCGATTTTGCGCACGGGGCTGTTGATCAACGTGTGCCTGACCGGTGGTTTGGTGGTGTTGGGTTACCTGTTGTCGCACTGGTTGCTGGGGTTGTTCCTCACGGATGATTCCACCCGGGCGATGGCGGAACACCTGTTGCACATCATGCTGTGGAGTCTGTTGGTGTTCGGCTTCCAGGCGATTGTCGGCGGCATCATGCGCGCCAGCGGCTCGGTTCTGGTGCCCATGGCGATTTCGATTATTTGTGTGGTTGGGGTGCAGTTGCCGGTGGCGTATGTGCTGGACGGGCACTTCGGGTTGCAAGGGGTGTGGATGGCGTTTCCGGTGGCGTATCTGGGGATGCTGGTGTTGCAGACGGCGTATTACAAAATGGTCTGGCAGCATCAGAAAATTGAGCGGTTGGTGTAGGCGGGCAGGAGGTAACGGTGCTGAACATGCAGATGATTAAAGTAGACGATAACGGTCTGGATCAGCTCCGTGATGCCCTGCGTCAGGCAGCATTGCCCTGCGATGATGTCAGCGAACCAGGCCGGCAGTTTTACCGTTTCGAAGTGGCGGGGAAATGGGTGGCTTTTGGAGGGCTGGAGGGTTCGGCTCCCGACCTGTTGCTTCGTTCAATGGTGGTGTGTGAAGCGCGTCGTGGAGAAGGGTTGGGCCAAGCCGTGTTACTTGCATTGGAACAGTGTGCGGCCTCGCAAGGCGCGCTTCGACTGCATTTGTTGACCCAAGGGGCAGCCGGTTTTTTTACCGCCAATGGTTATGAACAGTTCGACAGACAGGCGGCACCTGTTGCCATCACCCAAACAGCCCAGTTCAAACATTTATGTCCGGCGTCTGCGAGCTATCTACGAAAAACATTAAGTGCGCCGGTTCCATAGACCGGCGATGTTGCTCGAACAACTCATCTAAAAACGACAAATTTGGCTCCCGTATTGGCGCTGGCGATGTTGTCATCCCTTCCTCGACGAGTGGAATGGTAAAAGTATGACTGTTTCAGTGGGGACAGGTCCTAAATGCGAGCAGCTCGCTATTAAACTTTTCGTAAGTTACCTAACAACTAATGGATCCAATAAACAATGTTGGAAACCCCTGTAATTCACCAGCCCAGTTGTCATGGGGCTGACAGAGAAGTTGATACGTTAGTACCGGCGTGTGGGACGTTCACAATAACCGCCGTTTGTCGGTGGGTTGCTCAAAAAATGAACATTCCAGGATCCCTGGCCTTTGATCCTGCAGCACGTCACCCAAGACCTGCTCCTGCAGCCGCAGAAAAGAAGTGGAAAATTAACCTCATGTGCATTGAATGCTAATGGGGATTTTTTTACCCGAAATTCAGGAGGCAATAAATAAGCCGGTCATTGATTTGCCAGGCGAATCAATGGGCTAAGCAGTGCCAAGTCTATGAGTTGGCATATCTTATAAAAGTAAGATCGCGCAGGGTTTCGAAGTGTTGAATGCCCTGTTAAATATCGATCTGTACTATCGAATAAGGTGGAGAAAGTACCGTGGCGATAAATACAATTATGAGCCTGCTCGAAAATAAAGAGTGCATGGAGTTTTTGCGGTTGGGCGTTATTTACGTTCATTTAGTGTCGTGTTGTGTGGCCATTGGTTTGGTGTTGACCAGTGATATTGCGATGGTTAGAGACTTGTTAAAACGAAAAACATTCACTGAGCATGATAATGCTCACATGGAAAGTCTTCAGAAGTCTGTCATCGTTGCATTGATAGCATTGTGGGTGACTGGTATCGCTATCATCGGTATTGATTACCTGGAAAAAGGTATGAATTACTTTATGAATCCACAGCTTCACGCCAAAGTGATTATTGTCGTGTTGCTGAGTTACAACGGCCTCTTGTTGCATCGCCTGGTATTGCCCGCGCTGCAAAAGGCAGGCTCGTTGCTCAATCTTGGCTTCAGCGCACGGATGCTGGCGCTGTTCTGCGGCTCGCTGTCGGCCGTGTCCTGGATGTATGCGGCCATGCTGGGGGTCGGGCGCCCGTTGGCCTGGAAATACTCCCTTTCCGAACTGTTGATGGCGTATCCGGTACTGATTGCACTGGGTTTCCTGACGATGCTGGTTTTGACTCAGCGTGTGAAACGACAGGACTCCGTCGTTATTTCTCCACGGACAGTAGCGAGCGCATGCTAGGCCGATTCCGCGTGTAAGCCTTAGGGCTTATTCGTAGCTGACAGGTGCGACCTTCTTAGTGCAGGTGACAATAAAGTCCTGCATCAGGGAGGTCGCTTTTTTGAGTCATTCGCGCTGACGCCGGCGATGCGATCGGCGGGCGCGTGCGTCATGGCTGAGCTTGATGTCAGCCACCGTCAGACCGACAATCCTGAGTGACCGTGTGATGCGAACCGACAGGCGTGATCGCCTGAGGAGGTTTTCAAATGAGTCCCTCATCGCCCACCATCCTGCAGGACCGGGCCGCGGCCGGGCGACGTCTGGTGGAACCGCTGCTCAAATACGCTCATCGCCCCGATGTCATCATCCTCGCCTTGCCCCGTGGCGGTGTGCCGGTGGCCTATGAAGTGGCCGCCGCACTGGACGTTCGTCTGGACCTGATGGTGGTGCGCAAGCTGGGCGTTCCGTCTCATCAAGAATTTGCCATGGGCGCCATCGCCAGTGGCGGCATACAGATCCTCAATGAACATGCACTGCGGGTTCACCCGATTGACCCGGCTACGTTCGATGACGTGGTCGCACGGGAAACCCGGGAGCTGCTACGTCGCGAGCAGCTTTACCGGGGAACGCGCGCGCCTGTGCAACTCAAGGATCAGGTGGTGATCCTGATCGACGACGGCCTGGCGACAGGCGCCTCGATGATGGCGGCGATCCACGCGGTGCGTGCGCAAGCGCCGTCTCGTATCGTCGTCGCCGTGCCGGTGGCACCGATAGAAACGGCGGAGGCGCTACGCCGCGAGGTGGATGAGCTGATATGCCCGCTCATTCCCGACTGGCTGATGTCGATCAGCCGTTGGTACATGGACTTTACCCAGACCTCGGATGCAGAGGTCATCAAGCTGTTGCAGCGGGCGTGGCAGCGAGAGTCCAGCGCCGCACAGCAACGCTCCGGTCATAGTTGATAAAGATCAGAGCCTTCACTGGATAACGCGTTGCCTGGCGTGCTTCACTCAGCGTTCTCGAGTCAAGGATTCTTCCATTGCGATACGACCTCACGAGCCTGGATCTTTTCATCACGGTGGCGCAGGAGCGCAACCTGACCCGCGCTACCTGGAGCAAATGATGAGTGCTATCACCCCCGCAGTGCTTGAAGATCTCGCCCCGCAAGGCGTCCTTCGTGCAGCGATCAATTTCGGTAATCCGGTATTGGCTCAGCAGGGCCAGGATGGATCGCCACAAGGCGTCTCCGTCGCATTGGCCAAGGCACTGGCGCAAGAGCTTGGCGTGCGTCTGGAGATGGTGACGTTCGACGCCGCCGGTAAAGTGTTTGCCGCGCTGGAGGAGGGGGCCTGGAGCCTTGCGTTCCTTGCCATCGAGCCCGTGCGCGAGCAACAGATCGCGTTCAGTGCGCCCTACGTGATCATTGAAGGCACTTACCTGGTAGCGGCCGATTCGCCCTTCGTGGCCGTCGAAGATCTCGATCAGCCAGGATTGCGGCTGGCGGTCGGCAAGGGTGCGGCCTATGACCTGTTCCTCGCGCGCACCTTGAAACACGCGCAGCTGGCGCGGGCGGAAACCTCCGCCGCTGCGGTCGACTTGTTCTTCGACAAGGACCTGGATGCCGCGGCAGGCGTGCGCCAACCGTTGCAGAAAGTAGCCGATGCTGACCCGCGTTATCGCGTGCTTGAAGGGGCCTTCACGGCCATTCGCCAGGCAATGGCTGTGCCTCGAGATCGAGAGGCAGGTGCTGCTTATGTGAGGGCATTTGTGGAGCGTAAAAAAGCAGAAGGGTTCGTGCACGCGGCACTGAAGGCCAGCGGTCAGGCGGATGTCACGGTGGCGCCGCAGGCTGCGATCTTTTGATCCGCTGATATTGACTCTGTCCCACGGGATAGAGCCTAAGGTCGTCCTCGCCAAAACGGATGTTTGTTCAAGCGAGGGGGACAGTTGTATGAGTCAGTTATGTTTGGTCACGGGCGCCAATGGGCATTTGGGCAATACCTTGGTCAGAGCCTTGCTCGATCAGGGTTACCGAGTCCGCGCCGGGGTTCGTGATGTGAACGATTCGGCAGCGTTCGAGGGGCTGGATTGCGAAAGGGTGTATGCCGAACTGCTCGACGAAGCGGCCATGCTCGAGGCGTTGAACGGGGTGGACTTGTTGTTTCAGGTTGCGGCGGTGTTCAAGCACTGGGCGAGGCATCCGTACGCCGAGATTATCGAACCGAATGTGGAAGGAACACGTCGCGTTTTGCAGGCGGCGGCGAAGGCTGGGGTCAAGCGCGTGGTGTATGTCAGTTCCGTTGCGGCCATCGGTCAGAACGGGCAGGCGCTCGATGAAGAGCACTGGAATGACGAGGACGAGAATGCCTATTACGCGTCCAAGATCCTGTCGGAGCAAATGGCCTGGCGTACGGCGCAGGCCCTGAATCTTTGGATGGTCGCGGTGTTGCCCTCGGCGATGATCGGTCCCAACGCGGCCAAGCTGACTGACACCATGAGGTTTGTCGATTCGGTCAGACGGCGGCAAATGCCTCTGGACCCAGGCTTTCATTTCAATTTTGTCGACGTGCGAGATGTCGCGCTGGGGATGATCCTCGCGGCAGAAAAAGGCCGGTCAGGGCAGCGCTACATTCTGGCGAATGAGCGGTCCTCTTCACTGGCCGAGATCATTGATGCCGCGAACGTGGTTTCACCGGGCTATCGCCCACCACCGCCAGCACCCAAATGGCTGTTGGTCGCTTTGGCGTGGACGCAGGAGCGTTGGGCCGGGCTGACCGGTCGGCCAGCTCAACTGTTGCTCAGTCAGGTCAGGATGTTCCACGGCGTCAAGCAGGAATACGCCATCACCAAGGCCAGGACCGAATTGGGCTTCCGTCCACGAGCGCCGCAAGTTGCCCTGCAATCGGCGTTCATCTATCTAGGCCAGCGCTCGACGCATCGCTATGAGGCGTTATCACTGCGCCCGGTTCAAAGAGTGAATTGATCTCGCTTTTGAGTTCGCTGAGATGACCAGCCAAGGCTAGCAAGTCGGTTATTTTTTCGGAAATTTGCTGGCGCTTGAGGTCGATCGCCTCGTTGGCCAATTCCAAGGGAAAGGCTTTCAATGTGTTCTTGGCAGCGATGAGAGGCACCATTTCGGCGAGCTTGAAACCAGCGACCTGTGCCCGGCGGATCAGGCGCACGAGCGTGAGGTGATGTGAGGTGTAGACGCGATATCGACCCTGACGATCCGGTTCCGGGATCAACCCCATCTGTTCGTAAAGTCGAATGGCTTTCGGGGTGCAGCCGGTGAGCCCGGCGAGTCTTCCAATGAACATCAGCAATCCTTTCGCCACGCGAGTCGCTATCGAAAATCCGGGTGTCATCCTATCGCAGCCCGATTTGCTTGCAAGCCGTTGCCTGTGAATGGGTGATGTCTGACGGCGAGAGCGGGTTCAGCGTCGCGGGCCCCGCTGATCACCACCACTCGCGACCTCAAGAGGGATGCGCGATCTCTAGCCAATCTTCAAACCGGGTCGCTCCGACAATGGGGTTATCGTCTGGCGTGAGGGACTTGTCATTGATCGGGGCGCCGAAGTAAGGAACCGTGTCATCCGAGACGGCTTCGCGCGGGTCCTTGGTATGTTTCAGGTACTCACTCACGAATTCGACAATGGGTCGGCGATCCGGCCCGGCCACTTCCACGGTCTGATTGATCGGCGCTTTTTGAGCGATAGCCGTCAGTGCGGCCGCGACATCCACCGAGGCCACCGGTTGCAACGCGGCGGACGATAAATGGATGGTGTTGCCGTCCTCGCGACCTGAGTAAGCAATGGCACCAATGAACTCGAAGAACTGCGTGGCGCGCAGGATGGTGTAGGGAACACCCGATGCCTTGATGAGTTTTTCCTGGGCCATTTTGGCTCGGAAATATCCGCTGTCGAGCATCCGTTCGGTGCCGACGACTGACAGGGCAACATGGTGTTTGGTGCCGGCAACCTTCTCGGCAGCGAACAGGTTATGCCCGGCGGTCTCAAAGAAATGCAACGCCGCGTGATCCTCGAATGAGGGGGAGTTGGCCACGTCGACCACCACGTCGGCGCCCTTGAGCGCGTCCGCCAGGCCCTCGCCGGTGATGACGTTGATGCCGGTACTCGGTGATGCTGATATGACTTCATGCCCCAGGTCCTGGAGGTTCTTGCAGACTTTGCTGCCGATCAGCCCGCTTCCTCCAATGATGACGAATTTCATGGCCGGTCTCCCGATGCGGTGTGTTGGGACAGTCATTAAACACCCGGACAGCGGCCCTATCGGGGCGGACACTTGCGTGGGCCGACAGGTGGTCGGAAGTCTGAGCGGCAGGTGGAATTAACGGCGTTTGTTTGCTTTAGTCCACCTATCGCTGGCATACATGTACGGCGCCTCAGCTCATGACGGGAGCCCAACCGGAGAATCCCATGAAACACCGATTCCCGACCTGCGCCGTGCTGGTTGCCGCCCTTGCATTCGGCGCGATGCCTTGCGTCCAGGCGGTCGAATACACGCAGGTCAATGAAACCGCAAGCACGATCTCCTTCACGTATAAACAGTTCTCCTCGCGGGTATACGGCACGTTCGGCAAGTTCGAGGCCACGCTTGATTTCAACACGGCAAAACCATCAGCAGGCCGGGCCGCGCTCACCATCCAGCTCGACAGCATCGATGCCGGAAGCAGCGACGCTAACAGCGAACTGAAAAAACCGGCCTGGTTCGACACGGCAACGTATCCTGTGGCGAAGTTTGTGTCGACCGGCGTGAAGGTACTGGGCAACAACCGTTACTCGATCACCGGCAAACTCACGCTCAGGGGGATCACGCGTGAAGTGGAGGTGCCGGTCCTCTTGAAGGCCGAGAACGCCATCGGGATTTTCGATGGGCAGTTAACGCTCAAGCGCAGCGACTTCAAAGTCGGTGAGGGCGAATGGGCCGACGGTGTCGTCTCCGACAAGATCAATATCCGGTTTCGGATGGTTGCGCCGCAGCGGTAACACGCATGCGGGGTCCCAAGTGGTCATTGCGAGTCATGAGGCGGGCTCATCAATGGCGGCCGACGATCATTCCCACGCTCCCGCGCGGTGC
>NZ_SOPU01000005.1:125864-142175 GCF_004402115.1 Pseudomonas sp. F01002 | reverse complement strand
CGCTCCCACAGGGGATTTGTGAACGCCACAGATCCAATGTGGGAGCGAGCTTGCTCGCGATGGGGCCTGGGCATCCAGCATTGCTGTCGACTGACACACCACCTTCGGTCACGTCAGCACGTTATGATAGGCACGCCCGCGAACACACTCTTCACGTCCGCCCCAGAGTCAGAGCCACGAATGCCCCAGATCACCCATTTCAAAACCCCGTGCCCCGAGCACATCAATAGCCAGATCCTGCAGATGGTGGTCGATTACCTGACCGACATCAGCATGATCGCTATCGCGCCGAGCAACCTGTTGTACAACGTGTACCAGTACGCGATCGGCTACGAGGTTCACCTGTATCTGGAGGCGTTGAACGGGGCGAAAGGGATTGCGGTGGAGTTGCTCGTCGCGACCGACGAAGACGACCCCGAGAAGGTCGTCGGCTTCTTGCTGTACCTGCCGGTCAAGGACGATCCCGATGCATGCGGTGTTGCGTATATGGCGGTGAGTGCCAGCCATCGGCGTCAGGGTGTCGCCCGAAAGATGCTGCGGGAGATGGTCGGCCGCTACCCTCATGCCGAGCTGACGTGCGCGGTCGCCAAGGTTCCTTATTTTGAGGCTATGGGGTTTCAGGTAGTGGGCGTGCGCGCGACTCAGGTGTTGATGAACACCCGCGATCACGGCACTGATGGCTTGATGGCCGTGCTGGACGTGGCGTCGATCTACAGCTCGCTCGAGGTGCGACAGATTCATACGTACCTGCTGCAAAAACACGGCAAGCGGGCCATGCTCGATGCGGAAAAACAGCGTGACCGGCATCTGGACCAGATGACGCGCAAGGTGAATGAGTTTGTTCGGGAGCGATTGGGTGAAGGGGCGGTGCCAGCTCCTTCACCTCGACTGCGGTTGGTCTAGTTGCTTCGACTCAACGCAAAAAAAGCCCTTGGTGCGGACAACGCGCCAAGGGCTTTTTCATGTCTGGATTTCGCGCAGTTAAAAAAGAGCCTCAACGCTCTTTGATGGGGAGGAAGTAGAGCCCTTGAGGCTCAAGATGCGCATGAAACAAGTGGTGAGCTTGTTGGGGGTTCAGTTCACTCACCACCTACGCAGGGGCTTGAGCAAACAAGCGGCTGCGTAGAATCATCGTAGAAAGTTGGGGGTTGGCGCTCAAGTACCGCTAGTCGAATCCATCTTTCTGGTGTCAGTTTCCGCGATGTTTCCAACGTCGCCACGGGCACTTCTTTCGACCATTGCAATGATGGTTTCGTACAGCTCGTCCTGTGCCTGCACGGCGCTGATTTCTGCATTCGCGGCGGCGTGTGACAAAGCTTCCGCCGCACCGAGCATCGCCCGCAATCCCGCTGCCTTGATCTCACCCACGCCAGCGAAAGGGGCGAGGGCGGTTCGGCACTTGTTCAGGAAAATAGCTTCGTACTCGCGCTTGATCTTCTCCAGTTCCGGGGAACTGGCCAGTGCCGCGATGACGCCGGGAATCTCGTTGCCCTGAAGCAGCACGCAGTCGACGTATGACGAAGCAATCACCCGGGCGGTGCCGGGTAAAGTCGGTTCGCTGTCCTGAAGCGCCGCATCCATCAGTGCAGTCTGCCGGGCATCGAAGTCTTGATAGAGCGCCGCCAACAGCCCGGGGCGCGTCGTGAAGTGATCGTACACCACCGGTTTGGTGATCCCGGCTAGCTCGGCAAGTCGCCCCAATGTCAGCGCGTCCGTACCTTCTTCCCGAACGAGTTGCCAGGCGACGTCCAGCAACTGGCGTTGGCGGTCCTCCCGGGACATTCGTCGTCGCGGTTGCGGCGTGGAATCTTGCGCGTCTGTTTCGGTGGTTGACATGGCTATGTACCAAAAGTAACTTACTGATCGTAACTTACCAAGAGTATATAAGGTCCGCCTTGTGCTCTCAATCAGGAGTTTCCAGCATGCACGCGCTTATCGTTGTGGCTCATCACGATCCTCGTTCGCTTACCCATAGCCTGGTTGCGCAAGTCGCTCAGGGCATCACCCTGGACGATCCCGGTCATACCGTTGAAATCGCCGACCTCTCGGCCGAAGGGTTCGATCCGAGGTTCAGCGCCGCTGATCTGGCGGTGCATCACCGGGAAGCGCCGCCTCCTGCTGATGTGGTTGCCGAGCAAGCGCGGATAGACCGCGCCGATGCGGTGGTGCTGGTCTATCCCGTCTATTGGTGGTCGATGCCGGCGCTGCTCAAGGGCTGGATTGATCGGGTGTTCGCCAACGGCTGGGCGTTCGATTTCACTGCCGATGCCAAGCTGGAGAAGAAGCTTGGCCATCTGCGGGTTCACCTGATCGGTGTGGGCGGTGCCGACGCTGCAACCTACGCCCGGCACGGTTATGCCGAGGCCATGAGGACGCAGATTGACCATGGCATTTTTGATTATTGCGGTGCGCGGGTGGTGACGTCCGAGTTGCTGCTCGAATCGGAAATTCAGGACCCGACGGTGCACCTGGACGCCGCGAAAAGCTTCGGTCGCGAGCTCTTTGCGGCATCCAGACACCTCAATCCTGTTAGCCCTGTTCACCCGGCCAGCCCGCCCGACGCAAGGCGTTGAGCAACGTCCCGGCATCCAGTCCCGGTACCGCATGGCCATTGCCTTCGGCGGTGTCGGAGGCCAGTAAGGCATTGATGATTGCTTCCTCCACCGCTTCAGTGGCGGCCAGGAACAACTCGCTGATGTGGTCGTTGTTGACCATGCTCAGGTTGTCGGTGGTCGGCGCACGCTTGCTCTCGTAAGCGGCCGGCGGCACGTGTTGATTGCCGGTGGCGAAGGCGATGAAGATGTCTCCGCTGTGGTCTTCATTGCCGCCGCCGGTGCGGGCCAGGCCGAGGCTGGCGCGCTGCGCGAGGCGCGTGCACTGATGCGGCAGCAACGGTGCATCGGTGGCCAGGCAGACGACGATCGAGCCCATACCCGGATGCGGCAAGGACGCCTTGAGAAATGGCGAGTCGGCCTTTTCCATGTAGCGCCCGACCGGGTAACCGTCGACCCGCAGTTCGTTGCGGATGCCATGGTTGGCCTGGACGATGGCGCCGACGGTCCAGCCGCCCTGAGCACTGTTCAGACGTCGCGAAGCGGTGCCGATCCCACCCTTGAATTCGTGGCAGATCATGCCGCTGCCACCGCCGACGGCGCCTTCGATGACTGGGCCGCCCACGGCCGTGCGCAGGGCTTCGGCCACATGTTCGACCTTCACATGGAAACCGTTGATGTCGTTGAGCAAACCGTCGAAGGTCTCCAGCACCACCGGCATGCTCCAGTAGAGTCGCCCGTCATCGGGCTGGCTCTGGCGATCCAGTGTCACCAGCGCATCGCGCACCACACCCAGGCTGTGGGTGTTGGTGAAGGCGATCGGGCTGGTCAACAGTCCGGCCTCGCGAATCCATTCAAGACCGGTCGCATCACCGTTGCCATTGAGCACATGGACGCCGGCAAAGCATGGTTGCAGGCTGGTAGAGCCGGCACGCGGCTCGATCACGGTGACGCCGGTCAGGATGTCGCGGCCGGTCGAGGTGCGTCCTCGCACATTGCTGTGGCCGACCCGTACGCCGGGCACATCGGTGATGGCGTTGAGCGGGCCGGGTTGCAGTTGGCCGAACTGGATGTTCAGGTCGCGGGCACGTGGTTTCATCGTTTCTCTCATCTTCAATTCATTCAAAAAATTATTGGCTAACACAATCCCTGTAGCAGCTGGCGAAGCCTGCGTTCGGCTGCGAAGCAGTCGTGAAATCAGGCAGTGCGTTGTTCCAGGTAGACCGAGATTTCAGAATTTACGACTGCTGCGCAGCCGAACGCAGCCTCGCAAGCTCGACAGCTGCTACAGATCCCATCGGGTTTATTGACCGTTTTTGACTTTGCTCCAGATCCGCGTCCGCACGCGCTCGGTGGCGGGCGGCAAGGGCTGAAGCGTGAATAACGTGGCCATGGCTTCGGCCGACGGATACACGGCAGGATTGTTGCGGGTCGCTTCGGCCACCAGTGGCGTCGCGCTGCGGTTGCCGTTGGGGTAGGAGAGGTGATCACTGACCGGCGCTATGACGTCGGGACGCATCAGGTAGTCGATGAAGGCCAAACCCTGTTCCGGATGTGGTGCGTCCTTGAGCAACACCAGGGTGTCGAACCACACCGGCGCGCCTTCTTTCGGCAGGCTGTAGGCGATTTTCACCCCATTGTTGGCCTGCTCGGCATTGGTCTTGGCTTCCAACATCGCGCCGGACCAGCCCACCGCCACGCAAATGTTGCCGTTGGCCAGGTCGCTGATGAACTTGGACGAGTTGAAGTAGGCGATGTGTGGACGCAGCTTGAGCAGCAGTGCTTCGGCCTTTTTGTAGTCCTCGGGGTTGGTGCTGTTGGGGGGCAGGCCGAGGTAGTGCAGGGTGACCGGCAACATCTCGGCCGGCGAGTCGAGCATGGCCACGCCGCACTGGCCGAGTTTGGCCAGGTTTTCTTCGTTGAACACCAGGTCCCAGGAGTCCACCGGCGTCTTGTCGCCCAGCGCGGCGCGGACCTTGTCGATGTTGTAGCCGATGCCATTGGTGCCCCACAGATACGGCACGGCGTACTGGTTGCCCGGGTCGTTGTTGGCCAGTTTTGCCAACAGGTCAGCGTCCATGTTTTTGAAGTCCGGCATCTGAGCGTGGGGCAGAGGCGCAAGGGCGCCGGCCTTGATCAGGGTCGGCAAGCTGAAGTTGCTGGCCACCACCACGTCGTATCCGCTGCGGCTGGTGAGCAATTTGCCCTCCAGCACTTCGGCACTGTCGAAGGTGTCATAGACCGGCGCAATCCCGGTGTCACGCTTGAAATCCCGCAGGGTCGTAGGGCCAATGTAGTCATACCAGTTGTAGACGTGAACCGTCGGGCCCTCGGCGGCAACCGCCGATAGCGAGACCGACAAACAGGTGCCCAGTCCAAGATTGATATACGAGCGGTGACGACTCATGATGCGGCACTCCTGGCCTGTTGCAGGCCGGTGATGATCAGGTGCTTGCAGCGTATCGGCAGGGAGTGGACTCACCCATTCCCATCATGGGTTACTCGAAAGGGGTAG
Organism: Pseudomonas sp. F01002; assembly: GCF_004402115.1. Classification (NCBI taxonomy): domain Bacteria; kingdom Pseudomonadati; phylum Pseudomonadota; class Gammaproteobacteria; order Pseudomonadales; family Pseudomonadaceae; genus Pseudomonas; species Pseudomonas sp. F01002. The sequence goes on along the minus strand of NZ_SOPU01000005.1, from coordinate 137,108 downwards.
GGCGTGGACGCGTTGTTGAAAGAGTTACCGGTGCACCAAGGGTTGGCGCGGGTATTTGGTGCCTTGGGGCAGGACGGGTTCTGGCGTGCGCTGGTCGACACGCTGCGGCTGCTGGTGCCGATGGACAACGCGTTGGTCGCGGTAATGCGGGCCGGGCGGGTGCCGCGCCTGCTGATCGACTTCGACTCAAAGGGCGGTGCTACCGAGCAAGAAGAACTGGCGGATTACAGCGCCGGCATGTACCTGCTCGATCCGTTTTATCAGGCCGCCTGTGCCGGCATTGCCGACGGCTTGCACAGCCTCGAATCGGTGGCCCCCGACCAGTTCCAGCAGAGCGAGTACTACCTGAGCTATTTCCGTACTGTGGTGGGCGGTGACGAGTTGCAGTTCATGGTCAATGTCGAGGGCGCCGTGCTCGGTTTGTCGTTGGGACGCTCGACGCGATTCACGCTTGAGGAACAGGGGCGCCTGCTTTGCGTGCGCGATTGGGTGCTGGCGGCTATGCGCCGTCACCTGCAATTGATGCCGCCGGAAGGACCGGCCGCCGAAGCGGTGGCCGGGGATCTGGCGACCCTGCTGGATCGTTTCGATGCGCGCCTGTCGGTGCGGGAAATCGAAACGGCACGGCTGATTCTTCAGGGCTTCTCAAGCAAGGCCATCGCCCAGCAGATGGGCATTTCCCCGGAGACGGTGAAAGTGCACCGGCGCAATCTCTATCACAAGCTCAATGTGAATGGGCATGGTGAGTTGTTTGCTTTGGTGTTGCAGCCGCATTGAAATCAACATCAAAAGATCGCAGGCTTCGCCAGCTCCTACAGGGTGTACGCCATCCCAACGTAGGAGCTGGCGAAGCCTGCGATCTTTTGATTTTTAGCTAGCCAGCCTGAACACCAGCGCCTTCAACCCGCATTCAACATCGGCGTCCGGAAACTCCGGTGGATTATCCAGCCGTTGCTCGAAACGCAGGCTCGGTGCTTCGCGGGTGACGCCGTCGATGAGGAAGTCCGCACCGAACGCCGGATCGTTCATGCACGCCAGCACCGTGCCCTGTGGGCTGAGCAGTTCCGGCAGTCGGCGCAGCACGCGCTGGTAGTCCTTGGTCAGCAGAAAACTGCCTTTCTGAAAGGACGGCGGGTCGATGATCACCAGGTCGTAAGGGCCCTTGCCAATCACCTTGCCCCAGGACTTGAACAGGTCATGTCCGAGGAAAGTCACCTTGCTCAGGTCGTGGCCGTTGAGTCGGTGATTGTCGCGGCCACGGCTCAGGGCCGGGCTGGACATGTCCAGATTGACCACGTGCGTTGCTCCCCCCTCGATGGCCGCTACCGAGAATCCGCAGGTGTAGGCGAACAGATTCAGCACGCGCTTGCCCTGGGCATTGGCCCGCACCCAGTCGCGGCCATAACGCATGTCGAGGAACAGGCCGGTGTTCTGTTTGCGGCCCAGGTCCACCCGGTAATGCAAACCGCCCTCGGTGATCGTCATCTCGTCGATCGCGTCCCCCAACAGCCACTCGGTGGTGCTTTGCAGCAGGTAGCGATGTTGCAGCAGGAGCGTGTGCGCGCCGGATTGCGTCCACGCAGGCGAGTGCGTGACATCCATCAGCTTCTGTTTCAACGCTTCCAGCTGCGACGCGTCGGGTTCCTTGAACAGCGACACCAGCACCACGCCCTGCAACCAGTCGACAGTCAATTGCTCCAGCCCCGGCCAGCACCGGCCACGGCCGTGGAACAGCCGGCGGGTTTCGGCGGGGGCAGCCGCCAGAGCCGTCAGTAAATGGTCGTGGAGGGTGGAGAGAGCGTCAGCGTTCATCGGGCAGGGCCAGCAATTTGTTGGGGCGGCATTTTAACCACAATTGAGCCAAGCTCGCTCCCACAGGCTATTGGGGGGTAGTTATCACGTTTAATTTAACTTTACGTGAGGATTTGGCGATCTGTAGGCCTACATACTCGGCTCCAACGATCAACCGCCGGGAGCCCATCATGTCGCAGCTACCTGCTTCACCCGCCGTCAGCAGCCATCCCCGCTGGCTACGGCTGACCCATTGGCTGAACGCCTTGGCGGTGCTGGTCATGGTCACCAGCGGTTGGCGAATCTATAACGCTTCCCCGCTGTACGACTTCAGTTTTCCCAAAACGATCACCTTGGGTGGATGGCTCGGCGGCGCATTGCAATGGCATTTCGCGGCGATGTGGTTTCTGGCCGTCAACGGTCTTGTCTACCTGATCATCAACCTCGTCAGTGGTCGTCTGAAACGGCGCTTTTTCCCGGTTTCGCCTAAAGGTGTCCTGCATGACCTGTGGGCCGCGTTGAGAGGGCGGTTGGGGCATGCCGATCTGAGTCATTACAACCACGTGCAACGGGTGGCGTACCTGTTCGTGATGGTCGACATCACGCTGCTGGTGATTTCCGGTCTGGTGTTGTGGAAGTCCGTCCAGTTTCCGCTGTTGCGTGAACTGCTGGGCGGTTACGAAGTCGCGCGGCACGTGCACTTCATCGCGATGTCGCTGTTGGTGGCCTTTGTCGCGGTTCATCTGGTGATGGTCGCGCTGGTTCCCAAAACGTTGTGGGCCATGATTGTCGGTCGCAAGGAGGTCGTATGAAAAAGCGCATTCAAGGCTCAGGGCTGGACGAGTCGTCCATCCTGACAGATGCCAGGAAAATCATTGCCCCACAGATCGAGGACCGCTCGCGACGCTCGTTCCTGATGCGCAGCCTGACCCTCGGCGGCGTGGCCATGTTGTCCGGCTGCAACCTCACCGACAACGAAAGCGTCGACACCGCGTTGTCCTCCATGTCCCGGTTCAACGATCGGGTGCAGGGCTGGTTGTTCAACCCCAATGCACTGGCGCCGACCTATCCCGAGTCAATGATCACCCGACCGTTTCCGTTCAATGCCTTTTACGGCATTGACGAGGCGCCGACGGTGGAGGAAGAGAGTTATCGACTGGAAGTGACCGGCATGGTCGCCGACAAGCGCAGCTGGCGCCTGGAAGAACTGCGTGCCATGGCCCAGACCGAACAGATTACCCGACACATCTGCGTCGAAGGCTGGAGCGCGATCGGGCGCTGGGGCGGCGTACGGTTCAGCGACTTCCTGAAGCGGGTCGGTGCCGACCCGGATGCCAAATATGTCGGCTTCAAATGCGCGGACGACTACTACACCAGCATCGACATGGCCACCGCGCTGCATTCGCAAACCTTGTTGACGCTGACCTATGACGGCGCGGTGCTGCCTCGCCAGTACGGCTTCCCGATGAAGCTGCGTATGCCCACCAAGCTGGGCTACAAGAATCCCAAACACATTCAGGCGATGTTCGTCACCAACACCTATCCGGGTGGCTACTGGGAAGACCAGGGCTACAACTGGTTCGGTGGTAGCTGATGGCGCCTGGCCACTTCACTGCGTAGCGCCCGCTGCGCTCATTCGCAACCTGTGCTTCAAGGAGTTCCATCATGAAAAAGTTAGCGACCACCGTACTGTCCATGTGCCTGGTGTTTGGCACCGCCAGCGTGTTTGCCGCCGATGCTACAACCAATAACGGCATGAGCAACGACAGCATGAGCAAGGATTCAATGTCTAAAGACGCCATGCATAAAGACACGATGAAAAAGGACGCCATGACCAAGGATTCCATGAGCAAGGACGCGATGAAGAAAGACAACATGTCCAAGGACGCCATGAGCAAGGACGGAATGAAGAAGGACGCGATGTCCAAGGACACAATGAAAAAAGAGGCTCCTTCGTACTGATCCGAACACCCTCCGTCGAGGCCAGACCCTGGTTTGCAGGCGCCCATACACCGCTGTATGGCGCCCGATTTAATCGCCCGGTTGTATCAAAAATGAATTTCCGCGAAGTCCGCTGCTCATACCTGATAGGTGGCGGATTTAAGCGCGCGAAATCATTCATGCAATCAGGGAGTGTCACGGTCATGAGTCCAGTATCGACGGCGGGTGAGCTCCTTCCTGGCGGGTTGATTCTTGTGGTTGAGGACGACCCGCTGATCCTGGAGTTTCTCTGCGAAATTCTTCAGGAAGAAGGCTTTGTGGTTGAACCGCAGACCAGCGCGGATGCCGCGTCGAAGTATCTGGAGCAACACTCGGACGGCGTCCGTCTATTGCTCACGGACATCACCATGCCAGGCAAACTCAATGGTGCGGACCTGGCCAATCTGTTTGGCGACCGCTGGCCGGACAAACCGATCATGATCATGTCCGGTTTCGAAACGCCCGAAAGCGCCGGGGTCAGGCATTCGGTGTCGTTCATCAAGAAACCGTGGGCGCTTGGGCAGTTGCTGGACTGTGTGGAAGGTGCCTTGAAGTCGAAACGTACCCTTTAGAACCTGCGGCACATCAGATCACTACAACCTGTCACGTTGCGCCTTGTGGCGGGCCTATACTTCAAGAGTCGGCACACTCGGTGCGACCTGCAATCGTGTTTGATGGATGGGATGGCGCGTCGAGTGATCGTTCACGCAGGCCACGGCCTGCCTTCGTCGTAGGGAGGAGAAGATCATGGCGCGTAAATACATCGACTGCCGCGAGTTTCCAAGCGATGCCAAATGCTCGGTCGCACTGTCCGCAGACTCTGAAAACGAACTGCTCGAGGCCGCCGCACAGCATGCGGTCAGTGTTCACAAGCACACCGACTCACCGGAACTGCGTGCTCAACTGAAGACGATGTTTCACGACGGCACCCCGCCTGTTGAAGCACCGCGTCCCGCTTAGCAAGGAAATCCTCTGCAGGAGTTGCCGAAGGTTGGGGCCGCGTTCGGCAGCTCCTCGCAAATGCTACATTGCTCGGCGAACCCGCCTGGCACTTGCGAGAGGTAGCTCCCCCTTGTCTGCTCAAGAATCTGTCTTCAACACCCCGTACCGCGCTTTTCTGTTCGATATGGACGGCACCGTCCTCAATTCCATCGCCGCTGCCGAGCGGATCTGGGCGGCCTGGGCCTTGCGCCACGGCGTTGATGTCGTCTCATTCCTGCCCACTATCCATGGCGTTCGCGCCATCGACACCATCAATCGCCTGGCGTTGCCCGGGGTGGATGCCGAGGCTGAAGCTGCGTTCATCACCGAGGCGGAAATCGAGGATGTCGAGGGGATCATCGAGGTGCCTGGCGCGGCAGACTTTCTGAAGTCGCTACCCGCGAACCAGTGGGCGATCATCACCTCCGCGCCGAAGGCATTGGCGCTGCGGCGGATGGCCGCGGCGGGTATTGCGCAGCCTTTGGTGATGGTCACTGCCGAAGACGTCAGCGCCGGAAAACCCGATCCTGCGGGCTATCGACTGGCGGCCAAACGCTTGGGCGTTGAACCGGCCGATTGCCTGATTTTCGAAGACGCCACCGTGGGCATTCTCGCCGCCGAGACAGCGGGCGCGGGCCTTATCGTGGTGACCGCGACCCACGACCATCCGCTCCAGACCCCGCATGCCACATTGGCCAGCTACGACTCGGTCGTCGCGCTAGTAGACCCTGAGGAACATGTCCGCCTACAGAAAATCTAATGTGGGAGCGGGCTTGCTCGCGAAAGCGGTGTGTCCGGCACATCGATGGCGAATGACACACCGCATTCGCGAGCAAGCTCGCTCCCACATTAGGGTTGTGTTGTTTCAGTAAACCCCGGGAATCAACCGCCAACTGCGGGCGCAATAAGCCTCGTATTCACTGCCGAACTGCGCCCCTAACAGCCCTTCTTCGGCGTGAATGCGGGCGATCAGCGGGATCAGCGTCACCGCGGCCAGCAACAGGCCAACGCCGGAGCGAAAAGCCAATGCCCAGCCCACTGCAGTGATCATCAGCCCCAGATAACTGGGGTTGCGCAAGGTGCGATAAATCCCGTCGGTGACCAGCGTGTGCCCCGGCTGAATCGCCACCAGTCCACTGAAACGCTTGCCCAGCACAAACACCGGCCACAGCCGCAGCGTGCCGCCGATGATGAACAGCAACGCCCCGAGCCAGCGCACACCTTCACCACCAAAGGTCCAGATGTCGATTCGGTCGGTATAGGCCGGCAGGTACCCGCTCAATAATCCGATCACCCCGAACGCCGGCAGCACCCAGCGATTGGCCCGGTCTTCACGTTCGCCGGAACTCAGGTTGACCTCGGTGAACAAGGACGCGATGGCCATCACCAAAGTGGCAAGCGCAATGACCACCAGCGGTGCATGAGAGAAAAACGCCGATAATCCGCCAAGCCCCCACACCGCGAGCCCAAGGTAGGCGAGGGTGGAAACAACGGCGAAAAACGCCAGTTTGGCCGAGATTTTCATCTGCACCTCCACAAACGGACCTGACACCGTTCATTGTAGGAGCTGCCGCAGGCTGCGATCTTTTGATCTTCGCTTTTAAAAACAAGATCAAAAGATCGTCCGAACGCGGCCCGAATCTTCGGCAGCTCCTACAGGGCCCTGGCATTACGCCGAATCACCTGCGGCGGCTGTCCGAACGCCCGAAGGAAGGCTTCGCGCATGCGGCGGCAGTCGCTGAAGCCGGATTCTTCGGCGATCTGATCGAGGGTCAGGCGCCCGCGTTCCAGCATCTGCCGCGCCGTTTCCAGGCGCAGGTTTTCGATGGCTTTGGCCGGTGATTGACCGGTTTCCGCCCGGAAGGCTCGGCTGAACTGCCGAGGGCTGAGGCGCGCGACGTCTGCCAGTTGCTCCACCGACAACGTCTCGGTGAGGTGTTCTCGCGCATAGCCGAGGACTGTTTGAATGCGGTCGGATTTCGCTTCCAGTTCCAGCAGCGCCGAGTGTTGCGACTGGCCGCCTGCGCGGCGGTGGTACATCACCAGTTTCTGCGCCACGGAACGGGCCAGTGCGGCGCCGTGATCCTTTTCCACCATGGCCAGCGCCAGGTCGATGCCGGCGGTCATCCCGGCGGAGGTCCAGATCGAACCGTCGACGACGTAGATGCGGTCTTCTTCGACCTTGATCGACGGAAACCGCGCTTGCAGCTCCCGTGCATAAGCCCAGTGGGTCGTGGCCCGCCGTCCGTCGAGCAAACCGGCCTGGGCCAGGACGAACGCCCCGGAGCAGATCGACGCCGTGCGCCGTGCGGTTTTAACGCTGTCGCGCAGGTAACTCAGCACGCCTTCGGGTGCCTGCTCGAGGATGGCATCGCCGCCCACCACAATCACCGTATCGAACACCCGCTCACCAAAGGCCTCGGTGCCGACGCTCAGCCCACCGGAAGCGCGTAATGTGCGGCCGTCTTCGGACAATACGCTGACGTCATAAAGCGCCTCGCCGGCGCTGAAGTTGGCGTACTCGAACACCGGCATGGCCGCCAGCGCCATGGACTGGAACCCTTCAAACACTACAAATGCCACGGAAGTCATCGAGATGTCCTCAAAAGGTCATGTCCGAAAAACGTACTTTAAACGTCATTTGAGACGGCCGTTAGACCCTTTATAACGGTTCACACCCGGCGAAGTTATCGCCTCACTGTGAAGGAAATCGACATGGCCCTCTCATCCAAAGGTACCGCTCTGATCACTGGCGCTTCTTCGGGCATCGGCGCGGTGTATGCCGACCGTCTCGCGCGGCAGGGTTACGATCTGATTCTGGTCGCCCGCAGCCAGGCGAAACTGAGCGCCCTGGCCAACCACTTGAGTAATGAAACCGGCCGCGCCGTGGAAGTGGTCGCCGCCGATTTGAAAGACAAGGCCGACTTGCGGCGGGTCGAAGAAATTCTACGCTCCGACGCGAGTATCACCCGGTTGGTCAACAACGCCGGGGTCGGCGCTGTCATGCCGCTGCTCGGCAGCCCCGTGGATGACATGGAAGACATGATCACCCTCAACGTGACCGCGTTGATGCGCCTGGCTTACGCGGTGGTGCCAGGCTTCGTCGCTCGCGGCACCGGGACGGTGATCAATATCTCCTCGATCGTTGCCATCGCCCCGGAAATTCTCAACGGCGTGTATGGCGGGACCAAGGCATTTGTCCTCGGCCTGAGCCAATCGATGCACCGCGAGCTGGCCGACAAAGGCATTCGGATCCAGGCCGTATTGCCCGGCGCTACCGCCACCGACTTCTGGAGCGAGGCCGGCAACCCGGTGGAAAACCTGCCGCAAGAGATCGTGATGTCCGCCCAGGACATGGTCGATGCGGCGTTGACGGGGTTGGCGCAAGGCGAAGTGGTGACCATTCCGGGCCTGCACCAAGGCGATAAGTGGGATGCCTACGAAGCCCAGCGTCAGAGGCTTTCAGGCTTGTTCGGCAATTCCACGGCAGCACCGCGTTATCGCTGAAGCGGTAACCGTGGGGCCGGGTGAACTAAGCTTGGATTAGGACCGTTCACCCTAAAGGAGCTCCGCCATGCTTCACATCAGAACGCCGTTGATTCTGCATCCAGACCTGTCGACCCCATCTCGACGAATATGGCTCAAGCTGGAAAACCTGCAACCGAGCGGCTCTTTCAAACTTCGCGGTATTGGGCTCTTGTGCAGCCAGGCGGCGGAGCAAGGGAAACGCAAAGTGATCTGTCCTTCCGGCGGCAACGCCGGGTTCGCCACCGCCGTGGCTGCCGCCAGACTGGGGTTGAAAGCCTGCATTGTGGTGCCGAACACCACGCCGGAAACCACCCGCGCAAAAATCCGCAAAACCGGTGCCGAGGTGATCGTTCATGGCAAGGTCTGGGACGAAGCCAATCTACGGGCCAAAGAACTCGCGCAGGGCGCTGATACCGAATACGTACCGGCCTTCGATCACCCGGTGTTGTGGGAAGGGCACAGCACGATGGTCGACGAAATCCTTGAGGATTGTCCTCAGGTCGATGCGCTCGTGATGTCGGTAGGGGGTGGAGGTTTGCTGGCGGGGATTCTCACCGGATTGATTCGCCACAAGCGCATGGACTGCCGGATCATCGCGTGTGAAACCCAGGGTTCTGCGTCTTTTGCCGCCGCTGTCAGTGCCGGACATCCGGTCAAATTCCCCCGGATCGATACGGTCGCCAAGTCGCTCGGCGCGACTCAGGTGGCCGCCTGGCCGGTGCAGCATATCCTCGATTTCCCGCACGAGTGTGTCGCGCTCAGCGATGACGAGGCGATCATGGGCGTGGTGCGTTACGCCAACGACCTGCGTCAGTTGGTCGAGCCGGCGTGCGGCGTTTCGTTGGCGATTGGATACCTGGACCATCCGGCGATTGCCGAGGCCCATGATGTGGTGATTGTGGTGTGCGGCGGCGTGAGCATCAGCGCGCAATTGGTGGCGGGTTGGGCGCGATTATCCACCGGTGTTGAAGCAAGGTAGGGCTGCAAACGCTATCCGGGTGCTGCAGCCCCACCGCTACTTTTTCAGCCTTTATTGGCCCGCGGCAACGCCTTCCTGGACGAGGATCGCTCTGGCCAGGTCTTCGTCGCTGGCGTTGAGGCCGGGATGTTCCTGACGAATCTGCTTTAAGTATGACTCCAGATAAACACCACGAATCGCGCCGCCACTGGCAACGAAGCTGGAGGCGTCATCCCGGGCAGGAATCATGAGTTTGTGGTCCTTGAACGTCGAGTACAACGATGCGGAAACCCCGGCTGACGTGGCGACATCGCCCGCATCCACTTTGGCCATAGCGGAGCCGAAGGGTAAACACAGCAAAAGGGAAGAGATGATAATCAGACGGCGCATGACGGTGTCCTCTGAAAGCGTGAAGCAAAAAAGGAAGTACCTCATCTGTAAGATGCGTGGCGGTCGTCAGGAGTTCCCTGTCGATGCGTGATCAGTCCAACGCCTGCGTCTGAAAAGGCTCAGATCCTCGCCGCACACACAATAATCTCCACCGAAAACGCTGGATCAGCTCGCTTTGCTTCGCCGCACGCGCGGGCCGCGGCCATTGGTCAGCCCAGGCAAAGCGCTGACCCAGTGTCAGCGCTGAGTCCAAGAGGCAAGGCGGGCTTAGGTCGCTCTGCTAAAGCAAAGGAATGCTGTAGCTCACGATCAAGCGATTCTGATCCTGGTTGTGGGACGCGCCGTTACGCCATCCGAATCCGACACCTTTAAGCGTGCCGGACTGAATCACGTAGTCCAGAGCGATGTCCCGCTCCCATTCTTTCTGGGTATGAACTTCTGCGGGAACATGGCCGGGGTGATCGTGCCGATCCTGATCGGGCTGATCGTGCAGTTCACCGGGTCGTACTTCCTGATGCTGATCTTCTTCGTGGTCATGGCCATGCTGCTGGCGATATTCTCCAGCCTGATCGATTATCGGGAACGAGGGCTGGCGTGAAAGGAGCGGAGGGCAGGTGAGCGTCGATATCGAATGCGTGGTGGTCGGGGCCGGAGTGGTCGGGCTGGCGGTCGCCAGAGCCCTGGCCCGCAGCGGGCGGGAAGTGATCCTGGTGGAGGCGGGCGAGGGCATTGGCGTGGGCATCAGTTCGCGCAATTCGGAAGTGATCCACGCCGGCATTTACTACCCGAGCGGCAGCCTCAAGGCGCAAGTGTGCGTGGAGGGCAAACAACGCCTTTACGCCTTTTGCGATGAGCGCGGCGTCGATTACCAGCGCCTGGGCAAGCTGATCGTGGCCACGGATGACGGTCAATGCGCAGCCTTGCGCAAATTGCTGGAGCAGGGCCTGCACAATGGCGTTGATGACCTGCAATGGCTGGACGCCGAACAGGCGCGGGAACTTGAACCGGCAGTGTCCTGCGTCGCTGCGCTCTGGTCACCGTCCACCGGGATTGTCGATTCCCATGCCCTGATGCTGGCGCTTCAGGCGGATGCCGAGGCCAGTGGCACGTCGCTGGTTTTTCATACGCCGCTGGCGTCGGCCCGTTGCACCGAGCAAGGTTTCGAATTGCGGATGGGCGGCGCCCAACCGATTACCTTGAGCTGCCGTGCGTTGATCAATTGCGCGGGATTGTCCGCGCCTGAGGTGGCGAGCCGGATTGAAGGCTTGCCGTCGCAGCACGTTCCAACTGCCCGGCTATGCAAGGGCAGCTATTTCAGTTTCAGCGGCCGGGCGCCGTTCCGGCATTTGGTGTATCCGGCCCCGGAGAGTGCGGGGTTGGGTGTGCACATGACGCTGGATCTGGGCGGTCAGGCGCGCTTTGGGCCGGACGTCGAATGGGTCGATCACGTCGATTTCCGTGTGGATCCACGCCGAGCCGATGGCTTCTACGAGGCAATCCGGCGCTACTGGCCGGCGTTGCCCGATAACAGCCTGAAACCGGCCTACAGCGGTATCCGCCCGAAAATCACGGGCCCGACCGAGCCGGCGGCCGACTTTGTCATCAGTGGTCCGGCC
>NZ_SOPU01000005.1:125637-125846 GCF_004402115.1 Pseudomonas sp. F01002 | reverse complement strand
GTGAATCTGTTCGGTATCGAGTCGCCGGGTTTGACCAGTTGCCTGGCGCTGGCTGATCGGGTGACGACGGTATTAGCCACACAACGACCGGTGTAGCAGCTGCCGAGCAACGCGAGGCTGCGTTCGGCGGCGAAGCCGTCGTAGTCCGGCGAATGCGGTCTACCTGATGCAACGCGGTCTCAGGTTTTACGACGGCTTCGCCGCCGAAC
>NZ_SOPU01000005.1:114165-125619 GCF_004402115.1 Pseudomonas sp. F01002 | reverse complement strand
GCTGCTACACAGATCGTGTTACTGCGAAGTGACCGGTAATCAGCGTTTGCAATGCCGCTCGCCCTGAGGGCTATGCTTGGCAGTGCGCCCATCACAATGGGAGACCTCCGATGATTAACGTACGCACTGCCCGCATGCTTGCCGATTACAAGCGCTGGGCCAATCAACGCCTCTTTGACAGCCTGGCCGCACTGCCGCCGGGTGAGGTCAATAAAGAGCGCGTGTCGGTGTTCAAGAACATGATCGGCACCCTGAACCACCTCTACGTGGTGGACTGCATCTGGCAGGCCCACCTCGAAGGCCGAGGGCACGGCTTCAAGACGTCACACGATCTGCTGCACCCCGAACTCGCCGAGCTGCGCCTGGCGCAAAAGGACATCGATCACTGGTACTGCGACTGGAGCGAACGGCAGACCGATGCCTCGCTGGATAAACCCGTCGAGTTCAGCTTTGTCTCGGGGGAAAGCGGCACCATGAGCGCCGGCGCGATACTGATGCACGTGGTCAACCACGCCAGCTACCACCGCGGCTGGGTGGTCCAGATGTACTTCGAAATTCCGGTCATGCCGCCGGTCACTGACCTGCCGGTCTACCTGCGCGAGACCAACCCCGAGTCTTTCAAATCGATTAATGCCCCGGCAGTGGAGCGGCCATGTGTTGGGCAATTCGCGAGCGCAACCAACGTTCTGCCGGATCGTTATCGTTGACCCCGTTCCAGACCATGGACAGTTTGGACAGCACGATGTCAAACGGCGGGTCGTCGGCTCGCAACTGGCTGCTGCCTTCGATCAGCGCGCACGCCGCGTAGTCCGGCACCGTGGCGAGCATATCGGTGCCGGTCAGCAAGGCGCGCAGGCCGGCGAATTGCGGCACCGCCAGCACCACCCGGCGTGAACGACCGATACGGGCCAGGTCGCTATCGATGGCACCGGTCAAATCCCCGGAAAACGACACCAGCGCGTGAGGGCGCTCGCAATATTCATCCAGGGTCAGGGTGCCGGGACGGTCATCGCCACGCAGGATCTTGACGCTCAGGTCGCGCAGCTTCTTGCGCTTGGCGTTGGCCGGCAGTTCCGTGGTGTAGCTGATCCCGACGGAAATCTCCCCGCTGGCCAGCATCGACGACATCAGCATGAAATTCACCCGCCGCACCACCACCACGACGTTCTGCGCCTCTTCGCGTATTTGCTTGAGCAGCGGCGGAAACAGGCCGAACTCGGCGTCGTCGGACAGGTCGATGCGGAATACATCGCGGCTAGTGGACGGGTCGAAATCCTTGGCCCGGCTGACCGCGCCGGAGATGGTGTCCATCGCCGGCTGCAACTCCTTGAGGATCGCCAATGCGCGCTGGGTCGGCTCCAGCACACGACCGTTACGCACCAGCAGCGGGTCGTCGAACAGGTCGCGCAACTTGGCCAGCGAGGCACTGACGGCGGGCTGGCCGAGAAACAGCTTCTCCCCGGCCCGGGTCAGGTTCTTTTCGAACATCAGGGTTTCGAAAATCACCAGCAGGTTCATGTCCACGCGACGCAGGTCGTTGCGGTTCATGTGGGGTTGCTCGCAGGATTTCGGGGTCTTTTCAGTAAAGCACCAAACCCTGTGTGGCAGTCGAAGATCCATTCGCTTAGAAAATCAAAGGATCGCAGCCTCGTTGCACTCGACAGCTCCTACAGGTGTGCGCCAAACCCTGTAGGAGCTGTCGAGTGCAACGAGGCTGCGATCTTTTGATCTTGAAATCTCAGGGCGAGTCAGCCGAACCTGGCTCCGTTAGCACTTTCCTGAACGTCTCCACCAGCGGCCGCAAATTGATCCGGTGCCACGCGGCCCACAGCGGCGTGGTGAAGGAAATCCACGGCACTTCCCGCAGCACCACGCCGGGCGGTGCGTTGCGGCTCAGGCCTTTCTGAATCATGGCGATGCCCAGCCCCGATGCCACCAATCCCAACGCGGTGAAAGGTTCGGTGGCTTCCATGCGAATGTCCGGGGTGAAACCAGCGCGGATGCAGGCGCTGACGAAGTCGTCGCGGCTGGCGGCGTCTTGGCGGGGTTGCACGCCGATCCATTCCTGATCGGCCAGGTCCGCCGGGGTCAGTGTTGTGTGGTTCGCCAAAGGATGGTGCTCGGGCAGGGCCAGCAGCATCGGATCGTCCAGCACCTGAAAACCCAGCAGGTCCGGGTCGTCGGCGACGGGCGGTTCGCTGACCAGTGCGATATCCAGACTACGCTGACGCAGGCCTTCGAGTTGTTCGGCGGAAATCAGGTTGTACAGCGCGACGTGTACGTTCGGCCGGTCGACCCGCAGCACCCGCAAGGCATTGGGCAAGACGCCGGCGTGCATGGCGTTTTCGATGTAGCCGATGCACAAGCCGCCTTCTTCGCCACGACCGAGGCGCTTGCCCAGGGATTCCAGGCGATTGGCGTGGGTCAGCAGGGCACGGGTTTCAGCCAGAAAAGTCTGGCCATCGCGGGTCAATCGGATGCGTTGCTGGCTGCGTTCGAACAGGGTCAGCCCCAGGCGTTCTTCGAGCTGGGCGATCTGCCGGCTCAGGGGCGACTGGGAAATGTGCAGGCGTTCGGCGGCGCGACCGACGTGTTCTTCTTCGGCGACGGCAACGAAGTAGCGCAATTGGCGGATGTCGATCATGTCAGACCTATCAGGACTCAAGTGCTGCATATTATGTCTTGGACGGTCCGATCATCGCAATCTAGCATCTGCTCAACGGTCACCTCTGATGACCCCTGACACTCAAGAGGAAAAACCCATGAGCTTGAAGGACAAACTACCTGGCACCCTCGGTTTCGGCACCGCCCCATTGGGCAACATGTTCCGCGCCATTCCTGAAGAAGAGGCGATGGCTACTGTCCACGCCGCCTGGGATGCCGGTGTGCGTTACTTCGACACCGCTCCGTTTTACGGCTCGGGCCTGTCGGAAATTCGTCTGGGCACCGCATTGGCCCAGTACAACCGCGACGACTATGTACTCAGCAGCAAAGTCGGCCGAGTGATTCTCGATGAAGTCGAAGACGCCGCGGCCCGTGACTTGGGCGAAAAAAGTGGAGTGTTCGAACACGGCCGCCCGAACAAGATCGTCAACGACTACAGCGCCGATGCCACGATGCGCTCCATTGAAGACAGCCTCAAGCGCCTGCAAACCGATCGTCTGGACATCGTCTGGGTGCATGACATCGCCCAGGACTTCTACGGCGATCAGTGGCTGGAATACTTCAACCAGGCCCGCACCGGCGCCTTCAAGGTGTTGACCCGTTTGCGCGAAGAAGGCGTGATCAAAGGCTGGGGCCTGGGCGTGAACAAGGTTGAACCGTGCGAACTGACCCTGGATCTGACCGAAGCTCAGCCGGACGGTTTTCTGCTGGCGGGTCGCTACACGCTGCTCGACCACGATCGTGCCTTGCAACGCTTGATGGACGCCGCGCTGGCGCAGAACGTCGAGATTGTGGTCGGTGGTCCTTACAGCTCGGGCATTTTGGCCGGTGGCACACACTTCGAGTACCAGAAAGCCAGCCCGGCGATCATCAATAAAGTCGAGCAGATCAAACGCATTGCTGCCGCGCATGGTGTCGACATCAAGGCAGCTGCGTTGCAGTTCTCGTTGGCTAACCCGGCCGTGGCGGCGGTGATTCCGGGGTCCAGCCGTCCGGACCGGATTGCTGAAGACGTTGCCGCGATGTCGGCCGTCATTCCCGCTGCTTTCTGGCAGGCGATGCGCGACGCGAAACTGGTGTCCGAACGTGCGCCATTGCCGATCATTGGAGGTTGAGCATGAAAATCGATCTGAGTGGAAAATGCGCCATTGTCAGCGGCAGCACCGCCGGCATTGGCCTGGGCATCAGCAAGGCGCTGGCCGAGTCCGGCGCCACGGTGGTGGTGATCGGCCGCGAGACGGCCAAGGTCGAACAGGCGCTGGCGAGCATTCGCCAGAGCGTGCCGGGCGCACAGTTGCGTGGCCTGACCGCAGACCTTGGCACTGCCGAAGGCGCCGAGTTGTTGTTCGCCGCCGAACCACGGGCGGACATCCTGGTGAACAACCTCGGGATCTTCAACGATGTGGATTTCTTCGATGCACCGGACAGCGAGTGGACGCGTTTTTATGAGGTCAACGTGATCTCCGGCGTGCGCCTGTCACGGCATTACGTGCCAGACATGGTCAAGCAGGGCTGGGGGCGGGTGATCTTCCTGTCCTCGGAATCCGGGGTCGCAACACCGGCCGACATGATCAACTACGGCGTGACCAAAAGCGCCAACCTGGCGGTGTCCCATGGTTTGGCCAAGCGGCTGGCGGGCACCGGGGTGACGGTCAATGCAATCCTGCCTGGCCCGACATTGACCGATGGTTTGGAACAGATGCTCAAGGATGCCACCGCCGAATCCGGGCGCAGTGTTCAGGAAGAAGCCGACGCCTTCGTGCGCAAGGCCCGGCCGAGTTCGATCATCCAGCGCGTGGCGGATGTCGAGGAGGTCGCGAATCTGGTGGCTTATATCGCCTCGCCGCTGTCTTCGGCCACTACTGGCGCGGCGTTGCGGGTCGACGGTGGTGTTGTCGACAGCATGGCGATTTGAACCTTATTGATTGAGAGAGAATATTTCATGGCTGCAGCATCAGCATTCATCGACATCCCGGCGACCGCCGACCAGGTTTGGCAATTGATCGGCGGCTTTAACTCGCTGCCGGACTGGCTGCCGTTTATCCCGAAAAGCGAGCTGAGTGAAGGCGGCCGGGTACGTAGCCTGCAAACGGCGGACGGGGCGGTGGTGGTTGAGCGGTTGGAGGCGTTTGATAACGCTGGGAAGACTTACAGTTATTCGATTTTGCAGGCGCCGTTTCCGGCTACTGACTATCTGGCGACTATCAGTGTTGAAGCGCAGGGGCAGGGCGCGCGAGTGACGTGGTCTGGGCGGTTTGCACCTGTCGGTGTGAGTGACGAGGAAGTGGTGGCGCTGTTTACCGGTATCTACCAAGGCGGCCTCGAAGCCCTGCGCGCCAACTACCCGGCCTGACCCTGGACTGATCGTTCCCACCGTGGGAACGATCATGTTACTGAACCGACAATCTAAGCTCCGCGCACAACCCACCCCCCTCGCGATTGCTCAACGTCAACGATCCCCCGATCGCCAACGCCAACTGCTGTGCAATCGCCAACCCCAACCCGGTCCCGCCGGTGCTGCGGTTACGTGAGTTCTCCACGCGATAAAACGGTTCCATCACCTGAGCCAATTCTTCCTCGGCAATCCCTGGCCCTCGGTCCATCACCTTCACCGACAAACTGCCGTCAGCCTTCGCTTCCACCCACAACTCGGCGGCGCCGGCAAATTTGAGTGCGTTGTCCGTCAGGTTCACCAGCACTCGCCGCAAGGCGTGCGGCCGGGTGTTGATCACCGCGTCACTTTTACCGCCGAGCTGAACGTCTTTGCCCATGTCCTGATAGTCGAACACCAGGCTGTCGAGGAACGAATCCAGTTGGGTGCGGCGACTTTCCTCGGTGGCGCCATGCACGCTGCGGGCATAGGCCACGCCTTCGCGCACCAGGTGTTCGATCTCGCCAAGATCATTCCAGAGTTTGTCTTTCTCGACGGAGTCGTCCTTGAATTCGGCACGCAGTTTCATGCGGGTAATCGGGGTTTGCAGGTCGTGGGAAATCGCCGCCAGCAGTTGCATGCGTTCCTTGAGGTAAGCGGCGATGCGCGCCTGCATCGAATTGAAGGCCATGGCGGCATGGGCGACTTCGGTCGGGCCTTTTTCGTCCAGGTGCACCGCGTGGGTGTTGGGGTCCAGGGTCTCTACCGCTTGGGCGAGGCGGGTGAGGGGGCGGATGGCGATTCTCACGGCCAGCCAGGTGCAGATGAGCATCAGCGCCAGTTGCCCCAGCAACACGATGGGTAACCACGGCGACAACGGCACCATCGAGGGTCGAACGTCGATGGTTACCGGGCTACCGTCCGCCAGTTTCAGGTGGACCTGAAAATGTTTATCCGGCCCGGGGATGTCGGTCACCGTCATCGGGTAATCCTTGCCGATGGCCTCTTTGATCGAAGTCATCGCTATTGGCGAATCGCTCATGGGCATGCCCGGCGAGCCTTCGTTCAACAAATAGCGGTAGTTACGTCGATCCAGTTGTTGCAGCCAGCTCATGCGTTCTTCGGCCGGCAAGCGGTCGAGGATGGCGATGGAGGTCGAGACGTCGGTTTCCAGATTGCCCAGCATGGTGTTCTTCGTGCTTTCGTATCGCTCGTAGTACTGCGCGCCGAAGGACAGCGCCTGCGCGAGAATCAAGCCGATCAGGAAGATCAGCGACAGTCGCGAGGCGAGGGTGCGGGGCCAGCGCATCGAGAGATTCATGAGGGCGCCCCGAGGACTTCCACCGGCAGCGAAAACACATAGCCTTCGCTACGCACGGTTTTGATGTAGGCCGGTTCGCGGGCATCGTCCAGCAGTCGCTGGCGCAAGCGGCTCACCAGCAAGTCGATGGAGCGGTCGAACAGGTCGGCATCGCGGCCTTGGGTCAGGTTCAGCAATTGATCGCGATTGAGCACCCGCTGAGGATGATCGAGGAACACCCGCAGCAACCGATATTCCGCGCCACTGAGCGCGACCATCGTGCCGTCCTCATCGAGCAAGTGCCGGGCCGAGGTGTCCAGGCGCCAGCGCCCGAAGGCCAGCAAACGACCGCTTTCGGTGACCACCAGGTTGGGTGGCAGCATCCGTGTGCGGCGCAGCACGGCGTTGATTCGGGCGAGCAGTTCACGCGCAGCGAATGGCTTGACCAGGTAATCGTCGGCACCCATTTCCAGGCCGATGATGCGGTCGGTTTCATCGTTGCGCGCGGTGAGCATCAGCACCGGCGTGGCCTTGTGTTTGCCGGCGCGTAACTCACGGCACAGCATCAGGCCATCGTCGCCCGGCATCATGATGTCGAGCACGATCAGGTCCACCGGCGTGGATTCCAGGAACGTGCGCATTTGCCGTCCATCCGCCACGACGGTGGTGCGCAGGCCGTTTTTCTTGAGGTAGTTGCCTACCAGTTCCCGGATCTCGCGGTCATCGTCCACGATGAGAATGTGATCGACGTGTTCCATTTGGCCAGGCCTCTGTAGATGGGGGATGTCGCGCAGTCTATCGAGCCTTGGCCCGCTCGCCCGCAGTCCTTTGTATTGCAGTGTATCTGGCATGTCGGCGGATACACGTGGACGCAAAAACACTCATTTTCAGGGCTTTTGTATCGCTGTGTATCCCGGCCCGGTTTTGATACGTACCGATTTACACGCGCCTGTTCCCGACACAGTCGGGATACCTCGCGGGCTTCTAATAGGTTCCATCGAGGCAAATCAAACCGCCTCGGCCCAATAAACGATTGACCTATTGAAGCCTTGAGGAAACCACCATGAACACCAAAGCCGTCTACGCCGCTTGCCTGTTTGCCGCCCTGAACATCTGCACCTTGTCGGCCCGCGCCGAAGCTGGTGTCTCCGCTAAAACCTACACCTACGGCACGCACCTGGACATCAAGAAAGTGGTGTCGCTGAAACAGGACGCCTCGACTTCCTGTGGGGTTGTGGATGCCCAGCTGACTTACCTGGATTCCCATAACCAAACCCAGGTTCTGGACTATCGCAAATTTGCTGATGGCTGCAACTCAGAGAACTGAGTCCTGCGCTGACCCATTGCCCATGCCAACGCTGCTGTTGAACAGAAAAGCTGTGGCAGCGCGACTTGCTTCCAGCTGACGCCGGTGGCGGAGAAGGGCGGGGACGTCTTTCTGGCGCAGGACGGTTCCAGCCGTACGCCGCAGGGGCAGCAGCTGGACAACCAGACGGCCTGAAGCCCGGAACACTGATCTGTAAACACCACCGATCCAGTGTGGGAGCGGGCTTGCTCGCGAAAGCGGAGAGTCAGTCGACATGAATGTTGAATGTACTGACCTCTTCGCGAGCAAGCCCGCTCCCACAGGGGATGTGTGTAAACCGCCGCACTCAATTTTCCAAGGTGATCCCATGTTTCTCATCGCTTTCCTGGGCGGCATATTGACCGTCCTCAGCCCTTGCATCCTCCCGGTCGTGCCGTTCCTGTTCGTCGGTGTTAAACGTACACGTTCCTCGATCCTGCTCACCCTTGGCGGCATGGTCCTGACCTTCGCCCTGATCTCCAGCTTGGCCGTGGTCAGCAGCGAGTGGGTGATACAAGCCAACAACACCGGTCGCCACGTAGCGCTGATCGTGATGGTGCTGTTCGCCCTGTCGCTGATTTCCGCCCGTGTCGGTGACTGGCTGGCCCGTCCCTTCGTGGCGCTGGGCAACCGCCTCGATCCGGATACCCGCAAAATGTCCGGCCCGTTGAGTTCGCTCATGATCGGCGTTGCCACCGGTCTGCTCTGGGCACCGTGCGCCGGACCGATCCTCGGGGTCATCCTCACGGGCGCCATGCTGCAAGGTGCAAACGCTCAAACCAGCCTGTTATTGGTGGCGTATGGCCTGGGCAGCGCATTGTCCCTGGGCACCTTGATCTTCGCCGGTCGCGGCCTGGTCAATCGCTTGAAAGCGTCGATCCCGGTCACCGGTTGGCTGCGTCGTGGTGCGGGTGTTGCGGTGCTGGCGGCTGCGGCGGTGATTTCCACCGGTGCCGACAAAACACTGCTGGCCGGCACTTCGTCCGAAGGCGTCAGCAGCATCGAGAAAAGTGTGTTGGAAACCGTACCGAAAGTCGTCGATTACTTCGTCAGCAAGGTCAACGCAGACTCGTCCATGGACAACGCCAAAGGCGCCATGCCGTCAATTGCCGGCGCAGTGCAATGGCTTAACTCGCCAGCCCTGAGCAACGATTCGCTGAAAGGCAAAGTAGTGCTGGTGGACTTCTGGACCTTCGACTGCATCAACTGCCAGCACACCTTGCCCTACGTGAAGGACTGGGCGAAGAAATACGAGAAGGACGGCCTGGTAGTGATCGGCGTCCACACCCCTGAATACGGTTTCGAGCGCATCATCGACAACGTCAAGGATCAAGTGAAAAAGCTCGGCATCACCTACCCGGTGGCGATCGACAACAACTACGCGATCTGGCGCAACTTCGACAACCAGTACTGGCCCGCTCACTACCTGATCGATGCCAAGGGCCAGGTGCGTTATACCCACTTTGGTGAAGGCAGTTACGAGACTCAGGAGAAAGTGATTCAGCAGTTGCTGGAAGAGGCCAAAGCACCCGCTGCGTAAGGCTTCACATCAATGGCTCACAGGCTGTGCGCCGTGGGTCATTGGTTTTTTCTCCTGACTGCGCCGCCACGCCGCCGGTGGCGCTCCATACTCTCGACGAAACGCCCGACTGAACGCCGTGTCAGTCTGGTAGCCCACCTCTTCGGCAATCCGCATCAACGAGCTGTTACTGCTGCGTAACAGGTTGGCCGCCAGCAACATCCGCCATTGCGTCAGGTACTGCATCGGCGAACTTCCCACCAGTTGCTGGAAGCGCTCCGCCAACACCGATCTTGACGTGCCGGCAGTGCGCGCCAGTTCATCCAGGGTCCAGGCGTGACACGGTTTTTTGTGCAACGCGTTGAGGGCGGCGCCGACAATCCGGTCGCCCACACCGGCCAGCCAACCGGTGCGACCTTCGCCCTGTTCGTGCATGTACAGGCGTAGCACCTCAATGAACAACACCTCGGCCAGTTTCGCCAACACACCTTCGCCGCCGGGGCGGGGCGAGCGCGCTTCGGCCAGTGCATAACGGACCGACGATTCCAGCCAGATACCGGCATTCGAGCCTCGCACATTAACCCGGACCACCGCCGGCAACCCGGTCAGCAACATGCCGGCCAGACGGGTATCGCACGCCAAATAGCCGCACACCAACCGCGTTACCGCGCCGCCACCGCCATAGCTCAATTGCCGTGGACGGCGCGCCAGCACCACGTCCAGCCGCGCACCCGTGGCGGGTGCGAGCCCAGGTTGTGAGCTCATGCGATGGGCATCTCCCTGAGGGAAAACCACCACATCGCCGGCCGTCAGCAGGAGCGGGGGATCATCACCCAGTTCGACATAACACTCGCCTTCGGTGATCAAGTGGAAGATCACCACGCGTTCGGCGCCGGGCTCCAGAAACGGAGCCGCCGCGTCGGCGCTCGGCGATTGGTAGCACCAGGGTGCAGTGAACCTGGCATTGATGAAAATCGCGCCGACCAGGCGGACGACGCGCAGCGTCTGGGACAGGGCGTCCATGGTGGTTTTCCCGTGTTGGCGGGCAGCTTTGGGTGGTGAGCTTGATTGTGAGCCTGTCGCGCCAGAGCATGAAATCTCCGGACGATCGGGCAGGGTTGGCCGACGATCGGACAGGACGCCAGCGTTGCCCGGCGCGATAGTTGACCTACAGGGTCTGCCGACCCTGTCATCAATAACAAGAATGAGAGGTTGCCATGCCTAAGTTCGTTATAGAACGCGAGATTCCGGGTGCTGGAACACTGTCAGAAAGGGATTTGAAAGCGGCTTCGCAAAAGTCCTGCAAGACGTTGCGCGACTTGCCAGAGGTGCAGTGGCAGCAGAGTTATGTCACCGGTGACAAGCTCTACTGCGTGTACATCGAGCCCAACGAAGAGTTGATCAAGGAACACGCCAGGCAGAGCGGTTTTCCGGCCAACCGCATTTCCCAGGTCACGGCCATCATCGATCCCACCACGGCCGAATAAGCCGGGTTGCGTTCCAACCCGCAACGGAGCGGAATTCATGAGTACACGCATTGATCTTACTGCCTTGAAAAACCGTCAGATGGCCTCTTGGGCCAGTGGCGACTATGCCGTGATCGGCACCACCTTGCAGATCGTCGGCGAGCAACTGGCCGAAGCCTGCGACCTGCTCTGCGATGAACAGGTACTCGACGTGGCCGCCGGCAACGGTAACGCGACGCTCGCTGCCGCGCGCCGTGGTTGCCATGTCACTTCTACCGACTACGTGGCCGCGCTGCTGGAACGCGGCGAAGACCGGGCCAGGGCAGAACACCTGGAAGTCACGTTTCAAGTGGCTGACGCCGAAGCCTTGCCGTTCGAGGATGCCAGCTTCGATGCCGTGCTTTCGACCTTCGGTGTGATGTTTACGCCGGACCAACCCAAGGCCGCCACGGAACTGGCGCGGGTTTGTCGTCCCGGAGGGCGGATCGGCCTGGCGAACTGGACGCCCGAAGGGTTCGTCGGCCAGATGTTCAAGACCCTCGGCCGCCACCTGCCGCCACCGCCGGGCGCTCAACCGCCTTCGCAGTGGGGCACCGAAGCCTGGCTGCGCACGCACTTTGACGAACGTGACTTTCTGGTTCAGGTGACGCGCAAGACTTTCAACTTCCGTTACCGCTCGGCCGCGCATTTCATCGACACGTTCCGCACCTGGTACGGCCCGGTCCACAAAGCCTTCGCGACGCTGCCTCCTGAAGGCGCCCAAGGGCTGGAAAACGACCTGACCGAACT
>NZ_SOPU01000005.1:113922-114125 GCF_004402115.1 Pseudomonas sp. F01002 | reverse complement strand
GATCAACCGTATGAACAGAGCGGGAGAAAAATCGCTGGTGGTGCCGAGTGAATACCTGGAAGTGGTGATCACCCGGCGTTGACCTCATTCACCTATCTGAAGAGAACACTGTAGGAGCTGCCGCAGGCTGCGATCTTTTGATCTTCATTCGACGCAATAGGGTCAAGATCAAAAGATCGCAGCCTGCGGCAGCTCCTACAGGG
>NZ_SOPU01000005.1:70321-113904 GCF_004402115.1 Pseudomonas sp. F01002 | reverse complement strand
GCTGCGTGTATCGCGGCTATTCATCCAGCCGCTCGGTGTACACCACCCAAACGCTGCACGGCATTTTGTACAGCAGATGCTCCACCGTACTGCCGATCAGCCGGCCCATGCCGCGATGGCCGATCCGGCCCATGACAATCACGTCAACGTCATATGCATCGACATAGCGGGTGAGGACTTTGGCCGGGTTGCCCATGATCATGTGCCGCTGCTCCGGCGCGATGCCGTTGCGCTCGGCCAAGTCGTTGAAGGCATCCTCCTGGTAATCGAATACGGTCTTGGCCTTGCCCGACGAGAAGAACGCCGACCCGTTGTCGAAGCCGAATTCGTCGGCGCTGATGGATGAAAGGTCATAGGCGTAGACCACATCGAGCTCGGCATTACAGGCGCTCGCCAGTTTCGCCGCCTCGTGGAGGATCCGGTCGTTGAAGGTTTTGTAATGGTCATCGCGATGAAAGGGGTCGACCGCCGCGACGATCTTTCGCGGCAAGGCGTGCACGGCGTGGCTCACGAAATGCAGCGGCACCGGGCATTCGCGCAACAAATGCACATCGAGCGGGGTAAACATCAGCCGCGACAGCAGCGATTCGTGTTCCAGCGCCTTGATCAGCACGTCCATCGGCTGCTCTTTGAGGTGAATCAGGATTTCCTCCAAGGGGCGTTCGACCCAGGCCACTTCGGTGGTGACGTGCACACCGATTTTGCGCAAAGGGCGGGCCTGTTCCTCAAGCCATTGGCGGTGGCGCTCGACGTAGCCCACGCGGATTTGTTCCAGCGCCTTTTCGTTGACCAGACTGGCGGTCGCCAGGCCTTCCAGATAATCGAAGGCGACGATGTGCAGCGCGGCGTCTTCGGCCTTGGCCAGCGCAGCGGCCCTGTCGAAAGCGGGGCTGTGTTCCATCAGCGGTGATGCAACCAGCATGAAGCGGGATTGACCAGACATGACGAACCTCCCGTGGATTAGCCGCCCGACGTGCGGCTCGTGCGACGTACATCCAGTCTCTAAGTATTGACCATGATCAACCTCCCGTCCGTAAACCGGGCGCAGGCTGAGGTTCATGCTGAACTCAAACGCACGTGAACGCTCAGGAGAACCCCGATGGCAATCATGAAAGCCGCGATATTCGTTGAGAAAAACCGCATCGTGCTGGATGACAAACCGATCCCCGAGGTCGGGCCGCTGGATGCGCTGGTCCGCATTACTACCACGACGATCTGCGGCACCGACGTGCACATCCTGCGGGGTGAATACCCGGTGGCCAAAGGGCTGACCATCGGTCACGAACCGGTGGGCATCATCGAGCGGCTGGGCTCGCAGGTGCGTGGTTTTGTCGAAGGCCAGCGGGTGATTGCCGGCGCCATTACCCCCAGCGGACAAAGTTACGCCTGCCTGTGCGGTTGCAGTTCACAGGATGGCCCGGACACCCGCCATGGCTTCCGCGCCGCCGGTGGCTGGAAGTTCGGCAACACCATCGATGGCTGCCAGGCCGAGTACGTGCTGGTGCCGGATGCATTGGCCAACCTGTGCCCGATCCCCGATGGCCTCAGCGACGAACAGGTGCTGATGTGCCCGGACATCATGTCCACCGGGTTTTCCGGGGCAGAGCGGGGCGAGGTCAAGATTGGCGATACCGTGGCAGTGTTCGCCCTCGGGCCGATCGGCCTGTGTGCCGTGGCCGGCGCGCGCCTCAAGGGCGCCAGCACCATTATCGGCATCGATACCGTGGCAGAACGGATGAGCGTCGCCCGGCAGTTGGGTGCGACCCACGTGGTCAATTTCAAGGACGGCGACGTGGTCGCGCAGATCATGGCGCTGACCGACGGTCGAGGTGTCGACGTGGCCATCGAAGCGCTGGGCACCCAGGGTACTTTCGAGTCCGCGCTGCGGGTGTTGCGCCCCGGTGGTCGTTTGTCCAGCCTGGGGGTTTACTCCAGTGATCTGCGCATTCCCCTCGAAGCTTTTTCCGCGGGGCTCGGGGATTTCAGCATCGTCAGCACCTTGTGCCCCGGCGGTAAAGAACGCATGCGACGGTTGATGGCGGTGGTGCAAAGCGGTGGCGTCGATCTGTCGCCGCTGGTGACGCATCGCTTCAAGCTTGACGACATCGAAGCCGCGTATGAGTTGTTTGCGCATCAGCGGGACGGGGTGATGAAAGTTGCGATCACGCCTTGAGCTTGTCCTCAGGGTTTCCAGATATCGACGTCTTTCGCATCCACTGCCTTGGGCAATAAACCCGCGGCAAAAAAAGCGTCGGCGATTTTCTGCTGCTCACCCAACTGATCGCCTTGCACCGGCTGTACCTGGTAGCTGCGATGGGTGTTGGCCGTCTCGATGGTTGTTACATCAAGGTTGCCCCACAATGGGCTGAGTATTTGCGCCGCCTGCTTTTTCCAAGGCAGCGATCAGCCTGCGCAGCCTGAGCAAAAATCGGCATGGTATCCGCCACTTCAGCGCTGATATCGACGTTGCCGACATTCAGCGCTTCCAGCAGTGGCAAACCACTTGAAAACACATGCCAGCTCACATCGATGTTCTTCTGCGCGAGGGTTTTTTCCAGCGTGCCTTGGGTTTTCAACAAGGTGATGAGGGTCGATGACTTCTGGTAACCGATTCGTACCGTTTCCCGGGCCTGGGCCGCAAAGGTGAACGACATGGCCAGTGCAACGGCCAGACCGGCCAGTACCGGACGACGGTATTTCGCTTCAGCGTTTTGGTGTCAGCGATGCGTTGCTGCTCGGCCAGCTCATCGACCTTGATCGGGACGATGTCATAGCTACGGCGAGTGTTCGCCAGCTCCACCGTGGCGGCATTGATGACGGCCAGGATTCCCGCCGCCAACGGGTGTTTTTCCGGCAGATGCCGGACATTCATGAGGTCTTCAGGGATCGGAGCGCCCAGCGTGAGCGGGGCGAGTCAGCGCCAGCAGAGCTCATCTGATTCATGGGCGGCTCGCTCAGGTAGTCAGGACATATATCAGCACATTCGAGGACTTATTCGGAGAGTCCCTAAAGAGATTGTTCTTTAAAAGGTATTAACTATTGCGTGTATGGCGAGCGCCAATAAATAGTTATTAAAAAAATTGACGTGTTTCAGTAGCTTTACACAGTACGAGGAATTTATTAGATACGCTTACAATGTTGCAACGTTGGCATTGCACTGTGTCAGGGCTTTAGGCGTGTCTGTCCGGTAAGTATCGTAAGTATCTGCTTGTTTTTGGTGCGCAGGTATATGTTTTTGTTTGAGGTGTCAGTCACGATAAATTTTATATACCACTGATTTTAATAGTAATTTTATCAATGGTTAACGTGTTTACGATGTGGGTACTCACTTTGCTGATCCAACTACTCATGTTGTCGGCGCGAAGTGTTCGAAATTTCTTTTAAAAAAAACAGTACGTGCTTGATGTTTGTCTACACTCCAATTTTACGGTGTGGGTCGAGAGTCAAGTTGTATCTAACGGTCGGTTAGTTGGTGCGGTAGAGCGACTGTCGGCCTGCGCGGCATGCCGATGGCATTCCTGAATCAAGTTATACGGGGGGATTCACCGATGCGGATCAGCATATTTGGTTTGGGGTACGTGGGCGCTGTATGTGCGGGCTGTCTCTGTGCTCGCGGTCATGACGTAATCGGAGTGGATATCTCGCAAGTCAAGGTCGACCTGATCAACCAGGGTAAGTCGCCCATCGTTGAACCCGACCTGGAGCCGCTGCTCGAGCTGGGTGTGAGTTTTGGGCGGCTGCGTGGTGACCGTGATGTGAAGGCGGCAGTGATGGGCACGGACATGTCGTTCCTCTGCGTCGGTACGCCCAGCAAGAAGAATGGCGATCTGGACTTGGTCTACATCGAGTCGGTCTGCCGCGAGATCGGAGAAGCGCTGCACGACAAGCACAGTTGGCACACAGTAGTGGTGCGTAGCACGGTGCTGCCGGGCACGGTGAAGAACGTGGTCATCCCGATACTTGAAGACTATTCCGGCAAGAAGGCCGGGGTCGACTTCGGCGTGGCGATCAACCCGGAGTTCCTGCGCGAAAGTACCGCGATCAAGGATTACAACTGTCCGCCAATGACGGTGATCGGTGAACTCGACCAGCGCAGCGGTGACATGCTCGCCACGCTCTATCAAGAGCTGGACGCCCCGCTCCTGCGCAGGAGCATCGAAGTGGCGGAGATGATCAAGTACACCTGCAATGTCTGGCACGCGACCAAAGTGACCTTCGCCAATGAGATCGGCAATATCGCGAAGGCCGCCGGCGTGGACGGTCGCGATGTGATGGACGTGATCTGCCAGGACACCAAACTCAACCTGTCGCGTTATTACATGCGCCCCGGCTTTGCGTTCGGCGGTTCCTGCCTGCCCAAGGATGTGCGTGCGCTGAACTATCGCGCCGGGCAAATGGACGTCGAGCACCCGCTACTGGCCTCGATCATGCGCAGCAATGCGGTGCAGGTACAGAGAGCCTTCGACATTATCAGCAGTTACGGCAAGCGGCGTGTCGCGCTACTCGGCCTGAGCTTCAAGGCGGGCACCGATGACCTGCGCGAAAGCCCGCTGGTGGAGTTGGCCGAGATGCTGATAGGCAAGGGCTACGACCTGCATATCTTCGACCGCAA
The DNA here is from genome assembly GCF_004402115.1 of Pseudomonas sp. F01002. Classification (NCBI taxonomy): domain Bacteria; kingdom Pseudomonadati; phylum Pseudomonadota; class Gammaproteobacteria; order Pseudomonadales; family Pseudomonadaceae; genus Pseudomonas; species Pseudomonas sp. F01002. The sequence goes on along the minus strand of NZ_SOPU01000005.1, from coordinate 109,292 downwards.
CGTTGAATACGCGCGTATCTACGGGGCCAACAAAGAGTACATCGAGTCGAAGATTCCGCACCTGGCTTCGCTGTTGTGCCCTGACCTTGCGAAAGTGATCGAGCAGGCGGAGGTGATCGTGCTGGGTAACAGTGACGAGTCCTTCAAAGCCATTGCGCTTCAGGTGCCCGAGGGCAAGCAGGTGGTTGACCTGGTGGGCTTCCTGCCACACGCCAGTGACGATCGGCTCGAGGGTATCTGCTGGTAAGCGAGGCGCGGAGCTGATGCGCCCCAAACAACATGGGTTTATCGAACGGGGGGTCATAGGTATGGCTGATTCCAGGGTTTACTTGCGCGAAGCTGCGGGCTGGTTGTTCTACGTCACCGCGCTGATGGGGCTTGCACTGTTGCTGCCGCGCACCGTGTTCGATCCCCAATCCAGGGACTTTCTCCTGTTGCTGGGGGCGGTCGGTATCTGGCGTTATTCGATGGGCGCGATCCATTACCTGCGGGGGATGCTGTTCCTTTATCTGGTATTCCCTTATTACAGACGCAGAGTCACCAGGCTGGGCAGCACTGCCGATCCGTCGCAGGTGTTTTTGCTGGTCACCAGTTTTCGTATCGATGCGTTGACCACGGCGCAGGTCTACCGCTCGGTGATCGAAGAGGCCATCGGTTGTGGTTACCCGACCACGGTGGTCTGTTCCATCGTCGAGCTGGCCGATGAACTGCTGATCAAAGCGCTGTGGGACAGCTATACCCCGCCGGAGCAGGTCAAGCTGAGCTTCGTGCGGATTCCCGGCACCGGTAAGCGCGATGGCCTGGCCCATGGTTTTCGGGCGATCTCCCGGTATTTGCCGGATGCCGATGCGGTGGTGGCGGTGGTCGATGGCGACACCGTGCTCTCGCCCGGGCTGGTGCGTCAGACCGTGCCCTGGTTCAAGCTGTTCCCGAACGTCGGCGGGCTGACCACCAATGAGTTCTGCGAGGTGCGCGGAAGCTACCTGATGAGCCAATGGCATAAGCTGCGGTTCGCCCAGCGGCACATCAATATGTGTTCTATGGCACTGGGCAAGCGAGTGCTGACAATGACCGGGCGGATGTCGGTGTTTCGCGCCCAAGTGGTGACCGACCCCGGCTTTATTCAAGACGTAGAGAGCGATTATCTGCAGCACTGGCGCCTGGGGCGTTTCCGCTTCCTGACCGGTGATGACAAGTCCAGTTGGTACAGCCTGATGCGGCTGGGCTACGACACCTTTTATGTGCCCGATGCGGCGATCAACACGGTCGAGCACCCCCCGGAAAAGAGCTTCTTCAAGGCCAGCCGCCAGCTGATGTTCCGTTGGTATGGCAATAACCTGCGGCAGAACTCGCGGGCGCTGCACTTGGGCGTGCAGCGGTTGGGCTGGTTCACCTCGCTGGTGCTGTTCGATCAACGCGTATCGATGTGGGCCAGCCTGCTCGGGCCGTCAGTGGCGATCATTGCCAGCCTCAAATACAGCATGGCCTACCTGCTGATCTATGTGCTCTGGATCGGCCTGACTCGCTTGTTCCTGAGCCTGCTGTTGCTGGCTTCGGGGCACCCGGTCGGGCCGGCCTATCCACTGATTCTCTATTACAACCAGTTGGTCGGCGCCGTGGTGAAGATCTATGTGTTCTTCCGTCTCGACCGGCAATCGTGGACGCGCCAGAAAACCAGACTCGACCGCGGGCTGGCCAGCTATCAGCGCTGGTTCAATACCTGGTCGTCGCGGGCCATGACCTTTTCGGCCGGCAGTGTGTTTTGCGCGCTGCTGATGTGGATGGTGTAGCGCAGATGTCAGGGCAGTCGGCATGCCGTGCCGGTCTGCACAGCGGTAAAGGATAAAGGTGCATACCGGCTCTGACCTGCCGGATCGTTCTCAATCGTGGAAGGGAAGGGACGCGTTATGAACACAGCTTGTATTGCTGTTGATGACAATGTTGTGCATGAGTCGGAGGTGCAGCGTCAGCATGCGCGGCTGAATCTACCGGCGAGGCTCAAGTTACACGTGCCGAACCGGGAGATGTTCGATTGCGAGCTGATCGACTTGTCGGCCGGTGGCTTCAGCCTGAGTCAGCTGAACCCACCGCTGATCGTGGGCCGACAGCACAAAGGCAAACTGGTGTTTCAGGTCGATGCGCTTGGGTTTGCCATCGACGTGGAGTTTGTCGTGCGTTCGGTAGGTAGCGAGGGGCTGCGGGTGGGTTGCGAGTTCCACAACCTGCCTCCACGTGCGATCTCCGCATTGCGTTATCTGATCACCTCCTACCTCTCGGGTGGGGTGATCAGCCTGGGTGACATGCTCGCGACCCAGCAGCGCGACAACTTCACCAAGCCGCGAAAGCACGATAGCGGCAACGGCCTGGGCTTTTTCGCACGCTTGCGGGCGACCACGGTGAGCCTGCTGATGTTCCTGGTGGGACTGGGTGCCTTTGGTTATGTGCTGAACCAGTTGTATGGCATTTATTTCGTCACTCACGCCGAATCGGCGCGGGTCAACGTGCCCGGCCAGTTGATCGGCCTGCCGCGCGACGGCAGCGTCAAGTCGTTGGTCAAGGTGGGGGCGGTGGTGTCCAAGGGGGCGCCGCTGGCGACCTTTTCCGCGTCGCTGCTGGATGTGATGAAAGGCAACCTGCCACCCGGGCAGGCGACCCCGGAAAACCTCGAGCGCCTGTTCAGCCGGACCCTGCAAGGGTCGCTGACCAGCCCTTGCGATTGCCGGGTGGTGGCGCAGCTGGTGCCGGACGGCCAGGTCGTCGGCAAGGGCACCACGGTATACGAGTTGATGCCGATCGATGGTGTGGCGACCATCGAGGCGCGCTTCCCCTATAAGAACTTTGCCAAGATCCAGCCTGGCAAGGCAGTGAGCTTCCAACTGGTCGGTGAAGAACAGCCACGCACGGGCAAAATCGCCACGGTGGTGCTGGACAACGGCGGCCTGGCCTCCGACCTGCGGGTCACCATAGAGCCTGACAGCGCGTTGCAGACCGATCTCGCCGGGCGTCCGGTGGAAGTCAGTATCGAAAACCTGCAGAGCAATGCCTGGGTGAAGAATGCCTGGGCGGCCAATACCTGGGTGAAGAATGCCTGGGAGAATAAAGCCATGGCGGCCGGAAAATGAACGGCGCATGGCGATCGGGGCTGCGGTTTTCTGCGCTGGCCGCAGCTCTGATGATGATTCATGGTTGCGGCACCCTGCCGGATCAGGGGTTGGCGCGCGAGGCCATGTTGCGCGGCGATTATGAAACGGCACGCAAGCACTATGCGGCGCTGGCCCAGGACGGCTATGCCGATGCCCAGGCCGGGATGGGCGACCTGACGGCGTCGGCGGGCGACCCGGCGAGCCTGAAAGAGGCTGAAGCCTTGTACCGGCAGGCCGCGCCGGAGTCGGTCAAGGCGCAGTCACGTCTGGGCCGCTTGTTGTTGCGTCAGGGGCCGAGTGATCCCAAGCAAGTGCGCGAGGCCCAGCAATTATTGGAAGGCGCGCTGGATAAAGGCGAGTTCAGTGCGGTGGTGCCGCTGACGTTGTTGTACCTGGGCTACCCGCAACTGGTGCCTGGGGTGGATCCGCAGCAGAAGGTCGATGGCTGGCGCGCCCAGGGCATTGTCGAGGCGGATCTGGCGCAGATTCTGATTTACCGCAATCAGGGCACCTATAAGGCTCACCTGCCGCAGATCGAGCAGATGTGCCGGGCTCGGCTTGCGGTACTCGATGCCTGTTATGTGGAGCTGGCCACCATCAACCGAATGCGCGCCCAGCCCAATGCGCAAGCGGCCTTGCTGGTGGAGTTGCGCCAGGGTTGGCGCGAGGGACGAGTCGCGCCCTTGCGGGTCGAGTCGGTGGCGCGCGTTCTGTCGTCGCCAGCCCTCGAAGGCCCGGCCGATGCACAAAGCGCCCAGCGCCTGCTCGAGGAATTGGCGCCGGTCTATGCGCCGGCCTGGACCAGCCTGGCACGGTTGATCAACGACTACCCCGTGCAAGGCGATACGCCGCAATTGCTCTCGGCCTTGCAGCGCGGGCGCGAGGCGGGCGACCCACGGGCGGAACTGCTGACCGGGCGGCTGTATTACCTCGGCAAATGGTTGCCGCAGAACCCGCGTCTGGCTGAAGAGCATTTGCTCAAGGCGGCCGCGGCCGGTGAAGTCGGGGCGCATTACTACCTGGGCCAGTTGTACCGGCGCGGTTATCTGGGCCAGGTCGAACCGCAGAAGGCGCTGCAACATTTGTTGCTGGCGGCCCGCAACGGCTCGCCCAATGCCGACCTGGCCCTGGCGCACATGTTTTCCGACTCCCGCGGGGTCAAGGTCAATCGGATCAATGCCTATGTCTTTGCGCAACTCGCGCAGCGTCAGGGCGTGGTAAATGCAGAGCCAGTGCTGTCGGCCCTGCAGTCGGGGCTAACCCCGGCAGAAAGGAAAATCGCGCAGCCTTTGCTTGAAGGGGAAGCCCAGGCCCGTCTGACGGGCGCGGCGCTAGCCAGACTGCAAACTCCGGAAAATGGACAGGACTTACTATGAAGCAAGCATTATTGGCAGGTTGTGGTCTGGGTGTTTCGCTGATGTGCAGTGCCGGTCTGGTGCTGGCGGCGGAGGTGGCTCCGAAGAATTTCGGCCTGGATGTGAAGATTACCGGTGAGTCGCAGGACGACCGTGACCTGGGCACCGCACCCGGTGGCACGCTCAACGGTATTGGCATCGACTTGCGCCCCTGGGCCTTTGGCCAATGGGGTGACTGGAGTGCCTATTTGATGGGGCAGGCGGTGGCAGCGACCGATACCATCGACACCGATACGGTGAACAACGGCGTCGACGAAAGTAACGCCCGCGGGACCGATGACAGCTACCTGGCGATGCGCGAGTTCTGGGTCGACTATTCGGGCATCACCGCCTATCCGGGCGAGCATTTGCGCTTGGGGCGCCAGCGTTTGCGCGAGGACAGCGGCGAGTGGATGGACACCAACATCGAAGCGCTCAACTGGACCTTCGAGACCACGCTGTTGCGCGCCCACCTCGGCGCCGCTGAACGCTTTTCCGACTACCGCACTGACTTGAGTGACCTGGCGCCCGAAGACAAAGACCGTTCCCATGCCTTCGCCGACATCTCTACGCAATGGGCGCCCAATCACTGGTTCGGCCTGCGCGTGCATCACTCCGAGGACAGCGGCAGCCTGCCCAATACGGGCGAGCAGCTCGATGCGCTCGACAAGACCAACACCGGCAGCCTGACCTGGGTCGGTCTCGAAGCGAACGGTGACGGCTACAACTATCGCTCGACGATGCCGGTCAATTACTGGCTCAACGCGACCTGGCTGACCGGCAGTCGCGACAACCTCACCAGCGTGGTCGACGCTAACGGCGATCGCATTGCGACGGGCCACACCAGTGGCGACGTCAACGCCTGGGGGGCGGACCTTGGCCTGCGCTGGAACATCGATGAAAGCTGGCGCCTCGGTGCTGCCGCAGCCCGTGGCGACGGCGGTGGTCGCGACCAGGAGAATCAGTTCCAGCAAACCGGCCTGCAGAGCAACCGCTCGAATTACACCGGCACGCGTTCGCGCGTTCACCGTTTCGGCGAAGCCTTTCGCGGTGAACTGAGCAACCTCCAGGTGGCTACCCTGTTCGGCTCCTGGCAGCTGCGCGAGGACTACGACGCCAGCCTCGTCTACCACCGCTTCTGGCGGGTCGACGACCAGCAGGAAACCGGCGACGGCGGGATCATCAATGCGGCGCTGGTGGACGGTGAGAAGGACCTGGGCCAGGAAGTCGATCTGGTCATGACCAAGTACTTCAAACAAGGCCTGTTGCCCGCGAGCATGGTGGATTGGGTCGACGAACCCTCGGCGCTGATCCGCTTGCGCCTCGGCGTGTTCTTCCCGGGTGACGCGTACGCCAGCGACACCGACTCGAGCATGCACCGGGCGTTCATTGATTTCGTCTGGAAAATCTAGGCCCAGGTTGTTGCCCACGGTGATGCCATCGTGGGCAACGGCGCCTTGATCACACCACGTTGCATTTATTTTGATGAGTGAGGCTTATGGACAGTGTCGTCAAGATAGGGCTGTTGCTCGCCGGACTGCTGTTGGTGCAGACCGCGGGTGTCAGCGCGGCGGGTCTCGTATTCGCGCCGCGCTATACCATTAGCGAGGCACCGGGAAAGCCCTTGCTGATCAAAGAGCCAAAGATCCCCGACCTGTCCGGCTATACGGCCGAGGCAGCCATGGCGAAGATTTCCTACAAGCCCGCCGGCAGTGCCTTGATCCAGCCGATGCTCAAGGAAAACTCGCTCGACGAGTTCATCGGCGGCAAGGAGCGTCTCAAGGAATGGGTGGTGCGCCAGCAGCGAATGCCGGTGGCGATCTTCATCGATCGGGGCTACATGAACTTGACGCAACTGGCGCGCAGCCTGCCACCGACGGCCTTGCGCGAAACTGCGCCGGGGGTGTTTCTGGCACGCTTGCCAATTGTCATACGTCCGGGCGGGACCCTGCATATCGACAAGTCGGTCAAGGAGTTGCGATTGTCCCAGGAGGGCGGTTCCTTCCTGGTCAATGACGGCAAGCTGTTTATCACCGACACCAAGGTCAGCGCCTGGAGCGAGAAGGACGACAGCCCGGCCTGGTACAAGAAAGAGGGGGAGTTTCGGCCCTTCCTGGTGTCCTGGGGCGGCACCGAGACCTACATCGTCAACAGCACCATCACCAGCTTCGGCTACACCGCGAGCAAGAGTTATGGGGTGAGTATTTCCCAGTACAGCCCGAGCATGGCGCCGAAGATGAAGCGCAAGCGGCCGACCGGCTGGTTGCTCAATTCGCAGTTCGTTGACAACTGGTACGGCTTCTATTGCTATGAGGCCGACGACGTGGTGATTCTCGGCAATTCCTACCGCGACAACATCGTCTATGGCATCGACCCGCACGACCGTTCACGCCGGCTGATCATTGCCCACAACGACGCCTTTGGTACCCGCAAGAAGCACGGCATTATCCTCTCACGCGAGGTCAATGACAGCTGGATCATCTACAACCGCGCCTACAACAACCACCTGTCGGGCATCGTTCTGGACCGTTCCAGCGTCAATAACCTGGTGGCCTACAACGAGACCTACAAAAACCGCTCCGACGGCATGACCCTGTATGAGAGCGGCAATAACCTGATCTGGCGCAACCGCGCGATCGACAATGACCGGCACGGGATCCGGGTGCGTAACAGCACCGGTGTGCGGCTGTATGAAAACGAGCTGATGGCTAATGCCCTGACCGGTATCTACGGTCACATCAAGGATTTGCGCGGCAGCGACCGCGACCTCAAGGAAGATCCCTACGAAGCCAGGTTGTCGCTCACCGTGGTCGGCGGCAAGCTGATCGGCAACGGTTCCAGCCCCATCACCGTGTTTTCACCCTCGCGTCTGGAACTCTATGACTTGACCTTTCTGGCGCCGCAGAAACAGGACGGCCTTGCCTTCACCGGTTTGCTGGGGGAGGTGCAAGGCGACTTGATGGACATTCTCCTGCGCCGCCATGCAGCCGCGTTGATTCTGCCCGAGACACTGTGAGGAGCCTGCCGATGAACACCCTCCATGGATTTGCCGCGCTGTGCCTGCTGTCTGTGCCGACGTGGGGACAGGCGCAGCCGCAGTACACGGCCGAGGCCTGCTGTCAGCTGTGCCCACAAGCGGCGCAGGCGACACTTTACGAGCAGCCGGAGCTGAAAAACTACGCGACCCTGGTGGAGGCCCAAGACCAGTGGCTCTTTCGCACCCAAAGCGATTTTCGCACTGACTTCGGCCTCGATGAGAGCGGTTACAAAGCCCTCAAGCGTCTGCGCGACGGGCTGGCCCAACGCGGGGTCGAGCTGGTGTTGGTGTTGCCACCCAGCCGCGGCTTGCTGCATGCCGACCGCCTGACGCCGCTGGAACTGGCCAACTTCGATCAGGCCAAGGCCCGGCAGAACTACTTGCAAACGCTGGACCGGGTGCGCGACTTACGTATTCTGGTCCCCGACTTCACCAGCCTGCTGGGTGCGCCGCAGCCAACCGGGCAGCCTTTCTACTTCAAGGGCGACCACAACTGGACGCCCTATGGCGCCGAACGCAGCGCCCAGCTGGTGGCCCAGACGCTCAGCGGTAACGACGTGCTCAAGGCGTTGCCGCATCAGGTCTTCGCCAGCCAGCCGGTCGGCTTGTTGGGACGCTCTGGCACGTTGCAAAAAGCCGCCGCGCAGATCTGCGGCAACGGTTATGCGGCGCAGTTTGTCACCCGTTATCAAACCCGGGCCCAAGGCGATGCCAAGGTCCCCGCCAAGGTCGTATTGATCGGTACCAGCGCCAGCGGCGAGGCGTTCAACTTTGCCGGCTTCCTCGAACAGTATCTGCAGACGCCGGTCAGCAACTTCAGTGTGCCGGGCGGTGGCTATGATGATTCGTTGATCGCCTACCTGCTCGGCGACGACTTCCAGAAGCGCCCGCCGACGGTGCTGGTGTGGGAAACCGATAATCTCGACAACCTGGGCAAATCCAGTTTCTACCGGCAGGCGATGGCAGCGCTGAGCGATGGCTGCGACAACCAGGCGCCGCTGCTCAAAAGCCTTTCGACCCTGCACAGCGGGCGCAATCAGGTGTTGTTCAACGGCGGTGGCGGCAATGTGTATCCGATCAAGGGCAATCGTTATCAGGTCGACCTAAAGTTCGCCGATCCCGCCGTGCACCTGATGAGCGCGACCCTGACCTACATGAACGGTCGCCAGGAAAACATCAGCTTGAGCCGTTCGCCGACGGTCAATACCCAGGGCCGCTTCGCCTTCGAGCTGCGCGCCGATGCGGACTGGGACGAACTGACTTTTCTTTCCATGGACGTGCAGCCACCGCCTGGACCGACCTCCATGGAGCTCTCGGCCCGCTTGTGTGCCAAGCCCGTCATCTCTGCGACACCTTCCCTGCGCACCGCGCAGACGGAGGGGCACTGATGCGTCAGGCGCACTGGGCCGCCATTGGCGTGGCCTTCATTCTGATGGGGCCGACCGTGCAGGCGGTGGCCGCTCAACTGCGCCCGCCGCAGGGCTATTACGCGCCGGCCGTGGACAAGAAGGGCGACGTGCCGAGCTGTCCGGCGGCGCCCAAACCCTATACCGGTGACCTGTTGATCCCCAGTAAGTACGAGGGCTCGGGCAAGGCACGTGATCAGCTCAACGTGGAATCCAACCAACGCTACAAGCAAATGTCAGCCGATATCAACGAACTGGAGAAGGGCGTCAACAAACAAGTCGCCGCCTATTTACGGCTCGGCCGCGCCGGCCATGTGGACTGCACCATGAGTTGGCTGGGCGATTGGGCCAAGGCGCAGGCGCTGCTGAGTACCACCTACACCCATACCGGCAAGTCGATGCGCAAATGGGCGCTGGGCAGTATTTCTTCGGCCTATCTGCGGCTCAAGTATTCGCGCTCGCAGCCTTTGAGGGGCCGCGAGGCGCAGACCCGACCGATCGAGGTCTGGATCGGCCAGCTCGCCGATCAGGTGGTGCGGGACTGGCGCGACCAGCCACTGGACCGACTGAACAATCACCAGTATTGGGCGGCCTGGGCCGTCATGGCGGCCTCGGTGGTGGTCGACCGACGCGACCTGTTCGACTGGTCGGTAGCGCAGTTTCGCATCGGCGCTTCCCAGGTCGATGCAGACGGATACCTGCCCAACGAACTGAACCGCGAAACCCGTGCGCTGGCTTACCACAACTATGCGATGGGGCCGCTGATGATGATCGCTGCCTTTGCCCGAGCCAATGACATCGACCTGCGCGAAGAAAACCACGGTGCCATGCGGCGTCTGGCGGCGCGGGTGGAGGAGGGGATCAAGGACCCACGCACGTTTGAACGCAAGACCGGCTACAAGCAGGAACTCGAGGACCTCGACGAGGATGGCAAGTTTGCCTGGCTGGAACCTTACTGCGCGCTGTACGACTGCTCGTTGCAAACCAACCGCTGGCGCCAATCGTTCGAACCGATGAAAACCTACCGCCTGGGCGGCGACATCACCCAGCTATTTGCTGACCAGAAAGAATAAATGTAACAACCAACACGCTCTGGATACCCGGTGGGGCCATTCGTAATTGGGCTTGTGTTGTAAAAGAGAAGGCAGTCCTTCGCTGTTCGAAGCGCCTTCATGTCGAGTGATGAAGGTGCAGGAGGAAAGTGCAATGATTCCAGTCATTCTGTCCGGCGGCAGTGGTTCGCGGTTGTGGCCGTTGTCGCGCAAGTTGTATCCCAAGCAATTCCTGAGTCTGGCAGGCGAGGGATCGCTGTTTCAGCAGACCCTGCAGCGCCTGGCGTTCGAGGGTATCGGCAAGCCGATCGTGGTCTGTAATCAGGAACATCGCTTTATCGTCAATGAACAACTCGCCGCCATCGGCTGTACGCCGCAGGCGATACTGCTCGAACCCTTCGGCCGCAATACCGCGCCGGCGGTGGCGCTGGTGGCCCTCAAGCTGATCGCCGAGGGCCGCGATGAGCTGCTGCTGGTGCTTCCGGCCGACCACGTGATTAGTGACGTCCCCGCCTTGCGCGCCACGCTGTCACACGCGCAGGAAGAGGCGCTCAAAGGCAATATGGTGTTGTTCGGCATTCCGGCGATGCGTCCGGAAACCGGTTTTGGGTATATCAAGGCCGCCGGCAGCGATGCTGGCGCCGGCGCCTTCAAGGTCGAGAAGTTTATCGAGAAACCCGACCAGCAAACCGCCAGCGAATTTGTCCGATCCGGCGAGTACTTCTGGAACAGCGGGATGTTCCTGTTCCGTGCCAGCCGCTATCTCGACGAGTTGCGCACTCACGAACCCGACATGTACGACACCTGCGTGCTGGCCCTGGAGCGCAGCCGCAGCAGCGAAGGCGTGACCAGTATCGATCGGGTCACCTTTGAATGCTGCCCGGACAACTCCATCGACTATGCGGTGATGGAGCGCACCAGCCGCGCCTGGGTCGTCCCGCTAAGCGCTGGCTGGAGTGATGTCGGTTGCTGGTCTTCGCTGTGGGATGTGCACGACAAAGACGTCGACGGGAATGTGCTCAAGGGCGATGTCGTCAGCTACAACAGCCGCAATTGCTTCGTGCATGGCAGTAGCAAGCTGGTGACCCTGCTAGGGCTGAACGATTTGGTCGTGATAGAAACCAAAGATGCGTTGATGGTCGCGCACCGCGATGCCGTGCAGGACGTGAAAAAACTGGTCAATGCGCTCGATGCCAAAGGTCGCTCGGAAACCCAGAGCCACTGCGCGGTGTATCGCCCCTGGGGCAGTTACGATTCGGTGGACAGCGGCACCCGCCACCAAGTCAAGCACATCACCGTGAAACCGGGCGCGCAGCTTTCCCTGCAGATGCATCACCACCGCGCCGAACACTGGATCGTGGTCTCCGGTACAGCCCAGGTGACGTGCAACGAAAAGGTCTTCCTGCTCACTGAAAACCAGTCAACCTACATCCCGATCGCTTCGGTGCACCGCCTGTCCAACCCCGGCAAGATCCCGCTGGAAATCATCGAGGTGCAGTCGGGCAGTTACCTGGGCGAGGACGATATCGAGCGCCTGGAAGATGTCTACGGCAGGAGCCAACAGGTCAAGAGTTGAGCCCATTTACCAGAAGCGTTGGCTTGTTTATCGAACGAGGAAGATACGCGAGCTTCGTTGGGATCGAACCCACGACCCCTGCCTTCGGAGCGCGGCATGAATGGAGTGGCTGAAATATAATAAAAAAAAATGATAATTAGCTTGGATTAACATGTGCTTTTTATTATTTTTTGGCTTCCCATAGGCTTGCTGGAGATCCTTAAGGCCCTCCAGGAAGTTTTGCCATGAGCAGCGTCAGCCCGTTATCCAGCGTCTCGAAAAATGTTCGCCAGCGCGTCAGCCCCGAAGAATGGGATGTGCGGGTGAAACTGGCCGCGGCCTATCGGCTGGCGGCCCTGTTCAAATGGACTGATCACATCTACACGCATTTTTCGGCGCGAGTGCCGGGGCCCGACGAGCATTTCCTGATCAATGCCTTTGGGCTGCTTTTGGGGGCGGTGGGTAGGGCACAGTTGAACACTAACTACACTTGACGCTAACGGCCTTCGCGGCGCGTTGCAGTTCTTGTTTAACGTCGACAGGTATCCGCTGTTTCACGAGTCGCTGCTCGAGGAATGTCTGATCGCCTCGGGTATCAACCTGAGCGTCAATAGCCGCATCCTCCGCTTCCAGGGCGGCAGCGTGAGCCTCTATGACCGAGTCGACCTCAGCGTCGCTCTTGGCGGCATCGAGCGCAACAATGAGTGTCGCCACTTCGTCTTCTTCAGCCTTGGCATAGGCGTCTACAGACAATCCGGCAGCCAACGCCCGCGCTCGCATTTCCACGCCTTTCAGCGTCTGCTTGGCCTCTCCACACAGCATGTCGTGCTTGTGGCTTTCGACGACTTTCCATTGGAAAAATCCATACGTCATCGTGCCGATAATCGCTACGGCGATACCACCGATCAGGAACCGTTTCATGGCTACAGTCGTGAACGTGTGGGGATTGAGAGTTCGGTGGACATCGCTTCGTTCTCTATTCGAGGAAATGAAAGCGTAGCACCGGAACCGGCCTAGCCCCGTCCAACGTCAATGCAAATACATTGGTGAAGGAGAGGAGCGGCGTGTCTTCAAGATTACAACCTCACGTCCCTTGGACCCTTACTAGTTACCGTCCGCCACCTTCCGTTCTATCTCAGCTATTTTCCGACTGAGTTCCTCAGCTTCCTGCCCTTTGGTTCGAGTTGAAGAGGGCGTAACGGTTTCATCCACACCTTTGGCGTCCGTGTCCCTGTCCTCAAGCTCTCTTTCGGCGTTTGACGTTGCATTTGATTTGACGTCATTAACACTGTCATCGCTGTTCATATCGCTGACCTCCATTGACCTGAACATTGGATTCAACGCTATGGCTTGAGTTCGAGATTTTTTGTCGGCGTTCCTCGATTACCTGACGAAACGTACCGGCGGTCAGACGGCCTGAATTCTACCGGGTCGCAATACTCCACCGTCCGAGGAGCAGTCGCTCCTTGATAGCGGTGGAATCCGCCGGGGGAACACGTAATGCCATCGGTCGAAGACTTCAGGATCCACTCTCACGCTTTCCTGATCGAGCTGGATGCCGCAACGATGGGAATGATGACGCTGGTCTCTTCTAGATGTGTTTCAGGGCCGGAATGGGAAGAGGCAACCAAACGGCATCACGATGCTTATGAGATGTGGAATTCCTTTCTTAATGTCTCTGCTTCAGGCACTGACTCAGTCACTCCGTTAAATGCTTCAGGCGCTGACGCTTGCTAGAGCCCTTGTGTGCGGTATTCAGCATCCCTGCGATTCGCCGTTTCAGTGCTCTTTGACCTTCTTGATGCGGAAAATAATCAGCGCAAGGATGGCGATCGCGAGGGGCGTCATCGCCAGCATGGCCTCCCGCGGGGCCACCTCGGCGCCGAGCAGGTGCAACCCTGAGTAGCCAAGCTTGAGCAGGTTCAGCAGGTAGTAAGTAATGGCGATAATCGACAGACCTTCGACGGCGCGCTGGATTTTGATCTGGGCATCGGCGCGGGCGTTCAGGCTTTTGAGAATTTCCGAGTTCTGTTCTTCCATTTCCACCTGAACCCGGGCTTGTAACAGGTCGCCCAGGTTGGCCACGCTTTTCGCCAGGTGCTCCAGGCGTTGTTCGGTGGCGGTGCAGTACCTGACGGTGGGTTTGAAGCGGCGTTCGATGAACACCCCGAGGCGCTGGCAATCGCCTACGTGACTTTCCCGCAATTCGCCCAGGCGTTCGTACACGAGTTGGGCATAGGCCTGGGTGGCACTGAAGCGGTGGCGGGTTTTCGCGGTACTGCTGACCACTTGGGCTGACAGGTTGGAGATGTCCGCCAGCAGGGTTTTCGCGTTGCCGCTGTCGGCGTCGGCGTTACGCTCGGAGAGGGTGACCAAGGTCTTGTCAAAGACATCAAGTTGCGCGCTGAGGGTCTTGGCCGTGGTCAACGACAGCGAGGCCATCATGCGGTAGGTCTCGATTTCCAGCAGACGGCGGATCATCCGCCCTTGGCGGTAAGCGTTAAGGCGCCGGTTGACGAACAGGATGTGGTTGTTGCCGTCCTCGCTGAGACGAAAATCGCTCCAGACCACCGCATCGCCACCGCCCACGCAGGAACCGCACGGGTCCTTGAAGTCGTAGCCGGCGAGGTCCAGGCCGGCTTCGCCACGCACTACGATCTGCACCGAGTTGATCAACTGCGGCAAATGCGCTTCGACTTTTTGCGCCAGCACCTCGGGCAGCGATGTCCAGGACAGGTCATCGCAGGATGACGTGACCACCAGGGTCAGGGTGAAGAACTCGGCGTGGCGTTCCCATTTCAGGGCGTGGCCATCGAGTTGGGTGATGCCCTGGGCGGCATGAGGATCGATCGGGATAGGGCAGCAGCGCTCCAGCAGCGCATTGCACTCCGGTTCCCCGCCAAGAAAGGCCAGATGAAACACATGGGCCGGTTCGTCGAAATACAGTGACGGGCGCGCGTGCAGTTCGTTGTGCAGGGTTTGTCTTTGCGGATGCATGCTGTTCAGGCCATTGATCGACTGCTGTTGTAGGTGGGACAGGTCGATGAACTCACGAGTCACAAGCAGCAATCCATGGGTTGTCGCTGGGTGGTAACGCACCGCTGTTGATTCAGTAGCAGGCAGGCGAACCATTGCGTGGGAGGGAAGAACTAAAAAAGGCGCCTTCTACAACGTGAACCAGGCGCCCAAAACAGAAGAACGGGTTGCCGCTCACTTCTTGCTTGATTGCTCCCTGATCTGGGTCAGGCTAAGACGAGGGGTCAATGCTTCAGGGTCGACTCTGACCTCAATCAAGGATGGCCGGGACAAATCAAGGCAGCGTTCAAACGCTGGGGCAAATTCCGACGTCGTTGTGACCACCTCGCCATGCAGTCCATAGGCTTGGGCCAGTGCGGCGAAATCCGGGTTGTGCAATTCGGTGCCTGAAACGCGTCCAGGGTAATTGCGTTCCTGGTGCATTCTGATGGTTCCGTACATTCCGTTGTTGATCACGACGAAAATCACATGGGCGCCATACTGCGCTGCAGTCGCTATCTCCTGACCGTTCATCAAGAAGCAACCATCCCCGGAAAACGAAACCACCACTCGATCCGGGCACGTCAGTTTGGCGGCCACCGCCGCAGGAACGCCGTAGCCCATGGAGCCATTGGTAGGGCCTAACTGAGTGCGGTATTGGCGGAACTGATAGAAGCGTTGAAGCCAGACGGCGTAGTTTCCGGCGCCATTTGTCAGGATCGCGTCGTCCGGAAGACTGCGATTCAACCACTCAATGATTTCGGCCATTTGCACATCGCCAGGGGAGGGCGAGTGTTGCAGATTTTCGCAGTAGTGTTTGTTCAGGGTGCGCGTCCATTCACTCTTTATTTGGCTGGGCACCGCCGGAAGTTTTGCGGCTGATTTAGCAAAGGTCGACATGCTGCTGTTTATCGCTAACGCAGGTTGGTAAACCCGCCCCAGTTCCTCGATGCCTTGGTGAATATGGATCAAGGTTTGCTTGGGTACCGGGATGTCCAAGGCAGCATATCCGCCCGTTGAAACCTCACCCATTCTGGAGCCCACGACCAGCAGCAGATCGGCGTTTTTTACCGCTGAGGACAGCTGCGCTGACGCGGCGAAACCAAGATCGCCGACATAGTTCGGGTGTCGATTGTCGAACAGGTCCTGGCAGCGAAAGGAGGCGGCAACCGGGATATTTTGCTGTTCAGCAAAAAGCCGGATGTCGTGCACTGACTCGGTGTCCCAACCGCTGCCACCCAGCACCATCAATGGACGCTCTGATCGCTCAAGCAGTTGCTGCATGGCGGCCATTTGCTCGGCTGCCGGGGTCATCAATACGCGTTTGAAAGGCCCGGCATCACTGACTTCCGCCATTTCGGTCAGCATGTCTTCCGGCAGTGCGACCACGACAGGCCCAGGTCTGCCATTGACCGCTCGGTGGAACGCCTGGCTGATCAGTTCGGGAATTCTGCGGGTGTCGTCTATTTGCACGACCCATTTCGCCAAGGGGCCAAACATCTGGCGAAAATCAACTTCCTGAAAGGCTTCGCGATACTGCTGATCGCGAGCGACCTGGCCAATGAACAGAATCATCGGCGATGAATCCTGGAACGCAGTGTGAACGCCAATCGAGGCGTTTGTAGCACCCGGGCCTCGGGTCACGAAGCAGATGCCTGGCTCTCCAGTGAGCTTGCCGTAGGCTTCGGCCATATAGGCCGCCCCACCTTCCTGGCGGCACACCACCAGGTCGATTTCTTCTTGCACGTCATGCAATGCATCGAGAACCGCGAGGTAGCTTTCTCCCGGAACACAAAAAGCTCTTTTGACGCCATGGATGCGTAAGGCATCCACCAATATCTGACCTCCGCTACGACGAGAAATGGTTTTATTCATTGTTATCTCCTGAGTCGAATGGTGCGGTGTGAAAGGGTGAATCGCTCTCTTTCTGACAGGTACTGACTCGATCAAATGGAAGAACAATGGCTAACGTCTGCGCCACGAATTCTGAGCATCATCGAGTAGGGGTACAAACGATGATTGCTCAGCACTTCATTCCCTCAGCTATTGAAGTCGGACTTCAAGTCACCCAGTGACTTTTTTATGCTGCCGCGCGCTTCAGTCATGGCTATAAATCGTGAAATTGCAATTTCACACGACTACCGACTAATATACGGTTCATATGCATTTCATATCGGATTGAGCAGTGGGTATCGTAAAAATTTCAGAAGCCATGCACGAGAATCTGCGCGTCGCCAGCGATGCGCTGAGTCGCTCGATCAACGCCCAAGCCGAGCACTGGATGCGCATCGGGATGCTTGCGGAGTTACATCCCAACCTCGACCACAGCGACATCTGCCGCTTGCTGATTCGTGCCGAACTGGCTGGCGGCCTCGATCTAAAACAGCTATGCGCACTCGCCGATTTTTCGCAAAACGCCCAGGTTGATGCAACACCAGGAGCCCAGCAATGAAGGCCAGTGTTGCTATCAATACCCCGGCAGAAATAGCCAAGTCTCGCGCTGCGGGCACGCTGGCCGCCGAGGTCCTGGCCATGATTGCTCCGCATGTCAAAGCGGGGGGCACCACCGACGAACTTGATCAGCTCTGTCACGACTACATCGTCAACGTGCAGAAAGCCATTCCGGGGAATGTCGGCTATCACGGCTTCCCGAAAACCGTGTGTACATCGGTCAACCAAGTGGTCTGCCATGGCATTCCTTCGGCCACGCCACTAAAGGATGGCGACATCGTCAATATCGACATTGCCGTTATCAAGGAGGGTTGGTACGGCGACACCAGCCGCATGTACTTCGTGGGTGAGCCCGGCCCGGATGCCCGACGTCTGGCCGAGACGACCTATGAAGCGATGTGTGCCGGTATTCGCGTCGTCCGCCCCGGCGCTACCCTGGGTGACATTGGCCATGCCATTCAGACGGTGGCCGAAAGAGACGGATTCAGCGTCGTGCGCGAATACTGCGGTCACGGTATCGGCAAGATTTATCACGATGAGCCGCAGGTCCTTCACTACGGCTATCCAGGCCAGGGCCTGAAACTGAAAGCCGGCATGATCTTCACCATTGAACCCATGTTGAACGCTGGCAAACGCCATGTGAAAACGCTGGCTGATGGCTGGACCGTGGTCACCAAGGATCACTCACTCTCGGCTCAGTGGGAGCATATGGTCGCAGTCACTGACGACGGCTTCGAGGTTCTGTCCCCTTGGCCCGATAGTGTCGATGGGTATCCCGCCATCGTTTAGGCGCGGTTTGCGAGTGACACACAGCTACGTCACGGCCATCCAGATGGCCTGATCAATCGCAAAATGGCGCTAGTGGTTTTGAAACGTCTGCAGTTAGCATTGAGGTTTATCAACGCACCCAACGACAGGTTGGGTAACGTAACCGAGTAGGTCGAACATTGATCGAACGACGCCAATTTAGCGGAGGCATGAAGGGGAAAAATCTCCGCTATCTGAATGAGAACCCCAACGAGAAAACTCAAATGGTCCGGGCAGGATTTCTGCTGCTTGAGCATTTCTCGCTGCCCGCATTCACGCAAGCACTGGATACGATTGTCACCGCGAATCTTCTGCGACCCGGGTTGTTCTCTTCCCGAACGTTCGGCTTGACCGATGAGGAAGTCGTCAGTGACCTGGGCCTGGTCATTCGGCCGGATACCCGTTTCGATGGCTCAACGATCCAGGAGCTGGACCTTCTGGTCGTTTGTGGCGGCTACAGGACAGAACTCAAAGCGACGGATGAACTCATCTCCCTATTGAGGGCTGCATCAGACCAGGGCGTCATTTTGGCCGGGTTGTGGAATGGCGCATGGTTCCTGGGAAGGGCAGGTTTGCTTGACGGATATCGTTGCGCGATTCACCCCGAACATCGCCCCGCGCTCGCGGAAATCGCCAAGGCGACGCATGTCACCAGTGAGCCCTACGTCATCGATCGAGACCGACTCACGGCTTCCAGTCCCTCGGGGGCATTCCACATGGCGCTGGACTGGATCAAAGGCTTGCATGACAAAGCCCTCGTCGAGGGTATTGAGGACATCCTGGCTTTCGAGGAGTCACGTTATCGGCGCATAAAACCGACTGAAAATGTTTGCGTGAGCGCACCATTACGCGAGGTGGTGAAGCTGATGGATGCCAACCTCGAAGAACCTCTGGAGTTGGAGCAGTTGGCCGTATACGCAGGTCGTTCGCGTCGACAACTCGAGCGCTTGTTCAAGGAGCAACTGGGCACAACGCCGCAACGGTATTACATGGAATTGCGGATTACCGAGGCGCGTCGGTTGCTCCAGCACACGGAGCTATCCCAGGTGGACGTGTTGGTTGCGTGTGGCTTTGTATCGCCCAGCCATTTCAGCAAGTGCTATAGCTCGTACTTTGGATACAGGCCTTCCAAGGAAACGCGACTGGTCAAATAGAACTGCTTTTTGAGTCGATGCTTACTCGTGATTTGTGCAGATTTACGCCGTCATCATTCAGTAGTTTTGAGGAAGCCAAAACGTCCGTTTTCGACTCTTTGCCCCAACCTTGGGGTCATTCCTGAAAGTGGAGCGGTCTGTCGTCTAGATGCTTACCACAATCAACACCCTGTTCAGGTCCTGCATAAACTCCATGATCGTCACCAGGCTTGCGGTCTGCATCAGCAGCAGCGGTCGTCTACTAAGCCCTATCAGGCATAAACATTCGAAATTCCGGAAAGATGACCAGGTGCCGCAAAAGATGCCAAAGCAATGCCTGGGCCAATAGCCAAGTATTTCGACGGGACCGATGACTCGGGGGCGTCCCCCGGAAAGTGATCCGCGAACATGGGATGGCCGCCCGCGGAGCTTTCGCGCGTCGCCTCGTCTTGGGTGACATCGTTCGACCATCACGCCGTCTTCGACGCAATAACTCGTCTGCGTTCTTGCAGACGGGGAAATCCCTGCTTAACTCTGAACATATGGTCAGTCAGTGACTCATTGGTCACGGCAGCCATCCGAGCACCCTCGCGCTGTTGTCGCTTGTCCGTGTTGCCAGATTAAGCCCGAGGAGGCCTATGCGTTGACGCTTGAAAACCACTCTGAGTTATTGATGTATTGGCCTGACACTTCGCTGTCAGGTCCACGTGTTCTGCTGTCTGCGATAGGGCCCTGTGGGCATCCCAAACGCTGTGCGCTTAGTCCAATGGGTTCAAGGAAGTAAATGTCATGATGCCGAAAACTGCCATCGTCGAGATCTGCGGGAAGTACAAGGTATATACCGAGCACTATCTCAACACTGCCGCTGACAAGACCATCATTCTGGTCAACGGCTCACTGGCAACGACCGCATCTTTTGCCCAAACGGTGCGTTACCTGCAGCCGCGATTCAATGTGATTCTCTACGACCAGCCCTATGCCGGTCAGTCGAAGGAACACAACCTTCACGGCCAACCGATCCGAAAGGAAGACGAGGCCGCGATACTGCTGGATTTAATCGAACACTTTGGTGCGCACCATGTGCTGTCCTTTTCCTGGGGCGGTGCGGCTACCTTGCTGGCGCTGGCCCAGCGGCCGCGACGAATCGAGAAGGCGGTGATCAATTCATTCGCAGCTCGTATCAATACACCGATGCGCGATTACCTGGAGAGCGGCCTGAACCATCTCCAGGCTTGCGACCGCCTCAATGTCGGTCGCTTGATCAACAGCACAATCGGCAAGCACCTGCCATCGCTGTTCAAACGCTTTAATGACCGCCATGTCAGAAGCCTGGCCGAGCACGAGTACAGGCAGATGCATTTCCACGTCAATGAGGTGCTGACCCAAGACACCCATTGCTATGTCGCCTGTGCCGCTGCCATCGAAATACCGCTGCTGTTTGTCAACGGCGAATGGGATGAGTACACCTCGGTCGAAGACGCCCGGCTGTTCGCCGATCATGCGTCTCAGTCCCGGTTCCATACCATCAAGAACGCCGGGCACTTCCTCGATATGGAACATCCGGCGGCCTGGCATGACACCCGGCAGGCCTTGCTCGGTTTTCTGGATCCGGCTTCCAGGAGGCAGGGCCGTGTTGCCTCAGATATCCAGGTCAATCACGTATGAGCGATTAAATTCCGGATTTTCATTAACGCCATTTTTTGCATAGCCCCGGGCGTTGCAAATGACGCGAGTTTTGCCCACCTGGTAGTCAAAGCTCCCATGGGTATGGCCATGCAGCCAAAGTGCCGGCTGCCAGACGTTGATCCGGTCTTCGAGGTCTGAAACAAAACTCGCGTTAATCGGCGAATTCTCAAACAGCGGGCCTATGCTCAACCGTGTCGGTGCAAAATGCGAAACCACCACCGTGGGAGTGCTTCTGTCGCGGGTGAAGCAGTCTTCCAGCCAGGCGACTGTCTGTAAAAAAATCAGTTGGGAAATTGCCGGGCTGAACAGGTCTGGAAAATCTGGTGAGATTTTTATGTGGGTGAAGTCCCGCATGAGCTTCGTAGCCAGATCAATACCCTGTGCCCGATCCTCTGCAGAATCGAAAAGTCGATAGTCAGACCACAGGGTGCAACCCAAAAACCGCACACCGTTGTGGAGATACTCCGAGCGTTCCAATACGTGGATCTGTGTGCCTTCCGACAACCTGTTCAAGTGCTCGTAGGTAGAGATCAAGTCGCTGCCATAAAACTCGTGATTCCCTGCCACGTACACGATCGGAACAGGGCACGATTTGGCCCACTCAATGGCCGTGGCCGGTCGGGAGATGTCTCCCGCGAGGACGACAATATCGGCATCCACATCGGGAAAAGGTAACGCGTTGACGGACAAGTGGATGTCTGACAGCAAGGCGATGCGCATCGATCAACTCCTACTTATTTTGGATGGTAACGAGAACAGCTCAATGACGGACATTCGCTGGCGTCAGTTTGTGTAGTCGACAACGGGCCTCAAACGCCGCTCCATAATTATCGTGCGCTCGACCCCGTGAAATTCGTCGCGGATTTTTCGATAACCCAGCTTGAAGTAAAAGGCTTCTGCGGTGATGGAGGAGGGGACGCGCAGTACCTCGATTTTTGCTTCTTGGGCGACAGATTGAATCGTTGCCATCAACTGCCTGCCGAGTCCGCGTCCCTGATGGCGTGGGTCAACGAATACACTGCGCACAACGTCTTGATCAAGGCTGGCCGTGGCGACTACACGCTTATCGATGGTGGCGACAAAGACCTGGCGTTGGCTCAACAAGGCGCGGATGGCCTCGGTAGAAAAGCTTTTCTCTACCTGGGTGATGACGTCAGGAGGGTAGTCCAGGGCATTGGACTGGCGCAGCGATTGAATGATGACCCGGCTGATGGTTGCCGCATCGTCAGTGGTGGCGAGTCGAATCTGGTTATTCATTTTCAAGACCTCGATCCTTGTGTCTTTGCCAAAATCCTTTAAGCCGATCTTGAGCGGTCAATGTCGGGGCAGCCTTCGGCAACCACTAGGTGATCTGCGCACCACGCGCCTTTAACAACTCCCGCAATACCGACCGATGGCAATGCGCTTCATCTTCGCAATAACAGCCAATGGCCAGTGACGTTTGGTGGGACAACGCCGCCAACAAATCGAGCAACTGGCTGGGCGCCGGGTGGTTCATTTCGGTCTTGAACTTGCGCTTGAAGGCTTCCCACGCCTTCGCGTCTTCTGCCGCTTTGGCTTCTGCGACCAGTTCGGCACTGGGAGACAGCAGCGGCTGCCACACGTCATAAAAATCCCGACTGGCAAACTCGGCTTTCGGCACGCCACGCGGCGGGCGACGCACCGTGCCCAAGCGCAAGCCTTCATTGGCGGCGCGCGGTGAGCCGAGGCGCACGATATGGATGGGCATGGTCGATGTGTTCCCTCTTATGGCCGATTTCTGCAGTGTGCGGGAGAAATCGGCCACGCTCTGGGGTCCTTCATCACCGCGAGCTTTCGAACCACTCCAGCGCCGTGCGCCAGATGCAGATCCCCAGGAAGTAAGCCGACATCAGCAGCCAAAGCCCCATCACCAGCGGGTTGATCACCGGATGGTTGACCACCAGCGACAAGCTGCACAGCAGCCAGATGGCCGTTACCGCGATGTTGATCGGCATGAACTTGCGCACGCGGAACGGGTGGAGGAACTTCATCCGGGTCACGGTCAACAGCGCCAGGCCGATGATGGTGAGAAAGGTGATCCACGGCGACGGGGCGATGATGTACAGGCACAGGGCGACCACGTTCCAGGCGGCGGGAAAGCCCTGGAAGTAGTTGTCCTTGCTCTTCATGTTGACGTTGCAGAAGCAAAACAGCGACGAGACCAGAATCAGCGACACGGACAGCAGCAGCGTGTAGTCCGGCAAGGGGATGTAACGATAAATGAACAGCGCGGGGATAAACACGTACGTCAGGTAGTCGATGACCAGATCGAGGATCGAGCCATCGAAACTTGGCAGTACCGACTGGACATTGACCTTGCGTGCCAACGCACCATCCAGTCCATCGACGATCAGGGCGACGCCCAGCCACAGCAGGCAGTTTGTGGCCTGGTTTTCCAGCAGGGCGAGGGTCGCGAGGAAGGCAGTGACCACGCCGGTGGCGGTAAAACCATGGGCGCCCCATGCTTTGAGCCTGGCGATGTGTAGGGTCGATATCACGGGGGCGTTCTCCAGAAAGTGAAGCAAGCCTGTTATCACCCCTTCAATCGGGGGTGTCGGCAAACCAAGTCAGGTTGCATGTATCGACCGGGTATCCGGGGATAAGGTTCACCATCTGTAAATCTTAGCTGGGCGGCAAAAAAATACCCCGGATAAATCTGGGGTATTAAATGAAACATCGGCGCAGGGCGATACGTTTTACTCAAACGCAGTGACCGGCGGATTGATCGGCTGCAGACAGGCTCATTCACAGCGCCTTGCTCATGAACACCCGACTCGTGCCTGGCGGGTCGCAAGGCACTTCGCCGAAGCGCTGCCAGCCGTGTTTTTCATAGAACTGCGGGGCCTGGAAACTGAGGGTATAGAGCACCGCCGAGCGGCAACCACGACGACGGCCTTCGTCCTCGTACGCTTTAAGCAGTCGAGAACCGAGCCCGGAGCCGCGCAGTGACTCGGGCAAGTAGAAAAGATCGAGAAACAGCAGACCGAGCGACGTACGCCCGGTAATACCGCCCAGCACCTGATGGGTATCCGGATCGCGGACCGTTACTGCCAGCGACTGGCGGTCGTTTATGCCGGTCGTCTGATCATTGAAGGCACTCAGCCCGGCGCTGAGTACGTGCTCGACTTCAGGTTCGATGACGTCGCTGACGACAATCAGGTGGCGGTCCATGTGTTCGTTGATCCTGTGGGCATCGGGTTTGCAAGGGTAGAACACTCGCAGCCGAGGGGCATCAGGGTCAAGGGCAATAAGGGTTTCATGTCAGCCAAACGGTGGTGGCGCAATTGCCGGCGAGGACTATCGTTGCCTGACTGGGTCACTCCAACCGATGAGGACATCGTCATGAACACCAGCGATTTGCTCGAACAATTACTAAGGGCCGGCCAGGGCTCAACGTCGCAACAGGGTGGCGGTGGCGCGTCGGCCCAAGGTGGTCTCGGCGGTCTCGGTGGATTGCTCGGCGGCCTGTTGGGCGGTGGTGCCGGTTCAAGCGCCGGGGGCGGTGGCCTGGGTGGTTTGCTCGGTGGTCTGCTGGGCGGTGGCTCCGCGATGGGCGGTTCGCCCCAGACCCGGTCGACCCAGACTCGGTCGGGTGGCGGCACCAATTACGCGGCGCTGGCTTCGCTCGGAATGATGGCATTCCAGGCCTATCAAGCCTGGCAACGCAGCCAGGCCTCGGCGCCGCAACAGGCACCGCGCACTGTCGACCTGTTGTCCGGCCCGGAAGTCGAGGACCACAGCCATGCGATTCTTCGTGCATTGATTGCGGCGGCGAAGGCCGATGGCCGGATTGATGATGCCGAGAAGCAGATGATCAGCACCGAAATCGGCCGCCACACCGACGACCCAGAGCTCCAGCAATGGCTGGATGACGAAGTCGCGCGGCCGCTGGACGCCGCCGATGTGGCGCAGTCGGCCACGGATTCCGGCATGGCGGCGGAGATGTACCTGGCCAGTGTGATGTTGGTGGACGATCAGCAGGACGCCGAACGTAGCTATCTGGATGAACTGGCTGCGGCGCTGAGTATCGATCCGGAGCTGCAAGTGCATCTGGAGCAGCAGGCCAGAGGTGGCACTGTTTGAGGTTCATCCACAAAAAAAGTTGGCTGTCAGGTTGCCTTCGCGTGCAAGTCGAATCGTCGCACCGCCGCTCCCACATTAGATCTTCAGTGAATGCATTTTTTGTGTTCAATACAGATCCAGTGTGGGAGCGGCGGTGCGACGATTCGACTTGCTCGCGAAGAACGATGACGCGGTGATGCTGGTTGCAACGCCTACGAGGTCATGGGGGCTTTTGGCACCAGAAACGTAACCCCGAAACTCTCGGCGATCTCCAGTATCCGCGGCAAATCCTGCGGCACTTTGAGCTGATCCATCGCGGCAAAGAACTGACCACCGAGCGGATCAGAGACCACACCAATCATCTTTGCCGTCGCGCTGATGTTCTTGTAAGCATGAACAGTCCCAGCAGGAATATGCACATAACCCCCGGGGAAAACGGTGGTGGCCTTGCCCGCAACTGTCACTTCCACCTGCCCGTCGATGACGTAGAACGCTTCGTCCCAAGGGTGAAAGTGCGGAGGCGGCCCGCCGCCTTGCACGCCTTCCTGGATATGCATTTCAAAGGGCTTGGTCAGATCCCCGCCCGCGAGAATGGTGATGGCCTCACCCACGACATTGACCGGGTCGGGGGTTTTTTCGGGCTCGATGACATGAACCGTTCGCATGATTGCTCTCCGAAGGATGAGTCCACACCCGCTGAGTATATTCACTTGATTTGGCGCCGGGTGCTGCGGCGCTGCCCGTCTGTCCGAGCAATTTCAACGCCGATTGAATTATTTTCCGGGCGTGTCGCTCTGCTGATGTAGAGACGTGCTGATTCAGCGTCCTGCCATTGGCCTCAGACCGAGAGACGACCCCATGACTGCCCTGACACGACTTGAATCCCAGCCGACCCACGAACGCTCGATCCCGACCGCCGGCAGCCTGAAACGTATCTACGAACAGTTATTGCTGAGCGACGATATCGAACACCAGCGCGCACTCGGCAAAACCTTCCTCGAGGCTCAACTTGCGCACGCAAAGGACCTGCCCGAGGACATGCCGCACGACCTGTCGGCACTGCCAACCTTTGTCGAACATCACTGCGCCGAAGTGGCTCGTCAATACGCCGATTACCTGCAACAGCGCAAGGACGGCGGGCCGCGTCAGTTCTTCACCAACAAGGCACACGCATTGTTTTTCCTGCAAGCCGTTGCCCCGACCAAACTGGTGGACGGCGCATGGCTGTATGGCCTGCTGCGGCACTGGCATAACCCGCGTTTCGAAGGGCTGATTTGCACCTATCTGGAAGAGCTGGGCGACGGCAACCCGGCGCAAAATCATGTGGTGATCTACCGCAAACTGCTCGCCGAACATGGCTTGCTGGACAACGCGTTCATCCCGGACGAGCGTTACCTGCAAGGCGCGGTGCAATTGGCGCTGGGTTATTGCAGCGACGATTTTTTGCCGGAAGTGATCGGCTACAACCTCGGTTATGAACAACTGCCGCTGCATTTGCTGATCAGCGCCTATGAACTCAGCGAACTGGGCATCGATCCGTATTACTTCACCCTGCACGTGACCATCGACAATGCCAGCACCGGCCACGCGCAAAAGGCCGTGCAGTCGGTGCTGCAATTGTTGCCGGTGGAAGGCGACCGTGAAGACTTTCTGCGCAGGGTTGCGCTGGGTTATCGGCTCAACGATCTGGGGCAGGGCAGTCGCGCGATCATCGAGTCGTTCGACCTGTACGGCGAGTTGCTCAACATGCTTGAACGCAAGCGCCCGTTTGGTCAGCACATGCATTCCGACTACTGCCGGTTTGAAGGCAAGACCGTCAATCAATGGTTGTCGACGCCGGAGCAGTTGCCAGGCTTCCTCATCGCCATGGAAAACAAGGGCTGGATCAAGCGCCACCAGGACCCGCAAGCCAGCCGTTTCTGGCAATTGATCGATGGCGACGGCGCGGCCATGTTCGGGGTGTTCAGCCCCTACGAAAAACAGCTGCTGCACGACTGGATTGCCGGGGACTGGCGACCTGCGCGAGCGCCGGCAGCGGTTCGACGCGGTAGCAGTGCCGCGACCGAACAGCCAGTACCCGTCAATGACCCGGATGTCCAAAGCCTGCACGCTACACTTAAAGGGCTTGCCGCCGACGAGCAAATGCAAGTCTTGATTCCGTGGTTGTCTGCGCATCGGCACGCCCACCCCGCTGGCCTGATGGCCACGCGACGGTTCATCGAACTCAAATCCGGTTTTCGATAGGGAGCCCTTCATGAATCAGGAAGAACACCTTAGCGCCGCCGATCTGGCCCTGCTGCAACTGGGGCGCCGCTTGCAGGCCGACGGTTATCGTTTCATCACGCCAACGCCGCTAACCCATCAGCGGGTCAATGATCGCTCCTTTGGGCAAAGCGCCCGGACCCTGCGCGAAGTGTTCGGCTGGTCGCGGCCGTTTGAGCCGGGTCTGTTGTCGGTGGATGAGCAGCGGCAGTTGCAACAGGCTGGCGTCCTCGAGGAATGCAATGGTCGACTGAAAAGTCATGTGCGCTGGTCAAGCCTCGATGACCTGTTGTTCGTGCACTCGGGTTACCCCACTGATGCCGCTGACGCGGTGTTCTTCGGTCCCGACACTTATCGTTTTGCACAACTGATTCACGCTCATCTGCAACAGAGCTTCGCGCCGATCAGGCGCGCCGTGGACATTGGTTGCGGCGCTGGTGTCGGAGCGATTGTTATTGCCCGCGCACGCCGTGAGGCCGAAGTGCTGGCCGTGGACATCAACCCTTTGGCGTTACGCATGACGGCAGTCAACGTCGCGCTTGCCGAGTTGGCTAACGTCAGCATCGAGGCCAGCGATGTGCTGCAAGACGTCGACGGCCACTTCGACCTGATCGTCGCCAATCCGCCCTACATGGCCGACCCGGCCGAGCGTGCTTACCGGCATGGCGGCGGCGCGCTTGGCGCGCAATTGTCGTTGCGCATTGTCGAGCAAGCCTTGTATCGGTTGGCCCCCGGTGGCTCCTTGGTGCTGTACACCGGGGTGGCGATGATCGATGGCGTCGACCCGTTTCTGGATGCGGTGACACCGCGTCTGGAATCGCCGATGTTCGGCTGGACCTACCACGAACTCGACCCCGATGTGTTCGGTGAAGAACTGATGACCCCTGGCTATCAGCGGGTGGAACGCATTGCCGTCGTAGCCCTGATTGTCACGCGTATCGGTTCGGGCATCGGGGGCACCGTTACGTCGTCAGTCGGTGCGCCATGACCAGGAGCCTGGACGATTACAATCGCATGCGCGATTTCTCGGCGACCTCTGAACCGGTTGCCGGCAAACGTTCGGGCAAAAAAACCGTGAAAGATCATGCGTTACAGTTCTGCATCCAGAAGCACGACGCCTCACGGCTGCATTACGACTTTCGCCTGGAGCTCGATGGCGCACTGAAAAGTTGGGCGGTGCCCAAAGGTCCGTCACTGGACCCCAAGGTCAAGCGCCTGGCGGTGCACGTCGAAGACCATCCGATTGATTACGCCACCTTCGAGGGCAGCATTCCCGAAGGGCATTACGGCGCCGGCGACGTGATTGTCTGGGACCGGGGGGTGTGGATTCCTCAGGACGACCCGGCCAAGGCGTACGCCAAGGGCAAGCTCAAATTCGAGCTAAAGGGCGAGAAGCTCGGCGGCCTGTGGAACCTGGTGCGCACGCACATGCCGGGCAAGCAGGAGCAATGGTTTTTGATCAAGCATCAGGACGGCGCGGCCAAACCCGAAAGCGATTACGACGTGGTCGCCGCCGAGCCCGACAGCGTGCTCAGTGACCGGACCATCGTTGCCAAAAAGCCGAAGACCGCTGCCAAACCCAAACCGGTCAAAAAAACCGCTACCCCGGCGCGCAAGGAAAAATCGGCGCCATTGACGGGCGCCCGAAAAGCCAAATTGCCGGAACTGCTCAAACCGGAACTGGCGAAGCTGGTCGAAAAAGCCCCGGGCGGCGAGTGGAGCTATGAGATCAAGTTCGATGGCTATCGGATCATGGCGCGCATCGACCACGACGAAGTCAAACTGTTCACCCGCAACGGCCACGACTGGACCCACAAACTGCCCAGACAAGCCGAGGCGTTGGCGGCGCTAGGCCTCGAATCGGCCTGGCTCGACGGGGAAATGGTGGTCGCCGACGAGCAGGGCGTGCCGGACTTTCAGGCCTTGCAAAACGCCTTCGACTCGGGCCGTAGCGGCAACATCGTCTACTACCTGTTCGACATGCCTTACCTCAACGGCGTGGACCTGCGCGAGGTACCGGTCGAGGAGCGAAGGGTTGCGCTGTCGACCGTGCTAAACCCCAACAAAGACCCGCTACTGCGCTTCTCCGATGCCTTTAGCGAAGAACCGGAAGCCCTGCTCAACAGCGCCTGCCAAATGCAGATGGAAGGGCTGATCGGCAAGCGTCTGGGTTCGCCTTACGTGTCGCGGCGCAGCAGCGACTGGATCAAGCTAAAGTGCAAGCATCGGCAGGAATTTGTGGTCGTCGGCTTCACCGACCCGAAAGGCTCGCGCAATGCCTTCGGCGCGCTGCTGCTGGGGTTGCATGACCGCGACAGCGGTGAGTTGCGTTACGCGGGCAAAGTCGGCACCGGGTTCAACGAGACGACGCTCAAGCGCATCTACGAGCAGCTGAAACCGCTGCAAACCAAGAAGATTTCGGTGGTCAATCCACCGAGCGGTTTTGACGCCAAGGGTGTGCACTGGCTCAAGCCCACGCTGCTGGCAGAGGTCGCTTTTGCCGAAATGACCAAGGAAGGTTCAGTCCGTCATGCAGTGTTCCATGGCCTGCGTGACGACAAACCTGCCGAAGACATTACCGAGGAGCGTCCGAAAGCCGTGAAGACTTCAGCCGCGAAAAAAACCACTGCCGAAAAACCTTCCACCCCTGCCAAAAAGAAAGCCGCGCCCGCGCCCTCACAAATCGGCCTGGGCGAGGGCAAGGTCCGCATCACTCACCCGGACCGGGTCATCGACGCCAGCAGCGGCACCACCAAAGTGCAACTGGCGGAGTATTACGCCAGCGTCGCCGAATGGATTTTGCCCGAGCTCAAGGACCGCCCCGTGGCGCTGGTGCGCGCGCCGGACGGCATCAACGGCGAACTGTTTTTCCAGAAGAACGCCGAGCGCCTGGCCATTCCGGGGATCACCACCCTGGACAAGGCACTCACCGGCCAACCGGTGATGATCATCAACAACGCCGAAGCCCTGATCGGCGCCGTGCAAATGAGCACCGTCGAGCTGCACACCTGGAACGCCACCTCGGACAACCTCGACAAACCCGACCGCTTCGTCCTCGACCTCGACCCGGACCCGGCACTGCCCTGGAAAAGCATGGTCGAGGCCACCCAGCTGACCCTCTCGGTACTCGATGAACTGGGGCTCAAGGCGTTCCTCAAGACCAGCGGCGGCAAAGGGATTCACCTGGTGGTGCCACTGACTTGCAAGCTGGGTTGGGATGAGGTGAAAGACTTCAGCCACGCGATCGTCAGCCACATGGCCAAGTTGCTGCCGGAGCGTTTTTCCGCCGTGTCGGGCCCGAAGAACCGGGTAGGGCGGATCTTCATCGATTACCTGCGCAACGGTCTGGGCGCCACGACCATCTGCGCCTACGCCGTGCGCACCCGCGAAGGGCTGCCGGTGTCGGTGCCGATCTTTCGCGAAGAGGTGGGCGAGCTCAAGGGTGGCAATCAGTGGAACGTGCACACTGTGCATGAACGCCTGGCCGAGGTCGGTGATGAACCCTGGAAGGATTTGAAGAAAACCCGGCAGTCGATCACCGCCGAGATGCGGCGACGGGTAGGGATGAAAAAATAGCGGTTGGGATGAACACGATCGGTGTAGGAGCTGGCGAAGCCTGCGATCTTGGCGGCGGTTGTTACACCGACAAAATCAAGATCAAAAGATCGCAGCCTGCGGCAGCTCCTACGGGGGGCTACTTGATGAATGCTTGTAGGTCACTGGTCAGTTTGTCGATCGCCACTTTGAAATCCTTGGTGGTGATCTTCTGGCTGGCGTTTGACAGGGTGCTGCCAAAGACTTTGCGCACCACTTTGGCCACGGTCTGGTTGTTGCTGGCGTCGATAAACTCGGCCTCGATAAACAGTGTGGTGTCCTGATCGCGATGGCCACTGGCAGCGGAAACACCCCCCACGACGGCGGCAACCGGCACCACTTCATACCACTTCATGCCTTCGTTTTCGGCACTCACCCCGGTGATCGCCGCGCGCATGATCAAGGTTTTTGAACCCTTCGGCGCTGATTTTTCGCTCGATACCACCCGATATTTCTGACCCAGCACACCTTTGGCCTTACTGGTCATGTAGTTCTGCAACTCGTCCAGGGTTTGCTGGTTAACCCGCTCAGTGGGCTTGGGCGCCGGGTAGAGCTCCAGCTTATTGAAAACCACGGTGTTATAGGCATCTGGATTCCAGGACGGGCTCACCCAGCGCATGGCTGTTTCGCCGCTGGTGGTGGTGACCTGCTGCAAGTTGTTGTAGTTGGACAGGAAGCCGGAATACT
Organism: Pseudomonas sp. F01002; assembly: GCF_004402115.1. Lineage (NCBI taxonomy): Bacteria > Pseudomonadati > Pseudomonadota > Gammaproteobacteria > Pseudomonadales > Pseudomonadaceae > Pseudomonas > Pseudomonas sp. F01002. The sequence goes on along the minus strand of NZ_SOPU01000005.1, from coordinate 77,987 downwards.
GCTCACGCTCGGTGACTTTCGAGGTGCAACCGCCGAGCAGCAGGCTGGCCAGCGCAGCGCCAATAAACAGTTTTCGGGACAAGTTCATAGTGGTGTGTGCTCCATGGATTAAGTCGTTTTTTTTCAGTAGCAGGGCATCAGAATCGCCAGGTCATGTTTCCGGTCACGGCTTGAATCCAGGCATTGTCGAACTGACCCGGGGGTCGAGTACCTGACGCGGATTTGGTCAAATCCACCGGCATGTCGCCGAGCCAGACCATGGCCCAGCTGACATTGATGTCGGTGACCTTGTTCAGAGCATAGGTGGCCGGCCGCAATGCGCCAGAATTCGCCCATGGGAGCGGTAAAAGTTCGGTTTGCGTCCGAAACGGCGCTGCTGTCGTACACCACAGAGTACTGGAAGCGCTGAAAGGGCAGGCTTGATACGCAGGCATGAGGCGGCGAGCCCGGCTCGCCGCCCCAACGACTATTGCTTGCCGACAGCGCCCGCCAGCAGCGGCGCTATCTGTTCATCGGTCAGTGCCGCCTGGACCTCCATGGTCATGAGGTCGCTCCATTCCAGCACCCACTTCTGAATGGCTGCCGGATCACTGGCCTCTGCCACGCCAAAACCGGATGCACCACCGACGGCGTGCCAGCGTCCCAGCATCTTGACGCCAACGGGTGGAGCCCCCCCGGTCTTGAGGAAACGCTCGATCGCGCTGTTACGATTTGCCGAACTGATAGACCAACTGACTATGAATAACATTTGCCACCTCCTGCTACGGATTGGCACCTGTTGCTCTTCGCGCACCTGGCGGGTGCCGGGACCACGGTCACGCTTGAGTGTCCAGATTCATCCCTGACTGGCTTGAAACCATTGCTCCCATGAGAAGGCATAGCAGCGGGCCAGCCTCTGCGTATGACCGCTGATCCTGTTTCGTTGCATGGCAACGAATTTTGCAGGTGCTTCGAGGACGAGGTTCATGGGGCTGATTTCACGCATCGCGCAACAGGTCGTTGGCGTTGAGCAGCTCGTAGGCAATCTCCGGGTGCTTCTCCAGTGCGCGACGAATCGCGGCCGGGATCGACTGACGGGTTTTGCGGCATAGCCCCGGTTGTTCGCCGAGGTTAATACCGATACCGCGCATGGTGCGTACTTCGTTGAAACTGGGGACGATGTCCACGCGGATGCCCAACTGTTCGTACATTCGCTGTTGCAGGCGTTCCAGATCACTCAGGCTCTGGAGGTTTTCCAGGCGTTCGACCAGGCGCTTTTCTTCCGAACGGGTCAGAAACAGGATGCGCACGTCCGCCCCCGGTGTTTCCAGCAGCGGGTCACGCCCGCAGTCGCAGGCGCCGGGCGGGCAGGGTTGGCGGATTGGAGGCGTGGTGGTCATGGGGTTCAATCATAGAGTGCTCCAATCGGGTTTGCCCATAGGGTTTCTTGCCCTTCTGGCGAACGGGTCACGCCGGGACTAGGCTTAAGAGTCGTGCACAGGCCAAGGAGCGGGATCAATGAAAGCCAACGCGAGTGTTTTCTGCCTGTTGTTCACCCTTGCGCTGGCCCCGGGCGCTCGTGCCGACGATCCGCCAACACCGGACGCCACCCCGACGATCAACCCGCAAGTGGTCGATAAACTCATCGATATGGGCACCTACCTACGCAGTCTGCCGACGTTTCAGGTCGACGCCGAAGTGTCCCGGGATACCGTTCTGGAGTCTGGCCAGAAGATCAAGACCGAAGCCTCGACTGTCTTGAAAGTGGTGGGTCGCGATCGGATGTATGCCAAAACGGAAGGCGATGTTCGAACGCGAGAGTTCTTCTACAACGGCAAAAAACTGACCCAGTATTCTCCGCTTCTCAAGTACGACACCACCGTGGATGCACCGCCTAAAATCTCCGATACGCTGCACATGATAGAAAATCATTATGGGATTCAGGTGCCCATGGAGGACCTGTTTCTGTTTGGCAGCGATCAGGCGCAGATCGATGCACTGAAAGCGGCGCTGTACGTCGGTCCGTCGACGATCAAGGGGCAACTGTGTGATCACCTGGCCTTTCGGCAGGAGGGCGTTGACTGGCAGTTGTGGATCACTCGATCCGACAAGCCACTGCCGTGCAAACTGGTGATCACTACCACCGATGAACCGGGTTCTCCGGAATACAGCGCGGTGTATCGCTGGAACCTGAAACCGGGCATCAAGGACTCGATCTTCACCTTCGCACCGCGCAAGGGCGATGTGGCGATTCCTTTGAAGAAAGCCAGTGATCAGGGAGGGGCATGACATGAACAGGACGATGTCGTGGAGCCTGTTGTTATCGCTCGTAACCACCTCGGTACTGACGCTGAGCCTGGTCACTTATGTGGATGCCCGACCCCAGCGCGCCCAAGGGCACGCTAGGGCATCGGTCAATCATGCGCCGCCGCCCAGTGCTCAAAGGGCTCAGCGCGTCAACACCGGCAATACCGCTCAACGCGCTACCAACGTCAACGCGGGCAATCGGGTCAACACCGGCAACACAGTCAACTCTGGAAATCGGGCGAATGCCGGTAACACCGTCAACTCTGGAAATCGGGCCAATACCGGAAACACGGTCGGCAACCGAACCAACATCAACAACAGCACCCGTAACGTCAACATCGACAACAGCCGCGACGTGGACATCGACGTAGACGGGCAGGGCCGCTATGGCTACGACGATCACTACCATCCGATCGCCACGGCGGCGGCCGTCACCGCAACGGTCGCGGTGACAGCGGCGGTGGTCGGGTCCATCTTCACGCCAGCGCAATTGCCCCCCAGTTGCGTGCAAGTCATCCAGTACAACACGGCTTACATGCAGTGCGGTTCAACCTGGTATCAACCACAGTATCAGGGCAGCGATGTGACTTATGTCGTGGTGAATGCGCCTTGAGTCGGGGGGATCACATTCCGACCGCTTGATTTTAGAGGAGACGCAGCATGGAGCGATTCACGGGTGGTTGCCTGTGCGGCAACGTCCGAATTGAGGCGTCGGGACTCCCGTATCGGGTCGGCCTTTGTCACTGTCTCGATTGCCGCAAGCATCATGGGGCGCTTTTTCATGCTTGCGCGATATTCCCTCAGAGTGCGGTGACGATCGACGGCGAAACACGTGACTACGCAGGACGGTTTTTCTGTCCCCGCTGCGGCTCGTCCGTTTTTGCGCGCACCGACGACGAAATCGAAGTGAACCTGGGGTCCCTGGATGCCCCTGACCAACTGATGCCAACCTACGAAAGCTGGATCGTGCGTCGTGAGTCCTGGTTGCCGCCGTTTCCGCTCACGAGACGATACGAGCGCGATCGTGACGCCACGGGTCGCTTTGAGGAGTAGGTTCCGATGCTTGAACCGGGTCTGGAGCGTTGCATGAAAGTGGGCGTGATTTCCGATACCCATGGCTTGCTCCGCGCCGAAGCCCTTGCTGCACTGCAGGGTTGTGAACGGATTATTCACGCGGGCGACATCGGCAGCCCCGAAATCCTCGATCAACTGGCATCAATAGCCCCGCTGCACGTGGTCCGCGGGAACAACGATCTGGACGCCCCTTGGGCGGAAAATCTCGCCGACTGCTTATGTTTCGACCTGAACGGATGGCAGGTCTTTCTGGTACATGACAGTGCCGATGTCCCAGCCGTGCTTGATGCAGGCATAAAGCTGGTGATCACCGGCCATTCGCACAAGCCCCGCATAGAATGGCGCGGCGAACAGCTCTACCTCAATCCCGGCAGCGCGGGACGCCGGCGCTTCAAGCTGCCGGTGACGCTGGCTCTGCTTGAGGTGCTTGAGACCTCAATTGAGCCGCGTCTGGTCTCGCTACTGGAATGACCTTTCCCTGGGTTGTAGATTTTTCTGTGAGCAGGGCCTTGCCAAACTGGGCGTTCCACACCGAGTTTTCCAGCCGCTATATACTCGACGGCCCCTTTACCACCTCATGCAAGAGATCCCCATGGCAAACCACGACCTCACCTTCCTCCCCGACCCCGATCCGCAGTCCATCTCCTCGGATGTCGCCGGTTTCGGCGGCCTGCTGGTCTCCACTCAGATCCCCACCCGCGCCGACGGCAGCCTGGAGTTGGGCGACATCGCCCTGCAAAGCGAATGCACCCTGCAGGCACTCAAGGTAGCGCTGGAGCACGCCGGCAGTTCCATGGACCGGGTTCTGCATCTGACCATCTACCTCACCGACATGGCTGACCGCGCCGCCTTCAACGAGGTCTACCAGCGCTTCTTCGCCAAGCCCTGGCCGGTTCGGGCCGCCGTTGGCGTGGCCTCCCTGGCAGTTGAAGGCATGCGCGTGGAAGTCACCGCGATGGCGGCCAAGGGCTGAGTCCGCGGACTTGTCCGGAGGTCCCGCTCAACGAGCGGGCGCCACCGGGCGGGTTGGCAAAGACTGCGTCAAGGATGGCTTTTACTGGCCGTCTACGAGGCGAGGCAGCCCCAAGGGATCAACCTCGCGCAATGACTCAGGCAATAGGGCATCAGGAAAACCCTGGTAAGACACCGGGCGCAAAAAGCGTTCAATCGACGTCATGCCAACCGAGGTGAAGCGGCTGTCCGACGTTGCCGGAAACGGTCCACCGTGGATGGTGGCGAAAGACACCTCCTGAGGATGCGCGAAGGCGTTGACAACGATTCGCCCGGTGCGCCGCTCCACGACCGGCAGCAAGCGATGAGCCAGTGGCATATCGCGCTTATCAAGATGCATGGCAGCGCTGAGCTGCCCCTTGAGCGAGCGAGCGACGGCGAGCAGTTCATCCTCATCCTTGACGTTCACCAGCAGTGCCGAGGGACCGAATATTTCTTGCGCAAGTACCGTCTCGGTCAGGAAACGTTGGCCATCGACTTCATGCAACACCAGATCAGCGAGCCGAGCGCCGCCTACATCGAAGAACGAAACGCACGGCGTGAGGCTTTCAAGGGGAATCGAATCCAGCAGTAAGGAGGGAATCCACAGTGCTCGTTGCCCGCTGAACTTGTTGGTCCGCATGGTAGGACGAGCGCACCAGCGGTCCGGACGCAACGTTCTTGAAGCCCATCCGCGTACCTTCCTCAGCGAACCAGGCGAACACGTCCGGGTGGACGAAACGCTGGACCGGCAAGTGGCTGCGAGACGGTTGCAGGTACTGGCCGAGGGTGAGCATATCGACATCGTGCTCACGCATGCGCTGCATGACTTCGATGACTTCCTCGTCGGTCTCGCCAAGGCCCAGCATCAGGCCGGATTTGGTTGGTACTCGCGGGACCAATCGCTTGAACTTCTGCAGCAGATCCAGCGACCACTCGAAATCCGAACCCGGCCGCGCGGCTTTGTAAAGGCGCGGGACGGTCTCCAGATTATGGTTGAACACATCGGGTGGCTCAGTGGCGGTGATCGCCAGGGCAACGTCCATCCGGCCACGGTAATCCGGCACCAGGGTTTCCAGCTGCACGCCCGGCGACCGCTTGCGGATTTCGCGCAGGCAATCGACGAAATGCTGGGCGCCGCCGTCGCGCAAGTCGTCGCGGTCCACCGAGGTGATCACCACGTACTTCAGGCGCAGGTCGGCGATGGCCTCGGCGAGGTTCATCGGCTCTTCGGCGTCCAGCGGTTTTGGCCGGCCGTGGCCGACGTCGCAGAACGGGCAACGGCGGGTGCAGATGTCACCCATGATCATGAAGGTCGCCGTGCCACCGGAAAAACACTCGCCGAGGTTCGGGCAGGAGGCTTCTTCACAGACGCTGTGCAGCTTGTGTTTGCGCAGCAGCTGTTTGATCCGGTCGACCTCGGGGGAGGTCGGTATGCGCACGCGAATCCAGTCGGGTTTGCGTGGGAACTCATCGGTCGGGATGATCTTCACCGGAATTCGCGCGACCTTTTCTGCACCGCGCAGTTTGACCCCGACTTGCATTTTTACCGGGCTTTTGCCGGTCGATTCCACAAGTACGCTCATGTATTTTTTCCTCTTGTGCGAGCGGGAGAGCCCCGCGCTGACGCCAGAAAAACGCATTCTTTGTAGCAGCTGGCGCAGCCTGCGTTCGGCTGCGCAGCAGTCGTAAAACCTGAGTGCGAGGTTTTTCTGAAACACCGCATTGCCTGATTTCACGACTGCTGCGCAGCCGAACGCAGGCTTCGCCATCTGCTACAAAAAGTGCTGCGGATCAGTCGCGGTAGACCGGGAAGTCGCTGCACATTGCAGCGGCTTGCCGGGCGACGTGGGCCTCGACATCGGCATCGCCGAGGTGATCGAGAATGTCGCAGATCCAGCCCGCCAGCTCGATGCTCTGGGCTTCCTTGAAACCACGGCTGGTGATCGCCGGCGTGCCGATGCGCAGGCCAGAGGTCACGAACGGCGATTGTGGATCGTTCGGCACGGCGTTCTTGTTCACGGTGATACCGGCACGACCGAGGGCGGCGTCGGCGTCTTTGCCGGTCAGGCCCTGACGAATCAGGCTGACCAGGAACAGGTGGTTGTCGGTACCGCCCGACACGACGTCGTAGCCTCGGTCGATGAAGACTTTAGCCATCGCCTGGGCGTTGCGGATCACTTGCGCCTGATAGGTCTTGAAGGCGGGCTCCAGCGCTTCTTTGAAGCACACAGCCTTGGCGGCGATCACGTGCATCAACGGGCCACCCTGGCCGCCGGGGAACACCGCTGAGTTGAGTTTTTTCTCCAATTCCGGATTGGCCTTGGCCAGGATCAGGCCACCACGCGGACCGCGCAGGGTTTTGTGGGTTGTGGTGGTGACGACATCGGCAAAGGGAATCGGGTTCGGGTACAGACCTGTCGCTACCAGCCCGGCAACGTGGGCCATGTCCACAAACAGATAAGCGCCGACCTTGTCGGCAATCGCCCGGAAGCGTGGGAAGTCCAGGGTCTTCGAGTAAGCGGAGAAGCCGGCGATGATCATTTTGGGCTGGTGCTCGACGGCCAGGCGTTCGACTTCGTCGTAATCGATCAGCCCGGTCGCGGTGTCGATGCCGTACTGAACGGCGTTATACAATTTGCCGGAAAAACTGACTTTGGCGCCGTGGGTCAGGTGACCGCCGTGGGCCAGGCTCATGCCCAGCACGGTGTCGCCGGCCTGCAGCAACGCCAGATAGACCGCGGCGTTGGCCTGGCTGCCGGAGTGCGGCTGGACGTTGGCGTAATCGGCGCCGAACAGCTGTTTGGCGCGGTCGATGGCCAGTTGTTCGACCACATCGACGTGTTCGCAACCGCCGTAATAGCGCTTGCCCGGATAGCCTTCGGCGTACTTGTTGGTCAGGCCGCTGCCTTGCGCTTCCATCACCCGTTGGCTGGTGTAGTTTTCCGAAGCGATCAGCTCGATGTGGTGTTCTTGCCGTGCGTCTTCGGCGTTCATCGCCGCCAGCAGTGCGTCGTCGTAGCCTTTGATCTGGTCGTGTTTGCTGAACATGGTGGAGTCCTCTGTTGTTCTTGGATGGATAGACATACAAGGAGCTGCCGAGTGAAACGAGGCTGCGATCTTTTGATTTTTTAGAAGCCAGATCAAAAGATCGCAGCCTTCGGCAGCTCCTACAGGGGTTAAGCGGTGTTTTTAAGCGTCCTGGTAGTCCGCTATCGACGGGCAGGCACAGATCAGGTTGCGATCGCCAAACACGTTGTCGACGCGACCGACGGGCGGCCAGTATTTGGCCTCGATCAAGGTTTCGAGTGGGTAA
>NZ_SOPU01000005.1:69834-70238 GCF_004402115.1 Pseudomonas sp. F01002 | reverse complement strand
CGGCGACGGGGAACGACATGGTCGGGGCATGGAAGCCGAAGTCGATCAGGCGCTTGGCGACGTCATCGACGCTGATGCCGCTGCTGTCTTTCAACGGGCGCAAATCGAGGATGCATTCGTGTGCCACCAGGCCGTTGCTGCCGGTGTACAGCACTGGATAGTGCTCTTCGAGGCGACGGGAAATGTAGTTGGCATTGAGGATCGCCAGTTGCGAAGCGCGCTTGAGACCGGCGCCACCCATCATCCGAATGTACATCCAGGTGATCGGCAAAATGCTCGCGCTGCCGAACGGTGCGGCGCAGACCGCGCCTTCTTTACGCTCCATGGTCCCGTGACCCGGCAGGAACGGGGTCAGGTGCGACCTGACGCCAATCGGGCCGACGCCGGGGCCGCCACCGCCGTGG
>NZ_SOPU01000005.1:69425-69797 GCF_004402115.1 Pseudomonas sp. F01002 | reverse complement strand
TGCCTTCTTCGAACACGCCGTGGGTCGACGGGTAGGTGATCATCAGCGCGGCGAGGTGTTCGCGGTGCTCGATGGCCTTGGCGCGCAGGTCTTCGATGTCGACGTTGCCGCGGGCATCGCAGGCCGTCACGACCACGCGCATGCCGGCCATGTTGGCGGTCGCCGGGTTGGTGCCGTGGGCGGACGAGGGGATCAGGCAGATGTCGCGACGGTCTTCGCCACGGCTCTGGTGATAGGCGCGAATCGCCAGCAGGCCGGCGTATTCACCTTGCGAACCGGCGTTCGGTTGCAGGCTGATCGCGTCGTAACCGGTGGCGGCACAGAGCATCGCTTCCAGCTCGTCGGTCAGTTGCTGGTAACCGGCGCTTTGCT
>NZ_SOPU01000005.1:68300-69406 GCF_004402115.1 Pseudomonas sp. F01002 | reverse complement strand
TCATTTCGCTGGCGGCGTTGAGTTTCATGGTGCAGGAACCCAGCGGGATCATGGTGCGATCCAGGGCCAGGTCCTTGTCGGCGAGCTTGCGCAGGTAGCGCATCAGCTCGGTTTCCGAGTGATAACGGTTGAACACCGGGTGGCTGAGGATCGGCGACTGGCGCAGCAGGGCGGCCGGGATCGTGCTAACCACGGAAGTGGCGAGGGCGGCGAAGTCCGGCAGGGTTTTGCCGTCAGCCAGCAGGGCCCACAGGGTTTCCACGTCAGCTTGCGAAGTGGTTTCGTCGAGGGACAGGCCCAGACGTTCGGCATCGATTACGCGCAGGTTGATCTGCTGGGCGCGCGCCTGATCGTGCAGCTTGGCGGTGTTGGCGCTGGTGTTCAGGGTCAGGGTGTCGAAGAAGCTGGCTTGCTCGACTTTCAGGCCCAATGCGCTCAAGCCTTGGGCCAGAATCGCGGTCAGGTGATGTACGCGGTTGGCGATCTGGGTCAGGCCTTTCGGGCCGTGGTACACGGCGTACATGCTGGCGATGTTGGCCAACAAGACCTGCGCGGTGCAGATGTTGCTGGTGGCTTTCTCGCGGNGCAGGGCCGGCTTGCCGAAACGGTCGACGGAGACGCCGACCAGACGGCCCGGCATGTCGCGCTTGAATGCATCCTTGGTGGAGAAATACGCCGCGTGCGGGCCGCCGAAGCCCAGCGGCACACCGAAGCGTTGCGCGCTGCCGATGGCGACGTCGGCGCCGAACTCGCCCGGCGGGGTCAGCACGGTCAGGGCCAGCAGGTCGGCGGCGATCGCCACCAGCGCATTGGCGGCGTGGAAGCGTTCGGTCAGTTCGCGGTAGTCGAACACATCACCGTTGCTCGCCGGGTATTGCAGCAGCGCGCCGAAGAACGGCGTCACGTCGCTCAGTTCACGCTCGTCGCCGACCACCACGTCGATGCCCAGCGGCTCGGCCCGGGTGCGCAGCACGTCGAGGGTTTGCGGGTGGCAATGCACGGAAGCGAAGAACGCATGGCTGCCCTTGTTCTTGCTCAGGCGTTTGCAGAAGGTCATGGCTTCGGCGGCGGCGGTGGCTTCGTCGAGCAAGGAAGCGTTGGCGATC
>NZ_SOPU01000005.1:59356-68225 GCF_004402115.1 Pseudomonas sp. F01002 | reverse complement strand
TTGATCAAGGCCAGGGCGTCGGCTTCGCTCAGGCCGTCTTCGAGGCCGAGGACGCTGGTGCCCTTGATGCTGTCGGGGATGACGCTGGCGCTCAGGGCTTCCAGCGAGTCGAAGCCGAGGCGGTTGAGCATGGCTTGTTCGTCGCCGGCACGTGGGCCGATGTGGCGGGCGATGAATTCGTTACGGGTATCGAGGAGGGTGGTCATACGCAAATCCTCAAGCGTCGGCGCTGGTCAGGCGCTCGTAAGCGGCCTGGTCGAGCAGGGCGTCCATCGCACGCGTGTCGCTGGGGCGCATGCGGAAGAACCAGCCCTCACCCAGTGCGTCTTCGTTGATCAATTCGGGGGAGTTTTCGAGTGTTGAATTCACCTCGACCACTTCGCCGTCCAGGGGCATGTACACGCTGCTGGCAGCTTTCACCGACTCCAGCACCGCCACCTCATCGCCAGCGCCGAAGGTGCGCAGTTCAGGCACCTGAACGAAGACCACGTCACCCAGCGCCTGCTGGGCATAAGCGGTAATGCCAACGGTGATCAGGCCATCGCTTTCGAGACGCAGCCATTCGTGATCGACGGTAAAACGCAATTCGCTCATATCAACTCCTCATTGTTCTGACTCATCCGCTGCAGGTGGCGGATGACGATGGACAGGCTCGTGCCGGGCAACGAGCGTGGCTTGAGGGTTGATAGCAAGGGCGGTGCCAATCTAGTTTATTAGTTTGAAATCAATGAGTTGAGATATTTCTAGCGGGATTGGCGTACAGCTTCCGTATTGAAATCAATACAGGCATGCACGGAGGAGGGATCGAAGTCTGGGCCAGACGCTTCGAGAGGGTCTGTCTTGATTTCGATACGATGTATCGAATTGCATACAAAAAGGGGGGGTGTTCTTGACCCCTGTGCGAGCTTGCTCGCGATGAGGCCGTGTCAGTCGATATTAATAGGGAATGTCAGTCCGCTTTCGCGAGCAAGCTCGCTCCCACAGGGGTTGGATGGTGTTGGTGAAGATGCATTGCGGCAAAGGCATCAGGGTTTGTTGGGAATGCCATATTTACGCAGGCGGATAGCGATCGCGCTGTGGGAAGTTTGCAGGCGTGCCGCCAGTAAACGGCTGGAGGGATAGCTGCTGTAGAGCTGTTCCAGCAGGTTCTTTTCAAACCCTTCGACGGCATCCTCCAGGCTGCCGACCTCACCGTCGTTTTGCCGCTCCACCGCCGTTCTGGCAATGTCGAGGTCGTCGATGTCCACCAGCGGATTCTCGCAAATTGCAGCCGCACGAAAAATCACGTTCTGCAGTTGCCGCACATTGCCCGGCCAGCGGTTACCGAGCAGCGCCGGATAGGTCCCGGGCGCCAGTCGACACACCGGACGCTGGATCTGCGCGCAGGCCTGCTGCATGAAATGATTGGCCATCAACAGGATGTCGTGGCCGCGCTCGCGCAACGGCGGCACTTGCAGATTGAGCACATTCAGGCGGTAAAACAGGTCCTCGCGAAAACTGCCTTCGCCGACCATTTTTTCCAGATCACGGTGGGTCGCGCTGAGGACGCGCACGTTGACCCTGACCTCACGATCGCCACCCACCCGACGGAAGCAGCCATCGCTTAAAAAGCGCAGCAACTTGGCTTGCAAGTAGGGCGACATTTCACCGACTTCGTCGAGGAACACCGTGCCCTGGTCGGCCAGTTCCAGCAGGCCGAGTTTGCCGCCGCGCTGGGCACCGGTGAAAGCGCCCGCGGCATAGCCGAACAGCTCGCTTTCGGCGAGGCTCTCCGGCAGCGCCGCGCAGTTCAGGGCCAGGAAGGGCGAGTCATGCCGGGCGCTGATCGCGTGGCAGGCACGCGCCACCAGCTCTTTACCGGTGCCGGTTTCGCCCTGAATCAGCAGCGGTGCATCGAGCGTTGCAACGCGCTGGGCGCGGGCCTTGAGGGTCCGAATCGCCGGTGACTCGCCGAGCAGCGCATCGAAACCTTCGGCATGATCATGATGCAGCGCCGAGAGACGTTCACCGATGCGGTTCGGTTGATACAGGGTCAGCAGGGCGCCAGCATCGGTGATGGGCATGGCGTCCAGCAGCAGCGTCTGACCACCGAGACTGACCTCGTGCATGGGCAGACGAAAACCGTGTTCGATCAATGTGTGATGCAGCGAAGGATCATCGAATAGTGCCGTCAACGGCTCACCGGCGGGTTCACGGCCACAGAGTGCGATCAGCGCCGGGTTCGCCAGCAGCACATGACCTCGCTCATCCACCGCCAACACCGGGTCGGTGCTGGCCGCCAGCAAGGCATCGAGTTGCAAGCGTCGGCGCTGCCCCGGGAGGATGTCGACCATCGTCACCGCTTGCACGCCCCGCACCCCAAGAAAAGCCTCGCGCAGCTCTTCCAGTACATCGGCCCCGAGGGTGGGCGCATCGATGTAAACGTTGGGCGGCACCATCTCGACGGCATCCAGATTGAAACGGCGCCCACCGAGCAGGGCCAGCACTTCCTGGGTGATGCCGACGCGGTCGATGAAGGTGACGTGGATGCGCATAGGTGGCCTGCAAGGGTTGCGAACAGAATGAGTATGACCGGCACGCGCCGTGTCTGTCAGGTGTTGCCGGTGGTGCGCGAACAGGCGGCCAGATCCTCAAGGAACGCCTGAAGGATCGGCGGCGGGGCAGTGCCGCGTCGGGTGATCACGTCAAATGGCGACATCAGTTGCAAGCTGGTGGGCGCCAGTTGGTGCATCTCGCCGGTCTTGACCCACTGACCTGCGAAGTGCATCGGCAGAAAGCCCAGATAGGCGCCGGAGATCAGCAGAATCGCCAGCGCTTCGATGTTGTCCACCGTAGCCGCAGCCTTACTGACGCCCAAGTGTTCCAGATCGTATTGCTGCATGTAGCCCCTGACCACAATCCGGCTCGCGGCAATCTCTTCGAGCAGTTCGTCGCCCTCCGCCTTGCTGCCATACAGCGGATGCCGCCGCCCGCAATACAAGCCCAGTGCTTCCTGATACAGCGGCGAGTGCAACAGCCCCGGAACGTAGATCGGGAAGTGCCCGATGGCCAGGTGCAGTCGGCCGTCGAGCACGCGTTCTTCCAGTTCTGCGGGGGTGCCGACGTACACGTTCAGGTGCACATCATGCCCTCTGGAGACGAAGCGCTGGGTGGTTCGCGGCAGTGGAGAATCGGGATCGGTAATGGTGGTGTCGATGATCCCCAGATTGAGTTTGCCGCTGATGTGCTGCTTGAGTACGTCAGCGTCCATGCAGAAGTTTTCCACCGCCGAGAGCAGACGCTGAGTGGCTTCGTGGATCGCCACGCCTTGCTCGGTCAGGCGAAAGCCGCTGCGCCCGCGTTGACAGAGTTTGACCCCCAGCCGGGTTTCCAGATGAGTCATCTGTTCGCTGATGGTTGACTGGCCGGCATTCAACGCCGCCTGCGCGGCAGAGAAACCGCCGCACCTGACAATCGCGGCAAACACCCTGAGCAGTTTCAGATCGACATCGTGCAGCTGGATCACCTTGGACCTCCCACGCGTGGATGCATCGGTAATGCCGATATGAGTATCTGATGTTTAGCATTTTTTCCACGAAAACCTGCGCTCATAGTCATTCCAACGGCGGTCGCCTTCCAAGTCCGCTAGCTGATAACAAGAATTGGAGATGCCTGAAATGTCGAACAACGGTTATGAGTCCGGTCGCCTGAACCTGCCATTCGTGGGTCACTGCACCTTTGGTAAATCCCCGGTGTGCACCGATTGGGATGCATTGGATGCGGACGTGGCGGTCCTCGGCGTGCCCAACGACATGGGTACCCAGTGGCGTTCCGGCGCACGCTTCGGACCACGCGGCATTCGTGAGGCATCGACCCTGTTTTCCTTCGGCCATGCCGGCGCCTATGACCACGAAGATGACGTCATGTACCTGACCGCCTCTGACGTGCGCATGGTCGACGTCGGTGATGCCGACATCGTGCACACCGACATGGTCACCAGTAACGAGAACACCGAATACGCCGTGCGCAAGATTCTGGATGCCGGCGTCATGCCGGTTGTACTCGGTGGCGATCATTCGGTTCACGCCCCGGTGATCAAGGCGTTCGAGGGCCGCGGCCCGATCCACATCATCCACTTCGATGCGCACCTGGACTTCGTCGACGAGCGCCACGGTGTTCGCTACGGCCATGGCAACCCGCTGCGCCGCGCGTCCGAAATGAACCACATTGTCGGCATGACCCAGATGGGTATCCGCAACGTGTCTTCGTCCAATCGTGACGACTATGAAGCCGCCCACGCGGCCGGCTCGAAGATCCTTTCGGTCCGTGATGTGCGCCGCCTCGGCGTCGAAGGTGTGCTGGCGTTGATCCCGCAGAACATCAACTACTACATCACCATCGACATCGACGGTTTCGACCCGTCCATCGCCCCTGGCACCGGCACCCCAAGTCACGGCGGCTTCCTCTATTACGAAGTGCTGGAAATCATCCAGGCCCTGGCCAAACGCAGCCAAGGCAACATCGTTGGCATGGATCTGGTGGAGGTCGCACCGGTCTATGATCCTTCCGGCATGACCTCGATTCTGGCGGCGCAACTGCTGCTCAACAGCATCGGTTTCATCTTTCATGAGCGGGCTCAAGCACGGCACGCCATGAGCGAAACCACCACGGCCACGGCGTGATCCGACCGCCGCACAGAGGGAATGAAAATGGACACGATCGTTAAGCAGTATCTCCAGAAATTTGGTGTATCCGAAGCCACCCAGACCTTCCTCAGCAAGGTTCAGAAAATGTTCATCGGTGGCGCCTTTGTCGAGGCCAGTGACGGGCAGACATCCGATGTTATCGAGCCGTCGACCGAGGGCCTGATCACGCGTATTCCGATGGGCACCACACAGGATCTGGATCGCGCCGTGCAAGCTGCTCGAGCACAGTTTGACGGTGGCGCCTGGCGTCAGGCCAAACCGGCAGAACGCGAGCGGATGATGCAACGCCTGGCGGACCTGATTGAAAGCAACGCCGCCGAACTGGCGGAAATCGAATCGATCGACATGGGCAAGTCAGTCGCCTTTGCGCGGGATGTCGATATCCAGGGCACGGTCGATACGCTGCGTTATTTCGCCGGTTGGGCGACGAAGCTGCATGGCCGAACCGTTGAACCGTCGTTGCCCGGCAACTACCTGGCTTATACCCGCAAGGAAGCGGTAGGTGTGGTCGGCGCCATCGTGCCCTGGAACTTCCCGCTGCAAACCATGGCCTGGAAGCTCGGCGCGGCGCTGGCAACCGGTTGCACCGTGGTGGTCAAACCCGCCGAACTGACCTCGCTGTCCGCCTTGCGCTTTGCCGAGCTGGTGCAGGAAGCCGGCATCCCGGACGGGGTGATCAATATCGTGACCGGACGCGGCAGCGTGGTCGGTGCGGCGATGGCCACGCACCCCGGTATCGACAAGCTCACCTTCACCGGCTCGACCCCGGTCGGCCGTACCGTTGGCCGCGCGGCACTGGACGAAATGAAGCGACTAACCCTCGAACTCGGAGGAAAATCACCGGTAATCGTATTGGCCGATGCCGACGTGCCGGCCGCCGCCCAGGCCATTGCCAACGGCGTGTTTTTCAACTCCGGTCAGGTGTGTGATGCCGGTACTCGCGCCTACATTCATCGCAGCGTCTACGACGAATTCCTGCGCGAACTGATCGCTTACACCCGCACGCTGAAAATCGCACCGGGTCTGGATCCAGACTGCTTCATCAGCCCGTTGGTCTCGGCGTTGCAGAAGGAGCGAGTGACCGACTACATCGAAACCGGCAAGCAAGAAGGCGCCGAACTGGTCTACGGCGGCCAGCCTGTCGAGGGCCCCGGTTTCTTCGTCGAGCCGACCATTTTTGCCCATTGCCGCAACGACATGCGCATCGTCCAGGAAGAGATCTTTGGTCCGGTGTTGGTTACTGCACCGTTCGACGATGAAGAAGAGGCTTTGGCCCTGGCCAATGACTCGCCTTACGGCCTGGCGGCCGCACTGTATTCCAATGACCTTGGAAAGGTGCACAGCCTGATCCCCCGGTTGAAAGCGGGTTCGGTCTACGTCAACGCCCACGGCACCCTCGACCCGTCGATGCCGTTCGGTGGTTACAAGCAATCCGGATTCGGCAAGGACCTGGGCGCGGAGCAGCTCGATTACCTGCTCGAAACCAAGGCGGTCTGGATCACGCTGCCCTGAGTCATGGCTGACTCAATCCCTGTGGGAGCGGGCTTGCTCCGGGCGGCGTTCCGACGAATAGGCCGGCACATCCAACATTGATGTGGACTGATACTCCGCTTTCGCGAGCAAGCCCGCTCCCACAGGGGCGTCGTTCACCCAAAAGAATGCAGTTACCTCTTCATGATCTTCCAACAATAAGAGACCATCATGAACACTAACGCCAAGTCAGCCCTGAGCGTGTCGGTCCTGGACGACAAACCCGTCGTCGAAAGCCATTCAATCGATTTCATCCCGGAGAACGAGCGCACCGATAAACTGTCGAGCCAGGGCCCGTTCTGGTTCCTCGGCAATTTCACTTTCTTCACCATGACCATCGGCTTCGTCGGCCCGAGCGTCGGCCTGACCGCGCTCTGGACCACACTCGCCGGCACGCTGGGCATCATGTTCGGCACGCTGTTCATGGCGTTTCACGGCTCGCAAGGCCCGCACCTTGGCTTGCCGCAGATGATCCAGTCCCGTGCGCAGTTCGGCTATCGCGGTGTGATCCTGGTGCTGCTGGCGACGCTGTTTGTGTTCGCCGGTTTCAACATCGTCAACCTGGTGTTGATGATGCAGGGTCTGCACACGCTATTCGGCTTCAACCCCGCGGTGATCGCGGTGGCGGTGACGATACCGGCGGCCGTATTGGCGATCCTCGGGCATGACTGGATGCACCGCAGTTTCAAATGGGCGTTGTACCTGTCGCTTCCGCTTTATGGCCTGGTGACGTTGGCGGTGCTGATGGGCTGGGTTCCCGATGCCGCGGTGCCGGTACTCGCGGCCGGTGAAGTGGCCCCGGCGCCATTGGGCTTCAACTGGACCGGTTTCATCGCCCAGTTCGCGGCAGCGGCGAGTTACAACATCGCTTACGCCCCGTATGTGTCCGACTATTCGCGTTACCTGCCGAAGAACACCTCCAGCGGCAAACTGATTGCGGTGGTGTTCCTGGGTGCCTCGTTGTCCGGCGCATGGATGATCTCTGTCGGTGGCTGGTTGGCCGATCACCTTCATTCCACTGATGTGTTGGTGGCCCTTGGGCAAGTGGGCAACACGGTGTCGCCGCTGATGGGGACCGTGGTAGTGGTCGTCACGATCCTGGCGTTCCTGCCGGTCATCGCCATGAACATCTACAGCGCGAAGTTGACCACGTTGACCTGTGTCGACTCGATCAAGCACATCGAACCGACCCGTAAGGCACGCATTCTGGCGATTGGTTTTGTGATCCTGCTGCAACTGGGCGTCGCGCTGAGCATCCAGAGTTCGGGCAAAGGCTTGTCGGTGTTGGGCATCTACCTGGTGGTGATGCTGTACTTCCTGGTGCCCTGGACCTCGGTCAACCTGACCGACTACTTCTTCGTCCGCAAGGGCCGCTACGCCATCCCGCATTTCTTCATGCCCCACGGCAACATCTACGGCAGCTGGGGCCTGCGCGGCATCGCGGCGTATGCCATCGGCTTCATTTCGATGATCCCGTTCTTCTACATCTACGACGGCGTTGAGCAGCGTGAAGTCTATGTCGGCCCGCTCGCAAAAGCGCTCGGCAGCATCGACATCGCCTGGCTTGTCGGGCTGATCGTGTCGGGGCTGGTGTACTACTGGTTCAGCCGCTCGATCGACCTCAAGCGCGAAGAAATCGTCATCCAGCACATCGAAAAAACATCCCCGCAATACACCACCGGCGACACGTTGACCAAGCCGTCGTTGCCCGTTTTCGACGAATCGGCGGTCCGGAGATAATCATGGCTACGCAAAAATACGACTACATCATCATTGGCGCGGGCTCGGCAGGTTGTGTGTTGGCCAACCGCTTGAGCGAAGACCCGGCGACCTCGGTCCTGGTGCTGGAGTTCGGCGGCAGTGATCGCAGTGTGGTGATCCAGATGCCGAGCGCGTTTTCAATCCCGATGAACACCAAGAAGTACAACTGGCGCTACGAGACCGAGCCGGAACCGTTCCTCAACGGGCGGCGCATTCACTGCCCAAGGGGCAAGGTGCTGGGTGGCTCTTCGTCGATCAATGGCCTGGTGTACATCCGTGGCCACGCCTATGACTTTGACGAGTGGGAGTCGCTCGGCGCAGAGGGTTGGGGCTATCGCAATTGCCTGCCTTACTTCAAACGGGCCGAGCATTACGAGGAGGGCGGTGATGGCTATCGCGGCAGCACCGGCCCCTTGCACACCACCAACGGCAATCACATGAAAAACCCGTTGTACGGGGCCTGGGTCGAGGCCGGAGCAGAAGCGGGCTACATCAAGACCGATGACTGCAACGGTTACATGCAGGAAGGTTTCGGCGCGATGCACATGACGGTGAAAAACGGCGTGCGTTGCTCCACGGCCAACGCTTACCTGCGCCCGGCCATGGGGCGTGCGAACCTGACCGTGATCACCCATGCCATGACTCGTCAGATCATCCTTGAAGGCAAGCGAGCCGTCGGCGTCATGTATGACCACGAAGGCCAGACCCATCAGGTGTATTGCAACCGTGAGGTGCTGATTTCCTCGGGCCCCATCGGTTCGCCGCACCTGTTGCAACGCTCCGGTATCGGCCCGGCCAAGGTTCTGCGCAAAGCTGGGATCGGCGTGCGCCATGACCTGCCGGGAGTAGGGGAGAACCTGCAGGATCACGCCGAGGTGTACATCCAGTTCGGC
>NZ_SOPU01000005.1:1692-59327 GCF_004402115.1 Pseudomonas sp. F01002 | reverse complement strand
CATTCGCTCGGACAAGGGCCTGCGCTGGCCGGACATTCAGTTCCACTTTCTGCCCGCGGCCATGCGTTATGACGGCAACAAACCGATCAAGGGCCACGGCTTCATGGTGCTTACCGGGCCGAATAAACCCAAGAGCCGCGGCTATGTTCGGGTGCGTTCCGCTGACCCTTACGAACATCCGGAGATTCAATTCAACTACCTGCAACGCGAAGAAGACCGCGAAGGCTTCCGCCGCTGCATCCGCCTGACCCGCGAAATCATCGGCCAGCCGGCGATGGACCGCTTCCGCGACGGCGAGATCGCCCCCGGGCCACAGGTGAACACCGACGAAGAGATCGACGCCTTCGTGCGTGAAAACCTCGAAAGCACCTACCATCCCTGCGGCTCGTGCCGCATGGGCGAGGACGAGATGGCCGTGGTTGATTCCGAGTTGCGTGTGCGGGGCATCGCGGGTTTGCGGGTGATCGACTCATCGGTGTTCCCGACCGAGCCAAACGGCAACCTCAACGCACCGACCATCATGCTGGCCGAACGGGCTTCCGATCTGGTTCGTGGGCGCACCATGCTGCCGGCGTCCGATGCGCCCGTCGGGCTTGTGCAGGATTGGGAAACCAGCCAGCGATCATCGTTGCCGGGACGCAATGTCAGGGTTTGAACCCGACTCTGTGGGAGCAAGCTCGCTCCCACAGGTTTTGCGCCTTAACTGACCCGTATTAGCCCTCAAGGCGCCCGTTTTTTTCTTCGCAGCACGTACAGGCGCTAGCTCATTTCAACACCAGCAAGCTATAAACTCCGCCCTCGCTTTCGATTCCATGGGTGTCATGGGTGAAACCCGGGAAGGATTTGTCGAAGGCTTCCAGCGCCTTGAGATACGCCAGCAAAGGCCCGTCCGCAGGCCCGGCGTTTTCACCCGGCATCAGCAATGGAATGCCCGGTGGATACGGCACGATCCCGGTCGCGGCGATACGTCCGGCGGCTTCTTCGAGTGTCACCCGTTCGATGTCGTTTCTGACCAGTTTTTCGTAGGCCTCCACCGGGCTGAATTCGGCTTTCGGCAGTGTGCCGAACGCCTGGGCCATGTTGGCGGTGGTTTTGTGTTTCTTCATGGCAGCGAAGATTTCGTCGGCCAGGTCCTTGAGGCCCATGCCGGCATAACGAGTCTGGTTGGCGGCCAGCATATCCGGCAGGCACAGCTCCAGTTCGACGTTGTCGTCATAGTCGCGTTTGAAGTCGAGCAGGGCATTGAGCAAGGTGCCCCATTTGCCTTTGGTGATGCCGATGGAGAACAGGAACAGGATGGTGAAGTCGGTGGTTTTCTCGACCACGATGCCCTGACGTCCCAGGTAGGCCGTGAGTACACAGGCCGGGATGCCAGAGTCGAGCAGGTTGCCGTCGTCGCCCATGCCGGGGCTGAGCACCGAGACCTTGATCGGGTCGAGCATGCAGTAGCCTTCTTCGATGTCACCGAAGCCGTGCCATACCGCGTTGGGATGCAGTACCCAGCAGTTCGGCTCGGTTTTCAAAAGCACCGGGTCGACTTCATGGAACGGCACGGTGGCCGCGCCAACCTGCACGGTCGGCGGCTGCCAGCAGGTAAAGAACCAGTCATCCTTGCCCAACATTTCGTTGTGCATGCGCGAGACAACCTGGCGAAAACTGATGGCTTCTTCGATCGATTCGGTGGTGAGGATTTGCCCGCTGGGCGCTTCCATCATCGCCGAGCTGACGTCGCAGGAAGCCATGATCGCGTAGTTGGGCGAGGTCGAGGCGTGCATCATGTACGACTCGTTGAAGCGCCCGTGTTCGATCGGGTTGCGGCCGTTACGCACGTGAATCATCGAGGCCTGGGACAGGGCGGCCAGCAACTTGTGGGTCGACTGGGTGGCGAACACAGTCGGCTTCGAGTCGTCGTGATCGTCCGGGCTGCCGTGCATGGCGTGGCGCTCGCGGTACAGCGGGTTAAAACGCGCATAACCGTACCAGGCTTCATCGAAATGTAGACGATCGACGCTTTGCCCCAGCAACTCTTCGACGCGGGTGACGTTGTAAGTCAGGCCGTCGTAGGTGGAGTTGGTGATGATGGCGTGGACGGGTGTCGGGTCGATGCCTTGCTTGACCAGCGGGTTGCTGGCGATAGCGGCTTTCACGCCGTCGCTGCTCAGGGTTTGCGGCAGGATCGGGCCGATGATGCCGTAGCGGTTGCGGGTCGGCACCAGATAAGTCGGAATCGCACCGGACAGGGTCATCGCATGCTCGGCGGACTTGTGGCAGTTGCGGTCGCACAGGGCGATCTGATTGCGGGTGACGCTGGCCATGAGGATGACGCGGTTGGACATCGACGATCCGTTGGTGACGTAGTAGGTGCGGTGGGCCCCGAACACCTTGGCGGCGTAGCGCTCGCCCTGGCCGATGGGGCCGCTGTGATCGAGCAGCGAACCGAGTTCACCGACTGAAATCGACAGGTCGGAACGCAGCAGGTTCTCGCCAAAAAACTCGTAGAAGGCGCGCCCCGCGGTGCTCTTCAAAAACGCTGTGCCGCCGGCATGTCCAGGGGTGTGCCACGAGTACTCATAGGTTCGGGAAAACTTCACCAGCGCTCCGAACATGGGGGGCAGTGCGGCTTGGCGATAACGCTCGATGGCCGCCAGGATGCGCCCGCTGAGGAAGCGGCTGGTGTCCTCGGGCAACCAGATGAAGTCGTCGGCGTGCTGCATGACCACCAGCGGAATGCTCGACGCGGTGCTGCGGTCGCTGATCAGGAAGACCGGCACCCGAGTGTTGCGCTCGCGCAGGCTGACCAGCAGTTGGATACATTCCTCGTGGCCTTCGCTTTTGTCCATTTCCCAGCTGAGCAACACGCATTGAATGGCCGGGTCCGAGCGCAGGATCGACGTGGCGTCGCTCAAGGTTTCCGACGCCAGTACCCGAACGGCGCGCTCCTCCACATCGTTGATCAACTGATGCAGGGCGCGACCAAAGACGGTGCGTTTGTCCGGCGGGCTGCTGACCAACAGTGTGAGCATGCCGAGCGTCTGTCTATATTCCGTCATGATTAAGCCTCTACTCTGACTGCTTGCAAGTTATTGACCGGCACCGGCTCGCCCGTGATGTGCTGAGCGCTGACGGTCTGTGTCGGTACGCTGTTGTTGAGCGCTTCGAGGCGGATCAGGCGGTTGTTGACGAAGCCGAACAGCGTGTATCCGAAGATGGTCGCCACGCCGCCGAGCATCAGTGCCTGCGCGCCCGAGCTGTACAGCGCCAGGTAGCTGTAAGCCGCCGCCACCCACGCAATGATGTTGGTTATCAGCGCCGTGCCCGCCGGAACGTTGGAGACCTTTTGAATGGTCATCAACGCGGCCATGGAGAGGATGTAGGGCACCAGGTTGGTGACCACCGCGAGGTTGACGAGAGTGTCGAACTGCTTGCTCAGGTCAGGGCTGATGGTGAGAAAAGCCAGCGCCGTCTGCACTGCTAGCAGCACCAGCATGCCGACAATGGGTGTTCCGGCCTTGTTGGACTTGGCAAAGATCGACAGGAAGTACCCGGTGTCCGCGGAGCTTTTGTAGACCTGAGCGATGGTGAATTGCCAGCCCAGCAGCGAACCGATGCACGCCAGTACCATCGCGGCCATCACAATGTCGCCGACTATAGGAGTGAACATCTTGGCAAAGACCAGCCCGAACGGTGCAGTGGAGGAGGCTAGTTCCGGGTTATCGACGATACCGGCGATGACGTTGGTGGAGACGATGTAAATCACCGCCGCGCCGAGGGTGCCGCCGAGTACCGCAATCGGTACGTTCCTCTCCGGATTTTCCACGGCATCGGTGTTGGCGCACGCCGACTCCAGGCCGAGGAATGCCCACAAGGTGATCGCCACCGATGCACCTGCGGCTTCGAACCAGCCCATGTTGTGGGGGTTCCAGCCGGCGGCGTAGACACTGCTGTCGAACCAGAACCAGCCAATGGTGGACACCAGCACCACCGGCGCAATCACCCCCCAAACCGTAATCGCACCGATCCGGCCGGTAATCCGCGCGCCGCCGAAGTTGGCGAACGTGGTGATCCACAACAGAGCGATGGTCGCCAGACCCACTTGCAGTGAACCCAGTTCAACATGGAACAGCTCCTGGATATAGCCGACCGCGGTAATACTGATCGCCACGTTGGCAATCAACAGCGAGAGGCCATAGGTGTAGTTCGTGATGTAGTTGCCCGCCTTGCCGAAGGTGTATTCGGCATAGCCTCCCATGCCCCCGGTCTTTCGGCTGAGCATCCCGCAGCGCGCAAAGGCATAGGCCAGCGCCAGGGAGCCAGTGGCCGTGATCAGCCAGGAAAGGATAGAAATACCGCCGACTTCGGCAAGTTTTGTGGGGAGCAGCACAATGCCGGAGCCCAACATATTGACGGCTGTCAACATCGTCAGTTGCCCCACTGTCATTTTCTTTGCGACTGACATTCCGTTGCCTCACTTGATTGCATTGAGAGGGTGTTAGCTATAGCTAAGGATTGAAATCTCGCCAGAAATGTCCGTAAGACACTGAGAAAACAGGCGATAGCGCACTTAAGGCATTTTGCTGGCCCCGAGGACTGAAACTTTTGATCAGAATCAATTAATTTTCAGATAGTTAGGATCGAATGCAAATGCGGAATGTGATGGTTGCGCTGATTTCGTTAGGCCTGGCGAGCGTTGCCGCCTCTGTCCAGGCCAAAGAACTGGCCTCGAATGATCGTTACATTTGCAGCTGGGGCGCAGGTACTGCGGCGAGAGCCCAGGAACTCAAGCTGTCCGGGGTTTCACTGTATGCAGCGCGGCAAAAGTTACATACCTACAAGTTCAGCAAACCGTGGATGCACATGATGGCGATGGGCATTACCGAGCAGACCTATGACAGTAATTCGCGGATGAAGCCCGCAGCCCTGCGCGAGAGCTTTTACGAGGAGTGCGTCCGGTACAAGTTGGCGCGCAAATGAGGAGGGCGGTCCGCCATAATCACCCGGACACGGCTACTGCGCCGTGCCGGGTTGGTTACGTCAGGCATTGGATACTTCAGACCTTCCCTAAAGAGAGAAAACTATCGAGTTCTTCTCAGGTTCTTTGCCTTTAACCTCCTGAGCATACCCATTACCGGCTGTAGGAGAGGCACCCTGTCAAAGATGGAAAGCTCATGCAGGTCCGTCCGCGAGGGCCTTTGATAGCCACAATTCCAGGTAAAGTAGTAAGCCAGAATTTCTTTATTCTTATGAATAAGCGTATTGAGAGCAGCGTCATAATGCATCGGACCTCCGTCAGGATGTCCCGGTGGTCGCTCCAGAACCTGGAATAAAAAATCCCTCAATTTCCCAAAGCATTTCCCGTTTACAGCATAGAAATGGGCCAAATGTATTGGCCGGTCGACTGCTTTCCAAGCGGGCAAGTTTGAATTTTCTTCAAACGGATGCCCAAAATAGACGATGTCCCACTCCATACCTTCCAGAGACTCGATCGCCGCTCTCCCATATTGAGAAATATGTCTGGAAAACTGTATGTCGTCCTCCATGATCAAGATATTTTTCAAATTCAGGCGCATTGCCTCTTCCAGCACCCCCAGATGACTCAAAAAGCAGCCTCTGACCCCGACGCTCGGGAAGCCATTTCCCTCACTGGGCGTAACAGCCTCAAAAAAGCCTATTTTTTCATCATCGATGTGAAAGCCGTTGCGAGTGAATTCTTCTACTGTTTCTAAACGGCGATCCTTTCTTGACGAGATATTGATGATTCTTACTCGATCAAAATATTCGATCACATTCATCTGTCAGGTCCTTAGCTCAGACAATCAGGGCAGTTGGATTGGGGAACCCGCAGATTTCGGAAAAAATCGTACGTAAGCACTACCGACAGGAGGCAATCCCTTACGTCTTCTGGGTTGTGTCCGTTTTCTCTATCGACCCCGGATTGCAGTATAGGCAGCATTTCCGGATGAAGTTTTAGTCTCGTAAATCGGCGTGCAGCACCAGTTCGAGAGGACACGCCAGATAGGTGCTCAGTGAATGGGGGCCGGGCGGAAAGCTCCGATAGGTCCGGGCATTTATCGCTGGCGCCAGCTCTTCGGCGGGGTGCAGAGCGAAGTCTTCAAGGTCTCCTATACTGGATCGTTCCGATAGTTTCCCTACCCTTCACAGCGAGGAGAACGCACATGACCATTCGTATTGGCGACGAAGCACCGGATTTCACCGCCGAAACCACCGAAGGCACGCTCCATTTCCACGAATGGATTGGCGACAAGTGGGCCATCCTGTTCTCACATCCGAAGGACTTCACCCCGGTCTGCACCACTGAGCTCGGTTATATGGCCGGGCTCAAGCCGGAGTTCGACAAACGCAACACCAAGATTGTCGGCCTCAGCGTCGACCCGGTCGGTAACCATCAGACCTGGGCCAAAGACATCGAAGAAACCCAGGGCCATGCGGTCAACTACCCCATGATCGGCGACGAGAATCTGGTCGTGGCCAAGCTCTACGACATGATTCACCCGAACGCCAGTGGCGGCGCTCGTACTGCCGTGGACAACGCCACGGTGCGTTCAGTGTTCATTGTCGGCCCGGATAAAAAGATCAAGGCGATGCTGGTCTACCCGATGAGTGCCGGGCGCAACTTCGATGAAGTGTTACGGCTGCTCGATGCTATTCAGTTAAACGCCAAGCACACGGTTGCCACACCGGTGAACTGGCGTCCGGGTGAGGACGTGATCATCCCTACGTCAGTATCCGACGACGACGCAAGGAAGAAGTACCCGGATGGCTTCAAGACGGTGAAACCTTATTTGCGTACGGTGGCGCAACCGAAGTAAAGGTCAGTCATTCATCCTGTCTTCAATCGCGATGCCTTTTACGCGCATTGCATTGATCTGCTCGGCGCGGGTGCCAGGGAGGTTGAGCATGGTTCCCTGTCACAGCGCCGAGACTTCTACAGTGTTCCAGGGCTGGGAATGCACGGGGAGGCTTTACCTGCATGCGCCTTCATGCGTCAAAAACTCTTGGTCGCCGGGTATTTTCAGAAAATTGCCGATAAACCCCGCCTTTACAGGCGTCGTCGGCGGTCGAGCCCATGCCATTGCCCAGGTGCCTCGTTGCCCGGTGTAAGGCGCTGCGCCGGGTCGTGGGCCAGCATCCTGATGCGGGCTGACGCCCATGCGTGAAGCTATTTCACATGGATAGAATTCACAGAGCTGACGTGGTGTTTGTGGCGTTATTTTGACGCCACCCTCCATGAAGGGAAATTTCAATTTATTATTGTGACGAGCTGTTGACGTAATGGCGATGTGCTTATAGGCTCAATTTAGCCGATACAGATTCCTTCAACCGACAAAAGAATAACCCCCTACGCAAGGAGGCGGTGTTATGCGCTCAACACTTGTCATTAAATTTGTGTTGTTTTCTGTGATCCTGAATGGTGCAGCCATTGCTAGTGCTCAGGCGACCAGTTTGGCCAATGAAATTAGTCGCATAGGCAGCGCTTGCGAGGAGTTAGGGCCTCAACTTTGTACGGCTCTCAAAGAGCACACGGGTGGCGCGCTGCTTACTTTTGGAAAGAGCCTTGGCTTGCCTTCATTGATCACTGATATTTACGTTGATGATGCCCATTCTGCGAAAGTTAACAGTGTCATACATCACGCTGACTCGGGCGTGGATGTATCCGTCAATTCTTCTTCGCGTGACAGATTAATGGCGGCGGTTGACAATAAGCAATTCAAGATTGATTCATCTCTCCAGGATAAAAGTCTGGTTGAGGTATCTGACATCAACCAACCCAATGCAGTACCGCTTTCTGCGGCAGCATGGTTATTTTCTTCCGCCCTATTTGGTTTTATTGTGGTCGCCAACCGACGGAAGATATAGGTGGTAGTTAACGTTATTTGGCAATAAGGGTTATTTAGACAGTCACTCTGGTGGCTGTGTAGACACACAGCTTTATGTATTGTTTTTGCGGATGATGTCTGTCTTGCAATGATACTTGGTTTGTAATTGTTGATATCAATTAGTTGCGCTGGCAAACGTAGTCTTAGCCAGGTTGACAGTGTCGCAGTTGAGCCGGCTCAAGCGGGCATGGTGTAGTTAATATTGGCGCGGAATACGTCGGGGGTGGTTTGCTTGCTCCAACCTGTTGTTAAGTAACACTATTTTGTTGTTTTGCACTAACGTTCCGGTTTCGGGTGTGTTGCATTGGCGGAATTGACCGCCCAGAAGCTCAAGGTGATTGCTGTGTAGTAGTTTCTTTGGCTTGAAATAGGCTAGAGTGATTTGACTAGGTTTTTTTGTTCTAAACTCCTTGCATGGCTACTTAGACGGAGGGATCCCGATGTTCCGTTCATTGATACCTGTGCTGTGCGCGCTGGCCGTTTGGCCCAGCATTTCCAATGCCGTCGAAAACGACCCGACTTACCGGCTGAGTCCGGGAGATAACCTTTCTGTTTCCGTGTGGGGCGAAGACAAGCTCAAACAGGATGTACGCGTACTCCCCGATGGCAGCATTACCTTCCCGCTGGCAGGGCAGGTCAATGTTGCGGGGCTTGATGCTACCGCTGTCGCGAAGCAAATCGCTGCCAAGCTTGAGGCTTTCATACCTGATCCGCAGGTGAGCGTTGTCGTCACCGGCACCGAAGGTAATCTCGTCTACGTTCAGGGCAAAGTGCTGAAACCCGGCACCGTGCATATGTCAGGTCAAACGTCAGTGCTGCAGGTAATAAGCATGGCGGGCGGGCTCGACAAATTCGCCGATAAAGGCGACATTAAGGTCGTGCGGCTCAATGGGGCTAGACAAGAGATCCTGCGCGTCGACTACAGCGAGTTGATGTCAGGGAAAGACATGACCACCAATTTTCTACTTAAAGCCGGCGATACGCTGGTCGTGCCTTAGCCTTGCGCGAGGCACTAGGGATTACTTTGCTTGGATTTCGAACTACCGGGGTTGCGACGGCAATCCTGGCTTTGTCGTGTTCGGACATGGCCTATGCTGCTACTTGGCAATCAGCAATAGCAGTGCCTTCGACGGTCGAGTACGACAGCAACCCACTGCTGCTTACGAGTGGTGAGAAGGGGGTGACCCGTACCATCATCGCCCCCGATTACAGCCTCGTGGGTACCTCCGGACGGGATGAGTTCCAGTTCGGTCTCGGGTTAAATATCGTGCGTTCGTCGGATACGTCCATCGTTTCGGACCGTGAAGATCCCAGATTAAAATTAGGGTGGCAGCGCGCGACCGAAACGGGTGCTTTTGGACTCACGGCGAGATATGAAGAAAACTCGACGCTTTCCACGGTGGTTCAGGAAACCGGCGTAGTTGCCTCTGATGGCACGCAAAAGATGTATTTGGTGGGCGGCAACTGGAGTACTGCTCTCAGCGAGCGAAGTACCCTGGTTAACGAGACCGACTACACTCATGTCACTTACGATGTTGGTTCACTGACCGACTATGACGAGCTGGCGACCCGCTTCAGCTGGAACTATGCATGGAGTGAGCAGGTCGAGCTGTTCACCCGTCTTGGCGTGAGGCGCTATGAGCCGGAGAAGGGGTCTGCGGTGGCTTCCTCAAACAGCTACACCCCCGCGGTCGGCTTGAATGTCCAATTCTCCGAGCGGCTTAAGGGGACGGCCTACGCGGGTCTCAACCAAGTCTCCGGCACCGGTAGCGGCCCCAAAGGCCAGGGCGGTTTAATGTTGCAATATGCCGGTGAGCGTATTGATACCAGCATCGACGCCAGTCGTAGCACTCTCGCCAGCGGCGACGGTGGTTTCGTCGAGGTTGATGCCATGAGGGGGACATGGAGCTATGCCGTCGACGAGACCCGGCGCACCGGTTTCGATGCCTCCTGGCAAGACTCCAAAGGACGGACGCCTAATACCCTGAAAAATTACAGTGCCTGGTTTAGCCAAGAACTCTCGCCTTTTTGGATTGCACGCCTATCCTACACATACAAACAACGCCAGCAAGATGGCTTGCCGGATGCCACTGCAAACGTCGTCGGGCTGATGCTGACTTATAGTTATCCCGGTCTCTGACATTCAGCTGTGTGAGAAATATGGCCTCTGAATACGAAATGTCGTTCAACGACTACCTAGCTATCATCAAGCACCACGCCCTGCTGTTGATCGTGAGTTTCGTGGTCATACTGGGCGTGTGCATAGCGGTAGCGATCTCTCTCCCGCCGACCTATGAGTCATCCGGTACGATTCTGGTGGAGTCTCAACAGATTTCGCCAGACTTGGTGGCGGCCAACAACAATACCTTTGCCGATGAGCGCATCGAAGTCATTCGCCAGCGCGTGATGACCCGTGAGCATCTGGAAGGGATCATCGACAAATACAATCTTTTTGCTTCGCAAAGTCGGCAACTGAGCGTTAGCGAGAAGATCGAAGAAATGCGCAATGCGATTGTGGTCTCCCTGGTCAGTGCTGCCGTTAAGGGGCGCGGAGAGGTGACGATTGCTTTCCGTCTTTCCTTTGAGCACCGGCAGCCAGAGATTGCGAACAAAGTTGCCAATGAGCTGGTGACGCTGTTTCTGGATGAAAACATCAAGCAGCGCACCGAGCGCGCCAGTGAAACGACAGAGTTCCTGACGCAGGAGGCGGACAAACTCAGGGTGGAACTGGAAGCCCTTGAGAACCGGTTGGCGGACTTCAAGCAGGCACACAGCAACGCGCTGCCCGAGCATCAAGAGCTGCGCATGAATATGTTGACGCGCGCAGAAACCGAGCTTAAAGAGGTCGACCGTGACTACAAAACTGCCCGTGAGGAGTTGCGCTTCAATGAGCTGGAGCTTTCCGCCGCGAATGCCGGGCTGGCGACCAAGCCTGGAGTACCCGGTGCGGCAGTTGATAAACCACAGGATCTGGCTAGCCTCAAAGCGGAGTACACCAGGTTGCAGTCGCTGTATACGCAAGCCCACCCCGACGTGCGTGCCGTCAAACGCAAAATTGCTGCACTTCAGGCTGGCAAAGGTGCTGGTGGTGCAGCGGCTTCGGTCAATCTGGACGTTGCCAAGGCCCAGACGCGGATCTCCGCAGCAGAAGCACGTATCAAGTCGCTGGCCGATCAAAAGCAGCAAATACTCGGAAAAATAGCCGAATACGAGGCGCAAATTCTTGAGACGCCGCAAGTCGAGCGCGGCTTGGTCACGGTGATGCGTGACCATGATAACGCTCGTAAAAAATATGAGGAGATTCGCACGAAGGAAATGGGTGCGAAAATTTCCGAAAGCCTGGAGCAGGAAAACAAAGCCGAGCGTTTTGTTCTTCTGGAGTCGCCGCTGATGCCCGAAAAGCCGGTACGGCCGAACCGTAAAAAAGTGGTTGCCATGGGTTTCTTGCTTGCCCCGGTGGGTGCTGGCGCGCTGGTGATGCTTCTCGAGATGATGAGTCAGCGTGTGCGCGGTGCCCAGGCCTTGGCCAGCGTGCTGGGTAGACGCGTATTGGTTTCCATTCCCTACATTCACACCAAGGCTGAACTGGCACGCCGCAGGAAATGGCGAATGCTATTGATCGTCTGTGGAGTCGCGATAATCGCGATCTTTCTGGTGCTCCTGCACTTCCTCTACATGCCTCTGGATCTTCTGATGTTTAAAGCTCTGGGCCGGTTTGCATAAGGAATATAACCATGGAAATAATCAATCTCGATACCGAAAAAGCCGAGCAACAGACCTCGTCAAAAGCCATGACACCGACCGCGCAGTCCACAGGTCTGAATGCACTCAGTTATGTGCAAACCAAGGTTGTACCTTTGCGACCAGATCACCTTGAGCGCAACCGCATTGTGGCTTACAACAAAAATTCGAGTATGGGCGGGGCATTCGATCTACTGCGTACACAAGTGCTGAAAATCATGGAAGAAAATGGCTGGCGCACGCTCGCCATCACCTCGCCGACTCCAGAGGCAGGCAAAACGGTGTTGGCTATAAACCTGGCAATGAGTATCGCGCATCACACGACCAAGACGGCGTTACTGGTGGACTTCGACTTGCGTCGTCCGAAGGTGGGTGAGTATCTGGGTCTGCCGATGGATAAATCGCTTAATGAATTGTTGGCAGATGAAGCTGAACTGCAAGAAGTACTGGTCAATCCGACCTTGCCGCGCTTTGTGGTCCTGCCGACGCGTGAGCCGATTCCTCTTTCCACCGAGGTGTTGTCATCGCCTGCAGTGAGCCATTTGATTGCTGATCTGCGCGAGCGCTACAACTCACGCATCGTAATTTTCGACTTGCCGCCGTTGTTGAGTTCGGATGATGTGATTAACGTCTTGCCCAGGTTCGACTGCGTCCTGCTCGTTGTCGCTAATGGATTGAACAGCAAGAAAGAGATCGAGGAAAGCCTGCATCATCTTGGGACAGCCAACCTGATTGGCACGGTGTTGAACAAAGCCGAGCGCGAAAACCGCTCTTACTACTAGAGCATCACCCGCAGGAGATCGGCGCTATTGGCTAGCGCCGACGGTAGTGCCAAGGGTACTTCTGCTCCCAGCTCCAGGCGTGCGCCACTATCTGTTCAAGTGAGCCAAATTGCGGTTGCCAGCCAAGTAATGTGTTGGCCCTGCGGGGATCGGCCACAAGGCGTGGTGGATCGCCCGCGCGACGTGGCGCTTCGCTGACAGAGATATCCTGGCCGGTCACGTAGCGCGCGGTATCTATCACTTGCTGTACTGAGAAACCTTGACCGTTACCGAGGTTGAACGCCGTGCTTGCACCCCCTGCCAACAGATAATCCACGGCAAGTGCGTGAGCGGCAACGAGGTCGACAACGTGGACGTAGTCGCGAATGCAAGTGCCGTCAGGCGTGTCGTAATCACGGCCATAGACGGTGATGGTTGCGCGCCGTCCGGAGGCTGCTTGCAGGATCAGGGGCAGCAGGTGGGTTTCCGGTTCATGGCGTTCACCTAACTGTCCTTCAGGGTCTGCTCCGGCGGCGTTGAAGTAGCGCAGGCAGACCGATTTCAGCCCGTATGCGCGGTCGAAATCCTCAAGCATCTGCTCCACCATCCACTTGCTGCGACCATAAGGGTTGATCGCGACCTTGGGATGCTCCTCGTCGATGGGTACATACACCGGGTCACCGTAGACGGCGGCGGTTGAGGAAAAAATGAAGTTTTTAACCCCGGCGCGAACCATCGCCTGGAGCAGCGTCAGGGTGGCGGCGAAGTTGTTTTGATAGTACTTGGCAGGTTCAGCGACGGATTCGCCCACCTGTATAAAGGAGGCGAAGTGGAACACGGCATCGAAGTGGTGTCCCGCAAACAGGGCGTCCAGCGCCTGTTCGTCGGCTATGTCCAGTTCGACCAATGTCCCGCCCCTCAACGCGCTGCGATAACCCGTTGAGAAATTGTCTGCCACCACAAGATCGTGACCCGCACTCAGTAGCTGCTTCACCATGTGCGAGCCGATATAACCCGCGCCACCCACCACCAAAAATTTCATCCTGATCTCCGATTTCCTGGGCACTATCGCTGTGCAAGCTTGCCCTGGGTGACACCTTTTTTCAAAAACAACCAGCTCGAACCCTGCAAGTCGAACTTGATTGTATAACGGCCATCAAGGCAGGTCGCGGGCAGCTTCTTCTTTTGCTCCAGAATGCCAAGGGTGAACTGTGCCAAGCCTTGCGACTCGCTACGTTTGGAGCGCCAAAGGAGAGATTATTTTGAACAAGATACCGCGAGAGCGCCAATTGGAGCTACCCTCTGAGGAAGCATATGGGCATCCTGCGAGAATAATAATCAAATGAAAAATCCTGCCAAAATTATCGATTACTCATTAAAAATATTTAAAGCAGAATGGCCAAATTTAGTATTGTGGTCATTTCTGCTATCACCGTTGATTGTTAGAGCGCTAACAAACAATCAATACTCTAAAGTTGATTTATTGGTCGTTTACACCCTTGGCATGTCGGTGTTGTGGCTTTTGGCAATTAGATTTATTTCATCCAATCAGTTCAAGGTGCACATCATTCTGCTGCCATTCTATTTGATAGCAGCTATTGATCTCTTTTTGGTGTTGAATTTCAACTCGAGATTAACAGCTGCCTATATATTTATTGGCATGACAAACTATCAGGAGGCAAGCGAATTTCTGCCGACCTATTGGCAGCCAATCAGTATCGTTCTGGTGATTTTCATATTTTGCTATGGGGCTGGATTAATCGGCCTGCATAAGCGCGAATTATATAAAAACAAGGGTATTTTTGTTTTGGTTGTTAGCGCCTTGTTAGTGGGCTATGGGGCGTATTTTTATAAAACCGTCAAACTTAATTCTTTCGGGAAATCTGCAGTCATGGATCTCCTTGCAAAAGATCAAAGCACGCCAGTAGGTTATTTGTCGCAGATTGCCCTGACTGCAAATTTGTATTTGGGGACGGAGGAGCTTATCAAGCGCCGTCGGGAATCCGATGTAAAAATAACCAGTCTGTCGAATCAATCCAATATAGAAACCATCGTTTTTGTAATCGGTGAGTCATCACGGCCGCAGAACTGGTCCCTCTACGGCTATAACAAGGAAACAACCCCGAATCTCGGTAAGCAGGCGGGGCTTTTCAAATTTAATCAGATCTGCACGACAGCTCCCTATACCTCGTTTGCGGTTCCTTCAATGCTGAGCCTTGAGCCTATATCGGATTGGGACGCCATTGCGTCAACAAAATCATTGGTGAGTATCTATCGCGCAGCCGGGTACATGACCTATTGGTTGTCTGTGCAGGAGGTTGATAGTTTTGGCGGAATAATTCCACAAATAGCCGCAGAGGCACAATACCGTCAGTATTTTGAGAGAAGCTATGATGGAGCATTGATTTCAGAATATGAAAAAATACTGAATAAAAGCGGTACAGAAAAGAAAGCCATATTCATTCATGTCAAGGGCAGTCATTTCGAGTATTCACGCCGATACCCGGAAAACTTCGATAAATTCAAGCCATCAACAGACAGCTTCAAAGACAAAATTACCGCGGAATATGACAATAGTATTTTGTATACGGACTGGCTATTGAGCACAATTATTGATCGATTGAAGTCAAGCAAAAAACCATCTGTCTTGTTTTATTCATCGGATCATGGTGAAAACATGATGGATGACAGTCGAGGGCTCTTGGGTCATGGAATTGGCAATAAATATGATCTTCCGGTTTCGGCATTTATCTGGGCATCCGATAATGTTTCAAGCCAGCAATCGCTCAAGCTTTTAAAGTTGAAGGAAAGAGAAAGTCAGAAAATCAGCATATCCTCCTTGCCACATACTCTTTTAAATATCACAGGGGTTTTCACGAGTAAGTACAGAAGTTCGGATGATTTATTAAGTGATGATTTTGTATCGTCGAAATGTCCACATCTGCTCGGCGCAGGCTATGTTCCATCGTTTGATTTTGACGCCCTTTAAATAGCCCTCGCGGAACAACGCCGCAAGGCGTTGTTCCATCAAGTTGAGGTCGGCTGCGCATCGCCTAAGGTTGTGCTTGCGTGACGTCTTTTTTCAAAAACAACCAGTTCGACGCCTGCAAGCCGTCGAACTTGATTGTGTAGCGGCCATCAAGGTAGGTCGCGGGCAGCTTCTTCATTTGCCCCAGAATGCCGTGGGTGAACAGTGTCAAGCCTTGCGGCGCCTGGATGGTTAGCGTGCCCTCGAGGGGCTCAACGTAAAAAGGTATTTTGTCGTCGTCTTGGGGAATGGCGCGGGTGCCTAACGAAATCAGTAAATCCTGCGATCGGCCCAAAGGCGCGTCGTCCAGACTTTGCACCACCACACTGGCGTTGGCGGTCTTCACTTGAACCTTAATGTTGCCCAGGCTGATCGATTCGCCGCCGATCCAGCCCGTAGCGGCCTGGGTACGCGGTGTATTAATGGTGTAGACGCCTTGTTTCCAGTTGCGCTTTAGCTCTCCCGTGTCGGTCGTGGACTCGATGGCATTGGCGTCCAGCAGCGACTGGTCAGGGTCATGAAATTCCTGTGCATTGCTTGGGATAACGCTCTGTTGCAACCAAGGCAACTCCGGCGTTTGTGGCATCGCGATTTCCAGCTTGCCTTTCTCCATGGCTGTGCGCAGTAGAGCAGAGTTGGCCGGTGTGATCATTTGGTTGAACAGGGTGCCTGGCGTCGGCGCGAAGACGTAGGTCGTTGTTGCTTCGCGAACGTCTGCACGGCGATAAAGCAAGGCGGCGGCGGGCAGGGTAGCCAGCATTGCAGGGTCGTTATAGGCGTGCCAGTTGTTGGCACTCATCCCTTGGCCCCCCAATGGCTCCTGGCTGTAGGCATATTGCATCAGTGCATCCCAGCCTTGGTGGCGGGCGGTGCCGGCGATATAGAGTGGCAGCGAATGGCGGTCTGGTGTCGGGAAGGGCTCATTGTTCCACTCGGTGACGGTCAAGGGTTTGCCGATGACCTGGCCGGCGGCAATCCAATTCACTATGCCGTCGCTGTAGAGCGGGTTTTTCTCTATCTGCCCCGAGCCCCCGTAACTATGGACATCTATTACGTCGCCGGCAGTAAGGGCCGGCAGGGAGTTCAGACCATTGCGGCCCCAGCTACTGGTCGTGGCGATGGGGACCTTCACGCCTATTCCACGCAGGTGTTGAATCATGTCGACGTTGAAACGTCGCTCCAGATCGTTAAGGAACAGCTTGGAGGGGCCTGGCTCCCAGGAGCGCCAGGTCTGGTTTGCAGACAGATTGTGCTGTTTGGCAAAAGCCTCGGCCTCCGCCATGTAGACGCGGTTGTGCTTCGGCACATTCTTGTCTGGCAACAGGGCGTTGCCAAAGTGGTTGGTGACGTCGTTTTCGTTGGTGATCAGTACGGCGGCAATCGCCGGGTCGTCTTTGTAGGCGAGACCGGTATAGCTGTTTACATGGGTCATGTAGGCTTCGGCAAAGCGCTTCATGGCTTTCTGAATGGTGAGATTCACATAGGAATAGCCCTTGAGGTAGGTAAAATTTTGCTCTTCTTTTGGCAACTCATCGAAGCCATAAATGTTGTCGTTTTCAGTAAAGACTCGCTGGACGTGCAGATCGAGCCACACATAAATGCCTTCGTCTTTCAGGCACTTGATCCACCAGTCGATTTTTTTCAGCGATTCCGGGCTCAATTGCTGGGTGGTGCTGCGCGTGACCCTGCCGTCGCCAAAGATGTTCGGGAAGACCCATGGCGAGTCATGGTGGTGCAGTCGTACAAGATTGAAGCCCAGTGCCGACAGGCGTTTGGCCTGCAGCTTGATTGCATCGTCTGATGTGAGGAACAGCGTGTAGGCCGAAAGGTTGGTGCCCCAGAAACGCGCCGCTGTGTTGTCGGCAAATAGCAATTGCTCGCCGGACGCTTTGATGAAGCCGCGCTTGCCTGCAGGTTTTTCCTGAGCGTTGAGAAAGGACAGGTCGACCGGCGAGGTTTTCCAGTCGAGCTTGTCAGTCGGCCAGCTCTTTGGGTCCGACAATCCGAAGCGCTCGGTTGTGGTCGGGCCGACCGCCACATCGCCAGAAACGCTCAAGGTGGCTGTGAAGTCCTGGCGGCCAGGTTTGATCGTGTTCTTGTAGAAAAAAGCACGCACCTCGGATTTACTGCCCGGTTCAAAGTACACACCCGCCAGTGCGGGCTCGAAGCGCATTTCGATGCGTCGCCCTTGTGCATTGCCCCAGGTCCAGCCGCGGTTGTCGGGTAGCAAAGTGGGCTCGCCCATTTCTCCAGCGAAAAGAGCGGGGTCGAATTCGAAGACGATGCCACCACCTGAAACGCCAGACTTCCCGCTGTGTGCATCCAGGACAAAGTTCCAGGTCAGCTTTTGCTCGTCTTGCTTCTGAATCTGCGCAGTCAAGTCGAAATCCAGCGCTTTGTTTTTACCTGCAAGGGAGTATCGATAAGGGGTATTTACCTTGAATTCGGTCTGCAAATACGTCCAGTCCCAATTGCGCCCAAAGAACGAGAATGTCGTAGCAATTACCGGACTGCCACCACGCGCCAGCATTGGCAGGCCATTGCGCTCATCCACACTGACGACCCAGTCCGACGCCCAGGTACGAAACGGCCAAATAGCAAAAAACAGCATTGGCAGGAGCAGTATCCGGGGGCGACGAAACAACTGGATCATGGGTTCTACCTGAGTTGGAGGTGGGCGCTCGCCGTGACGGCCGTCGAGGTGTGCTTGAGCCTGCGTGCCATCTGAGCGTAGGCGACGCCCAGTCCAGCCACCGACCAATACACCACGGGGATTACCGTGATACTGCTAACGGTAACGATGGTGATCAGGATCCCGGCCAGTGTCGCCAGAAGTGCACGTCCGAGTCGGCGTGCCTCATCGTCTTCGTTGGGGAACGAACGCATCCCCTTGCGGATGCCCTGCAGAACACTGACGAAAAAAACCACGAAAAGCGTCAAACCAATCAAACCGAACGACAGCGCTATGCCGATATAGGTGTTCACGATATCGATGATCCCCTGGCCCTGAATCATGGACTGCATTTCCGGTGTGCTGCGGAAATTGAAAGAACCCAGCCAAGGGTTGCGCTGGATAACGATCACGGCGTTATCAATCAAGCGCTGCCGGTAGGTGATATTTTCCACTTCCACCGTGCCGATAAACGGTAGCAGATCAAGCACTTTTTGCCCGCCCGGTACGACGGCCAGCAAGGGAAGGGCGAGCCCCCCGGCGGCGGCCAGCAGCATCAGGCGTTTGATCGCTTTACGGCCGGTGCCGATGAACACGACGATGATGACGGCTGCACCGATCCAGGGGCCACGCGACAGCGGTGCGAACAGACCACCGGCGAGCAACAGTGCGCCGAGGCTGCGCTGCAATTTGCTACGTACCTCCTCCTGCATGTACAGGTAAAAGCCGATGGCCACGCTGATGACGAAGCCCAGCGCAATGGCCTGGCCGGTAGTGGCGCTGGCGCGTAATGAGCCACCACGGCTCAAGTAGCCGGGATCCCATTGCATGCCCATGGCGTTGACAACCGCGCTGTACAGCTGCCAGCGCTTGGAATATTCGAAGAGACCTATAAGCGACAGCACCATGGCGGCGAGTACAAAACCGAACAGAGCGTCCTTGAAGTCGCTGAGGTTCTTCAGCGCCCGGCTGGCAACGTAGTAAGGCAAAAAAACTTCGAGAAACAGGTAGAGCATTTGGCGCAAGGTGTCGGTGACGGTGGTTTCGCGCAGCAAAAGCAGACTCGTCAGCAGGAGGTAGGCGGCTAACAGTTTGTCAGGCCAGGTGCGCCCGAAAGGGACCGTGTCGGCGCGCTTGCGCAGAGCCAAAAAAGCCGGAAGCAACACACACAGTGCCAGCAGACGAATATGGTTAAGGACAACAAAATAGTTGATCAGGCCGAAGCCGGGAATCTCCGCCGGGGACGGCGGGATGAGAAACAGCAGCAGGAAAAACAACGCCACGGGATTGCGTTCGTTTTTTCGTGCGAAGGTCAGAATGATCGTGGCAATGCCCGCGTACACCCAGAAACTGTGCGAAACAAATGCCAGTAGCGTCAATACGAACCACAGATTGCGCCGCCGAGTGAAATTACGGTCGGGAATCAGGTCTGCTGCTGGTCGACGTGCCATGGCAAAAACGATGCCAGCAAGGACCAGAATGACGATTAACGCGCGGAAGTGCTCAGGCATGGATGATTGGACTTATTGATTGATGAGCGACGACTAGTGGAATGGCCAGACGCGACTATAGTTCCTTTTGAGCCATTGAGTCCGGGGATGATGTTATGTCGTTAGTTGATTTGTCGCCAACGTTGGGCCTTCGTAAGCGAGCGATTTCTGCCGGGGCATGGAATCTGGGGGCGCTGGTTACGTCTCAAGCCTTTCGCTTGGGCGGCAACCTGATAATGGCCCGTCTGCTGATGCCGGAGATGTTCGGC
The DNA here is from genome assembly GCF_004402115.1 of Pseudomonas sp. F01002. Lineage (NCBI taxonomy): Bacteria > Pseudomonadati > Pseudomonadota > Gammaproteobacteria > Pseudomonadales > Pseudomonadaceae > Pseudomonas > Pseudomonas sp. F01002. The sequence continues at coordinate 39,472 of NZ_SOPU01000005.1, read as the reverse complement.
ATCATGATGATCGCCATCACCGTTTCTCTGGTTCTGCACATGCTTTCCGATGTCGGCTTGCGCCAGAACATCATCCAGTCCCCGCGTGGCGACGATCCGGTGTTTCTCAATACCATCTGGACCGTGCAGATCGTGCGCGGCTTTATCCTTTTTGCTTCGACACTTCTCCTTGCGGCCCTCGCCTGGTATGCACAGACCATTAATCTGTGGTCGCCCAATTCCACCTACGCCGCACCCGAGTTGCCGCTGGTGTTAGCCGTGACCGGTTTCTCGGCAATCATCGTTGGCTTTCAGTCGACCAAAATCGACCTGGCAGTGCGCGCTTTCCAGCAAAAGAAAGTGGTGCTCACCGAGTTTGGGTCTCAGGTCGTGGGGCTGGTGGTCATGCTGGGCATCGGTTACTTCACCAGGTCCATCTGGTCGCTGGTGATTGCAGGTCTGATCCAATCGATGGTCAACACGCTGTTGGGGCATTTCTGGTTTGAGGGCCCTTCTAACCGTCTGCAGTGGGAGCGTTCTGCGCTCGATGAATTAGTCGGCTTCGGCCGTTGGATACTGTTGTCGTCGGCAGTGGGCGTATTGGCCATGTACGGTGATCGTGTCTGGTTCGGCGGCAGCATGACGCCCGCTGAACTGGGCGTTTACTCCATTGCCGTGCTGATTTTGGGAGCTGTTCAGCTTGCGTTGCAAAAGGTAGTCGGGGCCGTGGCCTTGCCGGCCTTCAGTGAGGCCTCAAGAACTAATGACACCGTACGGCTCCACGCTTTGTACTACCGCTTGAAATTGATGCTCGATCTTGCATGCCTGTTCCTCTGTGGACTGTTCCTGACCGGCAGTCCCCTGCTCATCAGCATCTTGTACGATGAGCGTTACGCTGAGGCCGGCAACATGATGGCCATTCTTTCACTCTCTTTTTTCACCATGCGCTACCTGCTGGCGAATCAGGTCTGGATTGCCTTGGGACTCACCAAGTACCAGGCTATCGATAACATTATTCGCGTGGTCTCGTTGTGGGTGCTGCTGCCTCTGCTGCTGGCGATTGGTGGGGTCAAATATGCGATTTGGGGCGCTGCCCTGTACACGTTTCCTACGCTTATCCTGGTTTTTTATGTCAATTGTCGTCTGGGGCTGTTCAGTCTCAAGCGTGAGCTGGTAGTGCTGCCAATGTTGGCGGTGGGGGCTTTGTGTGGGGAACTATTGACGGATCTTTTTAAATGGCTTTGATCTGATCTGTTTCTCTTGATGTTTCCAAAGCTGTGGCACAGCGTCGCCATTGAGGTATTGATGGCGGTCGCCAAAAAAATATGGCCTTGATGTGTGGTTGAAATTTCCAACGTAATCTTGATGTCGTGGAGCTTTGAATCATGAGAGAAACTGATTTGAATACCTCTGTGATGGGGCGCAGAGGCTTCCTCCAGGCTTCTGCTTTATTGAGTATTGGAGGGCTCATATTCGGATTTTCCAAAGCCGTTGCCCGGCCTTCTGCTGCTAAATCCGAGTTTGTTGTCATCAACGGATGGGTGCTGCCTGCCCGGCATTTTCGGCAAACACAAGCATGATCAAAGACTACCAATCGCAGAAAGAACTCCGCGACCACTATGACGTCTGCATCATAGGCGGTGGGCCGGCCGGCATTACGCTGGCCTTGCGATTAGCCGGTAATGGTCGGCGTGTGGTGCTTGTCGAGGGCGGCGGGCACGAGTATTCGCCGGCTTCGCAGAGCCTCTATACGGTCTCATCGTCAGGCCTCGAGGTCTACGCTCATGAAACACGCCTGCGCTTTCTTGGCGGGACCTCCAATCACTGGGCAGGGCGATGCCGTCCATTCGAAAAGTCGGACTTTACCGTAGGCCCTCCGGTGCCCGTGCCCGGTTGGCCCATCGCGTTTTCCGAGATCGAGCGCAATCTGTCGGCGGCCATGGATATTGTCGATCTTCCGCCGCACTCCGGATTCAAGGCTATCAATGCGACTTTGGACGGCACCGACTTTGACGCTGATCGTTTTCTACTAAGCCCTCCGACGCGATTTGCACAAAAATATGCCAGGGAACTTAATGAGACCGAGGGGCTGGATGTCTTCATCCATTGCAATTGCGTCGATCTTGAATTCGACAGCGAGACCGGCCGCATAGCAACGATAGTCGTCTCGGACTACGAGTTGCATCGAGAGCGAGTCACGGCAAAACAATTCATTCTGGCGACAGGCGCGATCGAGAATGCCAGGCACCTGCTCAACAGCGAGTCCCTGGCAGCTGGCGGTATCGTAAGCAAGGATGGTTTCGTCGGTAGATGCTTCATGGAGCACCTGAACGTCGAAATGGGAAACTTCATCCTGAAAGACGGGCAGGGTACAGATGCTCGGCAGTACTTCACGACCGATGCATTCGTGATGCAGCACAAGTCAGGTAAAGGGAATGTGACGGCCACGCTTGTAGCTGAAGTGAAATCCTATGGGCGAATGGCTGCCATCAAGAGCTTTTTCGAGAACCTCGTTTGCGAAGTGGGTGCGGAGCGCAAGGTTGAATTTATTGCCAAGTTCGATTGCCCTGGAGATGGGGTGCTCGGCACGCTGATCGAGCAGTTTCCCAACCCTGATAGCCGCATCTCATTGCTCGACGAGCGAGATGCGTTAGGGATGAGGAAGGTCAAGATTCATTGGGAGCTAACTCCTGCAGACAGGGAAACCGTCAAGTCTATAGGGCTCGAAGTGGCAAAGTGTTTTGCCGACACAGGGCTGGGCTTCGTCAAGTTGGAAGAATTTGTGTATGACGTCGATTTGCCACTGAAGCTCAATCCCCATGCTCATCATATGGGGACCACGCGGATGGCGACTTCGCCTGAGTTTGGTGTGGTCGACGAGAACTGCAAAGTGTTTGGTGTTGAGAATCTTTACGTTGCGGGCAGCAGTGTTTTCGCTACAGGGGGGGCCTGTAACCCCACGATGCCTCTTTTGCAACTCGCTCTAAGGCTGGCAGATTATCTCCACCATCAGATGGGGCCCGGGGTGGGCAGATATTCATGAAGGGGGAGCATGTGTGGATTATTTGAGTGTTGGATTTTAGGGAAGCGTCTACTCTTAGGGTAGTGGTAATGAAGAATCAGGGTGTATCTAACTCTGGCACAGATGTCTATCGCTGAATTATTGAGGCTGACAGGATGATTGGTCTACTAAAACGTATTATTGCTCATATTGCAAAAACAACGGGGCATGGGACCTCGCTCTATAAAAAATTCTGTAAACCGGACGGGTATGAATGGGCTAAACATATGGTTCGGTGGGGGGGGCTGCACTCCATCGGTAAAGGCGTATGGATCAATCCTGCTGCCAATATAACTGACCCTTCGCTAGTACGACTCGGAAATAATGTAGGTTTATCTTGTTGCACGCTATTCGGTCACGATGGAATAGTCGGCTTGCTCGAGGTGCGCTATGGTAAAAAACTTGACTCTGTCGGCGCTATCGATATACGTGATAATTGTTTTATCGGCTATGGTTCTATCATCATGCCGCGTGTGACTATTGGTCCTGATTCGATTGTTGCAGCCGGTGCTGTAGTCGTAAAAGATGTTCCGCCTGGAGTAGTGGTTGCGGGTAATCCAGCCAAGGTTATTTGTACAATGGAAGAGGTGTTGGCGAAAGTCGAAGAGCGTAGCGCCACTTATCCGTGGATTGACCTTATCAGGCAGCGCAGTGGTGTATACGACCCGGCACTTGAACCGAAGCTTATAGCAATGAGAGCGCAACATTTTTTTGGCGAGCAACCCAATGGTTAGTGCTCCCCTTGACGTGTTGGTAGTTAATTACAATACAGCGGCGCTGTTGCAACCGATGTTTAATGCGTTACGCCAGTCCAATAGTGTGGATCGCACGCGCTATTTAGTGGTGGATAATGCCTCTGCCGATAATTCGCTGGAGTGTATGGCAACTATTTGTCCAGAGGCATTGCAACTGGCCAATGAAAACAATGTTGGCTTTGGGCGTGCCAATAATCAATTGGTTGAACACCTGCAGGGCAAGTATGCGTTGCTTCTCAATACCGACGCCTTTGTTGCTGCGGATACCCTGAGCAAGACCCTCGAGTACATGGAGACTCATCCTGATTGCGGTGTCCTCGGCGTTCGGTTGGTTGGACGAGAGGGCGATTTACAGCCCTCCTGTCGCTATTTTCCAACGCCGTTGAATGTCTTCCTCTCGCGTACAGGGCTTGAACGCTTTTTCCCTGTGGTTAAGAGAGTCGACGACATGGCCTGGGATCATGCTTCGGTGCGTGAGTGCGACTGGGTGCCCGGGTGCTATTACCTGATCCGCCGTGAAGTCATCGACCAGGTTGGCTTGTTCGACCCGCGCTACTTCCTTTACTTCGAGGAGATAGATCACTGCAAACGCGTTAAACAGGCGGGCTGGAAGGTGGTTTATTACCCGCATACCACGGTGGTGCATATCGGTGGTGAAAGTGCCAAGTCTGTTGACAAACTCAATGCGGTTAGTCGCCAGTTACCCACGTTACAAATCGAAAGTGAGCTTTTGTACTTCCGCAAGCACCACGGTCTGCCTGGTTTGGCCTCACATATGCTGCTGGTGAGTCTGGGTGATCTGATTTTGGCGCTCAAGGCGATATTGAAAGGCCGCGGCCGGGCCGCTTTAGGGGCGTGTTGGCAGCATACTCGTGTGACCTGGGCGTTGCTGCGTGATACCAAATTCGCTAGCCAACCAACACGGTAGAGCCAGTTATGTTCGAAAACATACGTGCGGACTTGCGTGCATACGCCGGAGATTGGGGGGCTCAGGGGTTCTGGGTGATGGTGGTTTATCGCTTTGGGCGCTGGCGTTACGGTGTGCGACCGGCACTGTTACGTAAGTTGTTCTCCTTTATATACAAAGTCCTCTTCAAACTGGTGCAGATCGTCACGGGTATCGAGCTGCCGTGTGAGGTTGTGGTCGGGCGCAACTTCGTCATCGATCATTTCGGCGGAATCGTGATCAGTGGCTTTGCGCAGTTCGGCGATGATTGCCGTATTCGCAATGGCGTCGTCGTGGGCCTCAAGAATGTGAGTGAGCCGATTGCTCCGGTGATGGGTAACAATGTTGATATCGGTGCAGGGGCCAAGGTGCTGGGCAATATCCGCATTGGTAACAATGTCGTGATTGGTGCCAATGCTGTGGTGCTGACCGATGTACCGGACGACTCGGTGGCAGTGGGCGTGCCTGCGACTATCAAGAAAAGGAAGTACGCAGAATCGAGGGAATTCTCATGAACCACCCGATGGATTACTTCAATTGCGTCGCTGAGTGAACGCCATGGCTATGGGGATGGGTGTCGTTGTTATCGGTCGCAACGAAGGCCTACGGCTTGAGCGTTGTCTGACTTCCCTCGTCGGTTCGGCGCAGAAGGTTGTTTATGTCGACTCTGGATCAACAGACGGTTCAGTGCAGATGGCACTCAGGCTTGGGGTCGAGGTGGTCGAGTTGGACATGACGATTCCCTTTACGGCTGCGCGTGCGCGCAATGAAGGATTTGCCTGCATACAATGCTTAATGCCGGTGATGCGTTATGTGCAGTTCGTCGACGGTGACTGTGAGGTTGTCGGGGGTTGGCTGCCCCGGGCGCAGGCCTTTCTTGATACACATCCTGACGTCGCGGTGGTCTGCGGACGGCGCCGTGAACGTTTTCCGCAGCACTCGGTTTACAACTTACTGTGTGATTTCGAATGGGATACGCCGGTAGGTGAGGCCAAGGCATGTGGTGGCGATGCGCTAATGCGGGCTGACGCCTTCGCCGAAGCGTCCGGGTTTCGACCGGGCCTTATTGCCGGGGAAGAGCCTGAATTGTGCGTGCGTCTGCGTGGGAATGGTTGGAAGATCTGGCGTCTGGGCGAGGAAATGACCTTGCACGATGCAACCATGACCCGGTTCGGCCAATGGTGGCAGCGTACCCTGCGCGGTGGTTATGCCTTTGCCGAGGGCGCATTTTTACATGGGGCCGCACCGGAGCAACATTGGTTGCGTGAGTCGCGCCGTGTCTGGTTCTGGGGATTGGGTGTCCCGCTGGCGACTGTTATCGCGAGTTTGGTGTTGGGATGGTTTGGGCTGCTTGTGCTGCTGGTCTATCCATTGCAGATCGTGCGCCTCGCCCGTGGGGGCGATAGGTCCACGCGCGAAAACTGGCTGCGGGCTTTCTTTCTCGTGCTGGGGAAATTTCCCGAGATGCTCGGGCAAGTCAAGTTTCTACTGAACAGATTCGGCGCCGGCAAGACGGCGTTGATCGAATACAAGTGAGACTTATATGAATAATTGGGTGATATTAAAGAGCGTGTTTTTTTTACACGCGGGGTATTCTTTAAGGGCATTGAATAATAAGTTTAAAATGCTGGTTTTGGTTGCAAAAAACTGGTCCGAGCTAAAGTTGTTTTGCGGGCGTATGTCGAGCGCTCTGGGTGAGTCCGGTGTTGAGAAGTTAGGCGGGGATTGTGTGGGCGTTGTTCATTGGCCATACATCAGTAGAAGCTGGAACCCCAAGAATAAACTTAGCGTATTGGCCTCGCATTACGAAGTGGTTACCAAAAGCTGTCCGCAGCTATTGCTGTTGGGGCGAAGTGACAGTTTGCTGCTGAGTGATTTGTCGGAGTTTGCGGCTGGCTGTTCCTTGGTGCTGGATCGTCCGATATGGTTTATGCGTGAAGGGGAGCTGGTGCTGAACTTGTTTCAGGGTGACCTGCGCATTGCGTCGATAGCCTTCACCTTGTGTCGCACGGACACTGAGTTATGTATTTTTATCGGTGCCGTTCAAGGGATACATAAAGGCGTCGAGAGTGAACTGTCGTTGAGTATCTACAGGGACCTGACAAAAGACTTTGAAGGCCTTCGGCCAAGAAGCTTTCTGATCGAAGTTATTAAATACATTGCCATCAATATCGGCGTTGAAAAAATTTATGCGGTAGGGGATGGGTATCGCCACCATCGTCATCCGTATTTTGGCGCTCACAAAGCTCTAGAACTGGCGGCAAATTATGATGTGATCTGGTTAGAGCATGGAGCGACTCCATCAGAGCGCGAAGATTTTTTTGAGATTCCCATGATTCTGTCCAGGAAACCGCTCGACTGTATTGCTTCAAAAAAACGTGCCATGTACCGCAGGCGCTATGAACTGCTGGATGACACCTTTAAAAAGATAGATGGCGTGTTGATAGGCAGTTATAGCAGCAGCCGTGTGGCTAGTTGACGTTCCTGATACCTGTACTACTGTGGGATTACTTGCAGTAATAATCCACCGCAACGACAACTAAGTCTGGTTCCTATGCGCATCGCTTATTTCATCAATCAATACCCCAAAGTCAGCCATAGCTTCATTCGTCGCGAAATTTTGGCGTTGGAACGTCAGGGGTTTGTGGTGCAGCGCATTGCTCTGCGTGGCTGGGATGCCGAATTGGTGGATGCCGAGGACGTGTCCGAACGCGATAAAACCCAGTATGTGCTGCAGGGCGGAGTCAAAGAGCTGTTAGTGCCTGTGCTGCAGCTGCTGCGCGCCCAGCCGCGACGCTTTTTTTCGGCGCTGTGGCTGGCGTTACGCATGGGCCGGCGTGCCGATCGCCCCTGGCCCTATCATTTGGTTTATTTGTCCGAGGCGTGTCGCGTGCTGATGTGGTTGCAGGCGTTCGGTGCCGAGCATGTGCATGCGCATTTTGGCACCAACTCAACCGAGGTGGTGATGCTGGCCAATGTACTCGGTGGGCCGGCGTACAGTTTTACCGTGCACGGGCCGGAAGAGTTCGACAAACCGCAGTTTATTCATTTGGGCGAGAAAGTTCGGCGCGCGGCCTTTGTCGCTGCTATCAGTTCCTATGGGCGCAGCCAGCTGTTTCGCTGGGTGGCTCATGCACACTGGGCAAGGGTAAAGGTGGTGCATTGTGGCCTGGAGCGGGCGTTTCACGACGTACCGGCCGTTGCCGTGCCATCCACGCCGCGGTTGGTTTGTGTAGGTCGTTTGTGTGAGCAGAAGGGTCAGCTTTTGCTGCTTGAAGCCGCCCGCATCCTGGCAGCTCAAGACGTGGAGTTCGAAATAGTACTGGCCGGCGATGGAGAAATGCGCGCGGAAATCGAAACCCTGATTGCACGGCATGGCTTGCAGGCGCGGGTGCGAATTACCGGCTGGATCAGCAGCGATCAGGTGCGGGCGGAGATTCTTGCGGCGCGGGCCTTGGTGTTGCCGAGCTTCGCCGAGGGGTTGCCGGTGGTCATCATGGAAGCCATGGCGTTGCGCCGCCCCGTACTGACGAGCTATGTGGCGGGCATTCCCGAGTTAGTGCAACAGGGTGTGAACGGTTGGTTGTTTCCCGCTGGTGCTGTGGATGAGTTGGCGGCGGCGCTGGCGGACTGTCTCGCGCAACCTGTCGAGGTGTTGCAGCGGATGGGCGAGGCGGCTTATCAGAGAGTGCTGGAGCGACACGACATCGATATCGAAGCGGCCAAGTTGGCTAATTTGTTTAGGGCGCAAGCATGATCACATTACTTAGTTGGCTGTTCAGCTTACTGCTGATACTCATCCTCCTGCCGGTGTTAGTGCTGTTTGTGCAGGTGTTGATGGCCTGCCTACCTGCACGGTCGCGCTCGTCGGCGCAAGGATCGCGACCGCGGGTGGCTGTGTTGATACCGGCACACAATGAATCCTCGATCATCGTCGCGACGTTAAATAGCATTCGGCTGCAGTTGCTTTTGGGTGATCGCCTATTGGTGGTGGCGGATAACTGTTCTGACGACACGGCCGCGCTGGCCCGCACGGCGGGCGCCGAGGTGGTGGAGCGCAGCAATGTTCAGCAGCGTGGCAAGGGTTATGCGCTGGACTGCGGGGTGCGTCATTTGGCGAGTGATGCGCCGGACGTCATGATTGTTATCGATGCGGATTGCCAGGTGGCCGAGGGTTCTATTGAGCGTTTGGCAATCTGTTGCATCGACTCAGGGCGGCCAGCGCAAGCACTTAATTTAATGCTTGCTCCAGCAGGTTCCGGGCTAAAAGTGCGGCTTGCCGAGTTTGCCTGGTGTGTGAAGAATCGGGTACGGCCGCAGGGTTGGACCCGGCTCGGTTTGCCCTGTCAGCTAATGGGCACGGGAATGGCTTTCGTCTGGCGGGATCTGATGTTGATCGATTTAGCCAGTGGCCACATCGTTGAAGATTTGAAGATGGGCCTGGATTTATGCCGAAGCGGCAAGTCGCCTTTGTTCTGCCCCGATGCTCTGGTGACCAGTTACTTTCCGCGCAGCGATGAAGGCTTAACTACCCAGCGTACGCGCTGGGAACATGGTCATCTAGGGGTAATCCTTGGGGATACGCCAAAGTTACTGGTGGAGTCGATTGGCCAGCGTAACTGGAGTCTGCTGGCTATGACGCTGGATTTGCTGGTCCCTCCGTTGGCCTTATTGACGTTGGCCTTGGGGGCGGTATTTGGTGTGGCATGGTTGGTATTTATGCTGTCCGGAGCTTTGGCGCCAGCCTTGATAGCTTCTTCCGGGGTGGCAATATTGGGTGTGACTATCTTGCTGGCATGGAGCCAATTTGGTCGCGGGATTATTTCTTTTTCAGCCTTGTTGTATGCGCCGTTCTACGCGGTGAAGAAAATCCCTCTGTATCTCGGATTTTTGCTTAAGCGCCAGGTTGAATGGGTGCGTTCGAAGCGAGATGACAACTAATGCGTGCTTTATCCTGGCAGCACAGCTGGCAAACGATTACCCAGAAACTCAGGGTGATCAGCGATGTTGATGACGAGCAAGCATTGATTGATGCGTTATCCAGACCTGACGTGACGACAGTGCTCGGGTTCGCGAATGCCCATGCCATGAATCTGGTGGCGTCCAATACCGACTACTTTAACGCGCTGCTGGCTGCGGACGTGTTATTGAGGGATGGCTCCGGCATGGCCATCCTGTTTCGTCGACTCGGCTTAGCGCCGGGGTTGAATATGAATGGCACCGATTTCATTCCCAAATTACTGGCCGTGTTCAAGGGCCGGCGCGTGGCTTTCTGGGGTACTGAAGAGCCCTTTCTAGCCAATGCAGTACAGCGTAGCGAAGCGCTATTTGGGGTCAATGTAGTCTCTGCTCACCATGGTTTCGCGCCGGTGGATGCTTACATAAACCTTGCCCGGCAGTTTCAGCCGGAACTGGTTGTGTTGGGTATGGGCATGCCCAAGCAAGAAGCCGTTGCTGCCAGGTTAGCCGACAGTGGCGTGCCCTGTCTGGTCGTGTGCGGAGGGGCGATTCTGGATTTTCTCGGCGGCAAGGTGACTCGTGCTCCGCAATGGGTGCGTCGTCTCGGTTGTGAGTGGCTGTTCAGGCTAATAGGTGAGCCAAAGCGATTATTCAGTCGCTATGTGGTGGGTAATCCGATGTTCTTGTTACGCACGTTGATCTACAGGGATTCCTGACATTACAAGAATTTGACGCCTGGCCGGCGCCATAAAAACACGGCTGAAATATCTTGCAAAACCCCGACGTAGCACCTTTACTCAGGTTGGAATTATCGACTTGACGGGTATGTTCGGGGTCGTTTTCATCATTAAGATTGGCGTCAACAAAATGTTGTCAGACGCCGCATATTTTGAAAAAAGTGCTCGGCTGTCGAGCGCTCATTTCGAGTAGTTAGGTTATTGATTTGTAAACTCAAATGGCCATTCCTTGAAGTGTGCTAATAACCAAATGAAAAAATACATAGCCGAATTAATACGTAAGTTAATCTCTCCTTCAAGGCGATTTGAGCTAAGGAAAGCGCTCGCCTGGCTGCAAGATATAGGGGGGAGGGCATGTTTTTGGCGCTGGGAAATTGCCAGATTCAAACTGCGCGAAGACAGCACCTATGACATTCTCTATGTGGGCAGGAAAACACAGCGGGAATTTGTAAAGGTTCTACTGGGCGCTGAATCTCAAGCGGTTAATAGCCAATTGAAGTTGGATAATTCAGAGCGGACAGTGTGGGTCAGTGAAATGCCGACCTTGGGTGCATTATATGTGCCTCAATATTTAAGTGCTGTCGTTCCGCTGAGCCGGTCAATTGAAGATATTACGGCAAGGTACAATACCGAGTTGCGTCGAAATCTGCGCAAGAACCGGTTGCGCTATCGTATGAAACAGGCCTTGAACGATGACGAAATTGAAATCGCAGATCGGGAAATGCTGAAGCCCTATGCCAGCGCAAGGCATGGAGCAGCGGCCTCTCAAATTGAATCCCGTGAAGTTCAACGGGTGGCAAAAAGCGCCGGGCGGCTCGATCTAGTACTGCTGGAGGATGAAATAGTTGCATGCCATCTTGGGTGCGTGATTACCCGGGCAGGAAAACGCTACTGGAGCACCGTCCGTTTCGGCTACCCCGATGTTGTATTTTCAGATGCTAAGAAATTACGTGAAATTAACTCGATTACCACGTTCATGGCGCTTGAATGGGCGATAGAAAATGGTTTTGACTATTATGATATCGGAACTTGCCTGGCACGCCCGGACGATGGACTTCTCGAATGGAAAAGACGCCGTGGTGGTGATGTCGATACGCTGGGTAACTACGGCTATTTATTTGTTCGACTGCCTAAGGTGGGCGCGGCGCAATTTCTTTGGGAGACGCCTCTATTTGCTGTCGAAGGCAAAAAGCTGACACTTCATCTTGGGTTGCCGGACGGACCAAGTGATGAGGAGGTCGCGGGTCGATATCGTGAAATGGGTTTTGGTGGACTGTTCAAAATATATCTTCATTGTTCTAGAAAACCGCAAGAGGCGCTTCTCGACACCTTGCGCGGCCGCTACGCTCATCTGGCATTACCCCCTATTCTGGAAACTATTGTATCCACCTGAATAGGTTGCTTTAAAGAAGTACGGTTTACGTGTTTGGCCATAAACGCTGTTTCGGTATAACCACACTACGATGGGGGGCATATGTCGAAATTTAACGCATTGACGAGTGGCGGCCAATCAAAGTGGAGCCTTGCTGCGTATAAACACATTCTTAAAACGCGACTTATACGGAAGCCGTCGTTAACGCTGCAAAGCCTAGCCGTGAAAACGTGGGAAATTGCTCCAGGCGAAATCTCAATTGCTCCGCCCGCTTTTTTCCTTCCCAATCAACTCGAACGTGTGACGGGATGGGCAGGGGAGCTTTTTTATCCTTACGAGCATCCCCGTCGCACAATGGAAGGAGTGGGCAGTGTTGAACATGGGTCAACACGAGGCTACCTGCTTAAAGATGTCTGGTTAATTGATGGCACTCTTTACAAAGGTAATGCCAAGTCTTCGTTGTCGCCTAGATCTGGATGGTTACCAAAGATTCGCGTAGAAAACGAAATTGATCGCGGTGCGATGTTTTGTACGGCGGGAGGGAATAAATGGTTTGGCTCGTGGTTAATGGATGATTGTATAACCTATCCAATAGCCTGCGAGGAAGGCGTTCCGGTGACCACGGCAGTGTCTGCCAACCTTGTGTCCACCGTTACGACCTGCATACTTCACGCCCCCGGCTATGAGGACTGGCTTGGTATGACGCCGGTTCGTTTACGCGATGCTTTTTTTCGTGAACTCGTTATCTTTGACGACCTAAGTCAAAATCGACATAAGCACCTGCGTTTTCGGGCGATGGGTGAAAAGTTACTCTCGCACGTAAAAGTTTGCGATCACCCAGGCGTGTTCGTTCTGCGAGGTGGCACGGGAGAATTGCGATTGTTACGCAATGAATTGGAACTTGCCGAGCGTCTGCGTGACCGCAGGGGGTTTCGGATTATCGATCCTGCAAAATCCGACGTTCCGACTATCGTGGCGGCCTGTGCCGGTGCAAGAACAGTGGTAGGGATTGAAGGGAGTCATCTAATACACGGCGTTAATGTACTCCAGCCGGGTGGTTCGCTGCTGGTTTTGCAGCCCCCTAATCGCTTCCTCTGTTTTTTCAAATATCTAACGGATCGTGATCACCAAAACTTTGGCTTTGTGGTCGGTACGCAAGAGGGCAATGGCTTTAGGATCGATCCCGATGAGGTTGAGCGTACGCTGGATCTATTTCCGGCATAACAGCTTCTTCAGGTTTCTGGATATATGAATTCATGCCGGGGCAGGAAGCCACCCCGGTATTCCGGGTAATGTCAGCTTAGTAGGCATGCTTGCCGGAGAAGGCAAACACAGTTCGTACAAGGATGACGAAATCGAGCCAAAGCGACCAGTTGTTGATGTACTCGATGTCCGAGTCAACGCGTCGGATCATCTGCTCTATATCCCTCGTTTCACCACGATAGCCACGTACCTGAGCCAGGCCTGTGATGCCCGGCTTAATGTTGTGACGCGCAAAGTAGCCAGAGACATCGGGCGAGTACTGTACATCGTGTTGAATAGCGTGCGGGCGAGGCCCCACCAGAGACATTTCCCCCACCAAAACGTTGAACAACTGCGGTAGTTCATCGAGGCTGGTCCGCCGAATAAAGGCGCCAACCCTGGTCATGCGCGGGTCATTCTTTTGCGCTTGCTTGACGACGCCGTCTTCCGGCTGGTGGACGACCATGCTTCTGAACTTCCAGATCCGGAAAGCTTCTCCACTCCATCCCATGCGCTGCTGACGAAAGAATATGGGGCCAGGGCTATCGAGCTTGATGGCAATGGCGACGGCTACCAGGACTGGTGCTGCAAGAACCAAAATGAGAAAGGCCAGGACTTTGTCCTCAAGGTTCTTCAGAAACAGACGCATCCCCATCAGTGGAGTTTCAGACAAGGTCAGCACGGGAATGCCGGCAATTTCGCGAACACTGTGGTTGATCAGGCGCAGTGAGAAAATGTCAGGCACCCAGTTAACAGAGATGTGTTTATCGAACAGCCTTAAATAAACATCCTGGATGATCTCTGAGCCACCCAGAGGGGTCACGAAATAGACGGTACGAATGGCATGTTTAACTACTAACTCATCAAGGTCGGAGATATCGCCCAGTATCGACAGACGTTGCGCGCCTTCCAGACTTTCCTTTCCCCGATCATCGTCCGCGCCAATCAACACACAGCCGACTATGCGCTCACCGAGCCAGGGATTATTGCTGATTTTCTTGTGAAGATAGCTGGCCAGTTCGCCCGAGCCAATGATGAGCGAGTTTTCCAATTGAGTCGGGTGGGTCAAAAACTTCTTTTGCATCTCGCGTGTCGCGAGGTGCAAAAGCAACTGGGCAAAATATCCAACAACAAATAACTGCCCGACCAATAAGCGCGAGTACTGTTCGCTTTGCTTGGTAAGAAAGGCCATGGCAACGAGAAAGCCAAATGTGGCAGTCCACGCTTTCAAAAGCTTGAAGGCTTTGACGGTAAAACCAACGTTGCTGCGGTAAATGGCATAGTGGTCGTATACGACGGCCAACGCCCCCAGCAGCAACAGGAGCAGGATGACATAGGACTGCGTTATGAAGCCGATATGATAATTGATCAAAAACCACGCAACACCGGTCACCGCAACACAATCGAGACCAGCCTGAATAACGATACTGGTACTGCTTCTTCGCTGGAGAACGGAACGGGTACTGTTGGGCTCAAATATCATATTTAGACCTCATGTCTGCTGCCCCTCGCGCTCGATGATGACGCGATTCAGTTCATGCTGCCCTCGCTTGAGAGCGTTGGCATCACCGTGATTAGCCACCCACCTTCGAAAATTACAGGCTTTGGGAGCATGTGGCGACGCGTGCTTTCACTTTAGCAGTACTGTGAAATCATTCACTGAATCTGCGTAGTTCTGAGTAGTTTAGTAGAACCTCCGGGCCTGAAAAAATGAAGCCCATCGAGATACCGACCGGCCTGCAGCGGGGCCGTCCGCGGTGTCTGCAGCAAGGTCGTGCCTGGTCAGTAATCGGGTATGGGGCGCGAGTGTGGTCGCGCAGTGATCGAGACTTACATCGAGCTGAAATCTGTGTGCATTGCGCACTGATTCCATCGCGGTAAAACGAGACGGCGCCCACAATGGGCGCCGTCTTCGTTTGGGCTGATCAGACGCGTTCGAACAACACGGCGATGCCTTGGCCGCCGCCGATGCACATGGTTGCCAGGGCATAACGACCCTGAACACGGTGCAGTTCGTGAATCGCCTTGGTGGCGATAATTGCACCGGTCGCGCCCACCGGGTGGCCCAGAGAAATCCCCGAACCGTTCGGGTTGACCTTCTCCGGGTCGAAGCCCAGTTCCTGCGCCACGGCACACGCCTGGGCCGCGAATGCTTCGTTGGACTCGATGACATCCAGGTCGGCAACGGTCAGGCCGGCGCGTTTGAGGACCAGGCGGGTGGCGGGAATCGGTCCCAACCCCATCAGCTCTGGCTCCACACCGGCATGGGCATAACCGACCAGTCGGGCGATGGGCTTGAGGCCTTGGTCGAGAACCATCTGACCCGTGGCCATGATCAGTGCTCCGGCACCGTCATTGAGACCGGACGCGTTGCCGGCTGTGACGCTGCCGTCTTTTTTGAAGGCCGGTTTCATCTTGCCCAATTGCTCGGCATTGACCTCGGCGCGGACATGCTCGTCCGTCGCAAACGTCACGGTGCCTTTGCGGGACGCCACTTCGATCGGCACGATCTGGTCAGTGAATCGGCCTTCGGCAATCGCCCGGGCCGCCCGTTGCTGGCTGAGCAGCGCCAACTCATCCTGAGCCTGACGAGTGATGCCATAGCGCTCGGCGATGTTTTCCGCAGTAATGCCCATGTGGAAACCGCCAAACGGGTCTTGCAGAGCGCCGAGCACGTAGTCGATGGCTTGCATATCTCCCATGCGTGCGCCCCAGCGCGCCTGCGGCAACAGGTAGGCTCCGCGGCTCATGGATTCGACGCCACCCGCCAGCGCAGCGCCTGCGTCTCCCAACATCAAACTTTGTGCTGCACTGACAATGGCCTGCAAACCAGAACCGCAGAGGCGGTTGACGTTGAAGGCGGGCGTCTCTTTCGGCAGGCCGGCATTCATCGCCACGGCACGAGAGATGTAGGCGTCACGTGCTTCCGTCGGGATCACATGCCCCATCACCACGTGACCGAAGTGTTCAGGTGCCAGCCCCGAACGTTCAATGGCGGCACGGCAAACGTCAGTGGCCAATTGAATGGGCGGCACATCTTTGAGCGAACCGCCAAAGCTGCCGATGGCCGAGCGGACGGCGCTGATAACAAAAATGTCGGATGGGTTCATGCGGGTTCCCCTGGAACAGTCCTGGACTCAAGTGTGCTTTCGCACTGTTATATGGGGATGAGTCTAGACACAGCGATGATTTTGGCCTATGCCAAAACTGCTCAAGGGGGGTGGCGTTTTTGGCCATTTCAGTTGAAGTCGCTTTTTGATCCGTCTGATCCGGTCAAAAGCGTAGAAAAGAAAATAAAAAAGCCCGGTACACGTCCGTAATGCTGTTCACTGAAGGTTGGGGTACATATCCGTTTCTGCGGTCACGGCGGCCTAGGGTTCCGCCCATAGATGTAAAAGCGAAACCGCCAGCAGCCGCTACCGCAGAAATGGATATGTACCCCATCCCATCCCAAACTTTTCTTAAGTGAACAGCATTAGGTACACGACCGGGCTTGATCGTTCCCACCCTGATTCGACCTTACTCATCCAATTGCCGCGCCGGAAAGAACAGCTCAAAGCACGTGATGCCCTCGCTGCTGCTAACGCTGTAAGCCCCATTGTGCAGCTGCATGATCGTCGCCACGATCGACAGGCCCAGGCCGTTGGAGTGCGCCGAGCTTTCGCGGGATTCGTCGACGCGGTAGAAGCGCTCGAACAGTCTGGGCAAGTGTTCGGCGGGGATGGTCGGGCCGTGGTTGCGCCGTGGTTGCGCACTTGCAGGCGGATGCCGTCAGCGGCGGGTGTGGCGCCACTTGCAGGCTGCCCAGGTCGCCGGAGTCGATGGTCGCCGCCAGCGCCGCGAAGGGCACGCCGTCCACACTCGGGTAATGCTGCACGTCGGCCAGCGCCAACGGATGGTCCATGGCCACCGGTGCCAGCGACGGCACGGCGAGGTTTCCGGGGTTGACCACCAGCAAGGGATTTTGTCCGGGGGCGCCGATGGTCAGCAGCGCCTCGCGGTTGCCGAGCATGTTCTGGAACAGCGCCGGTTTGGTCTTGATCAGGTCCAGCGTGTTGCTGTCGTTGAGGAAGGTGCGCTGTTGATCAATGCGATTCACCAGCGCGGCGTCGTCGCGACGGATCAGCTCGCGCTCCAGATCCCGGTATAACGCCACACCCAGCAGAGTCAGCGAGACAAAGGCGAGCAAGGCAAACACCAGTGCCAGGCGCAGCGTTAATGAGTGGCGAAGGCGGGAGGTCATGGTTGCGTATCGAAGCGATAGCCGATACCGCGCACGCTGTGAATCAATTTGAGTTGGAACGGGTCGTCGATTTTCAACCGCAGGCGCCGCACCGCGACATCCACGACGTTGGTGTCGCTGTCGAAATTCATGTCCCAGACTCGCGAAGCGATCATCGAGCGCGACAGAACCTGGCCCTGGTGCGTGGCGAACAGGTGCAGCAGGGCGAACTCCTTGTTGGTCAGTGTGATTCGCACGCCGGCACGGGTGATGCGGCGTTTGAGCACGTCGATTTGCAGGTCGGCGACTTGCACTGTTCTTCTTCCCGGGTGGGACCGCGCCGGGTCAGGGTGCGCAGGCGCGCCACCAGTTCGGCGAAGGAAAACGGTTTGATCAGGTAATCGTCGGCACCCTCCAGGCCCTTGATGCGGTCGGCGATGTCATCGCGGGCCGTGAGAAACAGCACCGGGGTGTCGGTTTCCTTGCGCAAGCGGCGCAGGACTTCCCAGCCATCCATTTTCGGCATCATGACGTCCAGCACAATGACGTCGAAATCGTGCTCCAGGGCCAGGTGCAAGCCATCGACCCCATCGCGGGCCAGGCTGACGGAGTAGCCGAGTTCCTGCAGGCCGTTGAGCAGGTAATTGCCTGCTTTGGGTTAGTCTTCGACTACGAGGATGTTCATGGGATCTGCCTGGTTCGGTGTCGGCAACATACATGTCGCGGCGGCGGGCTACAGAGGTCAGCCAGTGGCGCCAGTGTAGCCCGATCCTCTGTGAGTACAGGCGTCTGATCAGTTATCACCAATGCAACCCATGCCCTGGAACTGGTAATCCAGCACGTGCTTGCGACCCTGATGGTCGAGGTAAATCAGTTGCGCGGGGACGATGCCGCATTCTTCCGAGATGATGTTGCTGGACAGGTCTTTGGCGATATCCAGGTTGACGAAGAAACCGGTCTTGTCGTGGACGACAGGTTCGGTGGTCTGGGTGTCGGCAAACGCCGAACCGGTGGCGAGGAGAGCAGCAAAACCGAGGATTAACATTTTCATGATGATTCCTTCTATTCAGAGGCGGATTGGCTACCGACGGGTTGCCTGGCAGTGGATTCAGGTTAACCAGGCGATCCGCACAGCCGACCCACAGTTGAATGACAATTTTGTATTGAAACGGCGCCGAAGTTACGGTTGGCGACCAGCGGCTTCGAGGATCAGGTCAGCGATTTCTTTGGAGTGGGAGACCAAAAACAGATGGCTCGACGGCAGCTCGATGGTGGTCGCGTTCATGCGCTTGGCAAGGAAGCGTTCCAGGTCCGCGTTGATGGTTTGATCGAGGCTGGAGACCGCGTACCAGGACGGTTTTGTGTGCCAGACGGCAGCGGTGGTGCGGTCGGTGAACAGGGTTTTGGCGATCGGTTGCTGGACGGCAAACAGTTCCATCGCCTTGTCGTGGGGCACGTCACTGGCGAAGTACTTGAGGAAGGCGTCTTGCTTCAAGCTGATGAAACCATCGTGTTCCTCGGTGCCGGCGCGCACGGGCATGGTCGGGTACTTGGCCGACAGCGCGACGAAGTCCTCGCCTGCGTCCGGTGCTCGGGCTGCAACGTAAACCAGCGAACTGACTTTCGGATTGACCCCGGCCTCACTGACCACGGTGCCGGCGTAGGAGTGGCCGACCAGCACGGTCGGACCGTCTTGCTGATCGAGCACGCGTTGCGTGGCGGCAACGTCGTCGGCGACCGAGGTCAACGGGTTTTGCACCGCAGTGACGTGCAAGCCGGCGGCCTGCAACCGGGTGATCACATCCGACCAGCTCGAACCATCGGCCCAGGAACCGTGCACCAGCACGACGTTGTTGGCCTTGACCGGCGCGATGTTGCTGGCCATGGCGGAACCGGTGCCCAGCATCAACAGGCTGGCGGCGATCAGGCAGAGTTTGCTCATTGCTTTCATGGTGTCGACCCTTGTCATCAGTGTGAGGTGTGTCACCCGCGGTGGGTGACTGACGACGCCACTGTATGAAGCGAGGGTGCTGGCTACGCTGACAACTCAATGACAAGTTTGTAATGCACGGCGCGACTGGCTTTATGCCTGACTGCCGTATGTCGGGAGCGAGGAACGCCACCCATGAGAAAACTTCCAAATGAAGACTGTCTTTGGGAGTTTGAGCATGAGTGATGATCAAAAGAGCGATGCCCTGGCGGCCTGGTATCAGCTCCTGAAAGAGCCCCAGATCCGGATGGATTGTGAAGAACAGTACGACGAACTGCTCAAGGCTGCCGATGAGATGGAGCGCACCGGACTCATCAACAGCGTTGAATGGCGCAAGCTGGTTCAAGAGGCGAGCGCTGCTTTTGCCAATGCGACACAAGGGTTGGGGCGCGGAACATAGGCATCCAGTTTTGTTTTTGCGATTTTTGGTGTCTAAGCGTGCGCCATCGCGAGCAAGCTCGCTCCCACGGGGATCTTCGTTGTGGCTAGATCCAATGTGGGAGCGAGCTTGTCTCCGGGCGGCGATCCGACGATGGCTGTTCGGCCTGTTGGGCAAACCACTGCATGATCAGCGAGCAGGCTGGATGAGCGGCGGCGGAAGGTTGCAGGTTCAAGGCGTAAATGCCGCGGGTCTTCAAGGGGTGGCCGAACGGAACGACGAGCACGCCTCGATCGAGTGATTCGCCTGCCAGGGTCAGGTCAGTCATGGCGACCCCCAGCCCTCGCGCCGCCGCATCGAGCGCCAACTCGTCGAGGTTGAAGGGGATGTGGCGGTAGTCCTCAAGTGACTGGCCGCCATTGGCTTGCAGCCACCGAAACCAGTCATGCTTGTCCGCCGAGCGATGCAACAGCGGGAAACGCACGAGATCGGCCACCGATTCCAACGGCTGGGTCGTGCTACCCAGGCCTGGGGCGCACACCGGTACCAGTGCCTCCTCGAACAAGGTCAGGCAGTCAGGATCGCGGGAGGGCTCGGGCAGATAGAGGATGTAGGCGTCGCTGTCGATGGCCGGCTCCACCACTTCCGTGGCCACGGTTTCGATCGACAGCGAAACCTGCGGATGACTTCGATAAAACTCGCTCAACTTTGGCAGCAACCATCGAACCGCCAGCGACACATGCATGCGTATGCGGAAGGGTCGTTTTTGCGGTGTCAGCCGATCTTCAAGGGTTTTCAGTTGCGCCAGAATACTTCGGGCGGTCGCAAGCACCTGTTCGCCTTCCGGCGTCAGTCGAACACTGCGGCTATTCCGTACGAACATCGGCAAGTCGAAGTGGCTCTCCAACTGCTGGATTTTTCGGCTCACTGCGCTTTGGGTCAGGCACAGCTTTTGCGCCGCTTGCGTGAAGCTGCCCGAGCCTGCGACCTCGACCAGCGCCTGCAAGGCCTGGAGAGAAGGAACGTGGTGAATTTTATCCATGCGTTTTTTGAATGGCTCGATGATTTTATAACGTTGGTTGTATCACTACAGGCCTTATAGATTCTAGCTCTAGCCAGCGCCCGCCGGAAATACTCATGCGATGACGTCATGTGCGGTGCTTGCAGAACGACAGGCAGATGAGGTGATGCATGACCAATGTATGTGGCTGGATTGCGCAGGCGGGGAGTTCACCCGCTCGCGATGTTCTCAAAGGCACGCAAAAAGCCGACTGGCTGATTGTCGGTGCCGGTATCACCGGGCTGTGCGCCGCTCACACACTCGCTGAAATGCACCCTCAGGCGCGGATCGTGATTGTCGACAGACAACGGGCTGCACAGGGTGCCTCGGCGCGCAATTCGGGCTTCGTGGTGGGTCACGAACATCCGGCCAAGGATGAGCTGATCGGCAACCCGGGTTTTGCCGGTTTTGAAGTCGATACCTCGATTTCCCGTGCCGCCAGTGACGAAGTGCGCCGACGCATCGCTCGTCTGGGCATCGAATGTGAATTCAGGGAATCGGGCTACTTCTTCGCCGTCAACGATCCCGGCAAGTTGACCGATGTCGCGGCCAAACTGGCAACGCTAAGCGCTGTCGGTGCCTCTGCGCACTTTCTGGAAGGTGAACCGCTCAGCGAACAACTGGGCACCGCGCATTACCGGGCCGCGATCTGGTGCGGCAATGGCAACGCACTGCTGCAACCCGCGAAATACGTGAAGGGCCTGCTGGATACGCTGCCGGACACGGTGACCCTGTTTGAAAACACCGATATCACAGGCCTGGAGCGTTTGGGCAAAGGGCGTATTCGCGCCAATGGCACCGATGGAAGCATTGAGGCCAGGCAAGTCCTGGTGTGCCTGAACGCATTCATCCCGCGCTCTGGAATAGAAGACAGCGGGACGTTCCCGATGGAACTCAGCGCCAGCCTCACACGACCGCTCAGTGACGCCGAGTTCAAGTCCATCGGCGCGGTTGAGCCTTGGGGCGTGCTGTCCACCCGGCCCTTGGGCGCTACGGTGCGACTGACCCCGGACCGTCGCGTGATGATCCGCAACACGGCGGAATACCGTTCTCGGGATTTATCCGACAGTGAGCTGCTGCACCGTCGCAAACACCATGTGCTCGGCTTGCAACGACGCTTCCCGTTCTTGAACGAGCAGGACATTCAATACACCTGGACCGGACACTTGAGCGCTTCACGCACCGGGCAACCGTATTTCGCCAAGGTCGACGAAGGTGTGTTTGCGGTGGCTGGCTGCAATGGTTCGGGCGTTGCACGCGGCACCCTTTGGGGACGCTTGCTCGCCGAACTGGCATCGGGTGATAGCTCGCCCATCCTCGAATCGGTGATGCGCAGAGCCGCGCCGGGCTGGCTGCCACCGCGACCGTTGCTCGATATCGGTGCCATGCTTCGAATGCGCGTGGAGGCGGTCAGGGCCAAAACAGAAATCTAGAACACCCGGCGATCAAAGAATAAAAACTCATCAAACACACGGTGATTGAACATGCGCGTCAATAACATTTCCCTGATGGTCGTGCTGGCGACGTTGTCAGCAGCCACTTACGCTGACGAAGTCGTCAATATTTCAAACTGGAACGGCTACATTGCCGACGACACCTTGACCACGTTCACCAAGGAAACGGGGATCAAGGCAACGTACGACATTCACGACAGCAACGAAGTGCTGGAATCCAAGCTGATGACCGGCAACACCGGCTATGACGTGGTGAGCCCTTCGAACCATTTTCTGTCCCGATTGATCAAAGCCGGGGCGGTTCAGAAACTCGATAAAAGCCAGCTGCCCAACTGGAAAAACCTTGACCCGGCGTTGATGAAAAAACTCGAGGTCAATGACCCGGGCAACCAATACGGTTATCCGTACATGTGGGGCACGGCGGGTATTGGTTACAACGTCGAGAAGATCAAGGCGATCTTCGGCAACACCGATGTCACCCATTCCTGGAATCTGTTTTTTGATGAAAACAACATCAAAAAGCTGAGCCAGTGCGGCGTGGCGATTATCGATAACCCTACGCAGATCCTGCCGATCACCCTGAATTACCTGGGGCTGCCGCCCCATAGCCACGAGCCGGCGGATTACAAGAAAGCCGAGCAGGCGCTGCTCAAAATCAGACCTTACGTCCAGTATTTCCACGCCTCCAAATACATCAGCGACCTGGCGAACGGCAATGTTTGCGCGGTGATCGGTTTCAGTGGCGACATCGTGCAGGCGGCCGCGAGCGCCAAGGAAGCCAACAACGGCATCGACATCGCCTATTCGATCCCTGACGAAGGTTCCACTTTGTGGTTCGACATGGTGGTCATGCCCAAGAGCGCGCCGCACGAGAAGAATGGCTACGCCTACATGAACTACCTGCTGACACCTCAAGTCATTGCCAACATCAGCAACAGCATCCATTACGCCAACCCCAACCTTGCGGCGGATAAGTATGTTGTTCCGGCCGTGAAGCAGGATCTGGCGATTTACCCGCCGACACGTGTGTTGGACAAGTTGTTTACCGTCGAGGAACTCCCCGCCGCCATCGCACGGTTGACTACTCGTCTGTGGACCAAGTTGAAAACCAATACATAACAACATCGGCACGATCCCGCACTCAGGAGTGCAGACCTAACGTCAGTCAGTTAACCCGCAATGCAATCTACAAGGAAGTGCGTCGCAGCTGAAATTGCTTAACTGATTGGTATTAGGCTTACTCCAGAGATTCTTCGTTGCATGTCATCGCCCTAACCATGGCCTACGCTTATCCCGAGATGGATATTCACTGATCAGGGTTTGCTCCCTGATCGACGTTCAATGGGTGCCCATAAAAACAAAAAGTCTCGGGAGAAAACGCATGTTCGCTTTGTTTAGTCGATTCAGCCGCTACATGGCAGTAGGAATGACCGCTGCCGCGCTCGCGACACCGGCCTTTGCGCTGGACACCGTCAAGTTCATGGCCCCGGGTTCTGTGGGTGGCGGCTATGACCAGACCGCCAGGGTTCTGGGTAAAGCCTTGATCGAGTCCAACACGGCCAAATCCACCACCTTCGAGAACAAGGGCGGAGCAGGGGGGACGTTGGGGCTGGCGCAGTTTGCCAACAGCACCAAGGGCGATCCGAATGCGTTGCTGGTTGTCGGCGCGATCATGGTCACTGCCATTGAACAGAACAAACCGCAAATCACCTTGAAGGACGTAACGCCGATTGCCCGGCTGTTTACCGAATACAACGTGATCGCCGTCCGCAAGGAGTCTGAATTCAAAACCCTGGAGGACTTGCTGAAAGTCTTCAAAGACAAGCCGACCAGTATTTCCTGGGGCGGTGGCTCCAAGGGGTCGATCGATCACATCGGCATTGCCGAGTTGGCCGCGAAAATGGGTGTCCCGGTCAACAAGGTGAATTACGTCGCCTTCGCGGGTGGGGGTGAAGTCGTTGCTCAGGCATTGGGCGGGCAGATCAAGGTGATCACCGGTGGTTATGCCGAGCTTGGCCAATACATCAGAAACGGCCAGTTCCGTGTACTCGCCATCGGGGCGCCAGAACGCATTGAGGGCATCGATGCACCGACCCTAAAAGAGAAAGGCTACGACGTGACCATCGGCAATTGGCGGGGTGTTTACGGTGCCGCGAACCTCACACCGGAACAGCGCAAAGAAGTGACCGACGCCGTCGTGGCCGCCACCAACAGCAAAGTCTGGAAAGAAAATATCGACACCAACAAATGGTCACCCAACGTCCTGACCGGCGATGAGTTCGGCAAATTCGTCGACGAAGAGCATGTGCGGCTGCGTGCGATGCTGGTCGAGGTCGGGCTGGTTTCGAAATGACTCAGTCTCGCGCAATCGTGCCGGTGCAACTGGCGATCGGCGCCGGAGTGATTGCCATCAGCGCCGTGTTGGCGGTGGGCGCATTCCGGTTTCCGCCCGAGATGGGGTTCGTCATCCTGGGGGCCCATGTCTATCCGTACGCCGTCGCGGTGTTCCTGGGCGTCGTCGGTCTGTTGCTGTGTTATCAGGCCGTCACCGGTGGTTTCCGCGAGCTGGCAGACCACAGCGACGAAGCTGCCCAAGCGCTGCCCGGCGGCAAATCCGGCGCAGCCTGGGTGACGGCGGGACTTGTGGGGGTGGCCGTGCTGATTAACCTCATCGGCTTCGTATTGGCCGCCGGGCTGCTGTTTGCCTGTTCGGCGCGGGGGTTTGGCAGTCGCCGTCCGGTGCGTGACCTCGCCATCGGCATTGCCTTGACCCTGCCGATTTACTGGCTGTTCAACGCCGGGCTAGGGGTTTCCCTGCCGCCCCTTGTCAATGCCTGGATCTGACCCGGGCCGAAGGAGGTAAACAAGGTGGAAACTCTCGCGAACCTGGCCATTGGTTTTTCCGCAGCGCTGACACCGATCAATTTGATGTGGGGCTTTATCGGCTGTTTGCTCGGCACCGCCATTGGTGTATTGCCGGGTATTGGACCGGCGCTGACAGTGGCGCTGCTGCTGCCAATCACCGCCAAGGTCGATCCGACGGGCGCCTTGATCATGTTCGCCGGTATCTATTACGGCGCGCAGTTTGGCGGCTCGACCACCTCGATCCTGCTCAACACGCCCGGAGAATCGTCCTCCATGGTCACGGCCCTGGAAGGTAATCTCATGGCCCGCAACGGTCGGGCAGGGCCGGCCCTGGCAACGGCCGCGATAGGCTCATTTGTTGCCGGCACCATCGCGACGGTGTTGCTGACGTTGTTTGCCCCTGTTGTTGCCACGCTGGCGCTCAAGTTTGGTCCTGCCGAGTATTTCGCGATTCTGGTGTTGTCCTTCACGACGGTGTCTGCGGTACTCGGCGCTTCGATGCTGCGTGGTTTTGTCTCACTCGGGATTGGACTGACCATCGGCTTGATCGGCCTGGATTCGACCTCGGGCATTGCCCGCTACACCTTGGCGGTGCCGGAGTTGGTAGATGGCATCGAAGTTGTGCTCGTGGCGGTCGGGTTGTTTGCCGTGGGTGAGGCCTTGTACAGCCTGCTTTATCAAAAAGAAGAAGCGTCCGGCCGGCACCGTTTGACCTCGTTGTGGATGACGCGCGCTGACTGGAAACGCTCGGTCCCCGCCTGGCTACGAGGCACGTTGATCGGTTTTCCCTTCGGGTCGATTCCGGCAGGGGGCGCCGAAATTCCGACGTTCCTGTCCTATTCGGCGGAACGCAAATTGAGCAAGTACCCGAAAGAGTTTGCGGGCAGCAAGGGCGAGGGGGCGATCGAGGGGGTTGCCGGTCCCGAGGCGGCCAACAACGCGAGCGCGACGGGTTCTTTGGTGCCTCTGCTGACGCTCGGCATACCGACGTCCGCCACGGCGGCGATTCTGTTGGCCGCGTTCCAGAACTACAACCTGCAGCCGGGGCCGATGCTCTTCCAGACTTCAGGGGAACTGGTTTGGACCCTGGTGGCTTCGCTGTATGTCGGCAACGTGATCCTGTTGGTGTTGAATCTCCCGCTGGTGGGCCTCTGGGTCAAACTCCTGCAGATTCCCCGGCCGTACCTGAACGCCGGCATTCTGGTGTTTGCCACCATCGGCGTGTACGGCATGCGTCACTCTTCCTTCGATCTTTTGCTGATGTTGGCGATCGGTTGGGGCGGGGTCTTGATGCGCCGTTTCGATTTTCCCGTCGCACCGGTGATCGTCGGCATGCTGCTCGGGCCCATGGCTGAGAAGCAGCTGCGCAACGCCTTGTCCATCAGCGAGGGAGACTGGCTGGTGTTTGTCACGCAACCGATATCGGCCGCGTTCCTCGCGCTGACGCTGCTGGTGCTGGTGGTTCCACACCTGCTTCACGCCCGCGGTATCAAGTTGCATGAGGACGATTGAGCGCAGTGGCCAGCGCAGCCTGCCGGGATGGCAGGCTGCACGGGGTGCTTTGGTTAAACCAGATGGGTATTCGGCGTGAAGCGGTCTCGCCAACAGTCGTCGGGGGGACCGTTTTTGGCCTCACCATCACCCTCGTTTAGACAGTTTCCAGTCTGGCCGAATGAAATGGCAGGTGTAACCGTTGGGATAGTGTTCGAGGTAGTCCTGATGTTCCGGCTCTGCTTCCCAGAACGGGCCTGCGGGCACGATTTCAGTGACGACCTTGTCGGGCCACAAGCCAGATGCATCAGCGTCGGCCACGGTGTCCTCGGCCACCTGCTTCTGTTCATCGTTGAGATAGAAGAGAGCCGACCGGTAGCTCATACCCACATCGTTGCCCTGACGATTCGTCGTCGTCGGGTCGTGGATCTGGAAGAAAAACTCGAGGATCTGGCGATAGCTGATCTGGTCCGGATCGAACACGATCTCGATCGCTTCCGCGTGCGTGCCATGGTTGCGGTAAGTCGCATTGGGCACATCGCCGCCCGAGTAGCCTACCCGCGTGGATAGCACGCCGGGGTAGCGTCTCAGCAAATCCTGCATGCCCCAGAAGCAGCCACCGGCCAGGATGGCAGTTTCAGTTCGCGTCGTCATAGTACGGTCCCTCCCATCAGTGAATTTGGGATCAGGTATCAATGTACCTCAAGTAGTTTCGCCTTTTGGCCGAAAAAGCTCACTCAACTCTTGGCCAGCGATCCTCAATCTCATACCACGGCGCTTTCGATGCAACGCACACGTGTTTCTGTTTTTCACTCAGGAACGGCGTATCCAGCGTGCCTATCGCCACGGACATCCAATCCGAAAACTCACCTTTGGAATCAGTCCAGAACAGCGAAGCGCCGCAATCGCTACAGAACTGTCGGGCGACACCTTCGGACGAGTGATAGGTTTTCAGCGTCTCGACATCCGCAATGATCGTAATCGCCGACCTGGGTGCGCTCGCATACGTCGCGAAGGCTGCCCCGTGGCCCTTGCGACATTGGCTGCAATGGCAATGGGTAACCGCTTTCAGCTCGGTGGCCACTCGATATTTCACAGCGCCGCACAGGCAACTTCCTTGGTGGAGTCCATCCATGTTCATGTTTCTCAGGTGTCGGTCGCATCACTGTAGCGGTCTGGTGTGGAGTTTGGCGAGTTGGGTGAAACATCAGGCTCGCTGGCCTTTTCTACGAGTGGTCGCAGTTTGAATCGACAGACATTACCGCCGCGCACCATGCACTCCGTGTGATCGACTTCACCACCGCCTAACGCTCCGATCAAGGCCAGGTTTGCCCTCGCGCGGTATCAGAACTTGCCCGGTACGTCTTGCAGGCAAAAGAAGAGAGCAGGGGACACGCGTAGCCTGGCTAACAGGTGTCCCCTTGGTTACGCAAAAAATCAGAACTTGAACGCTTGTCGGCCTACCAGCAACCAGTGGCCTTTCTGTTTTTGCCAAATCTGGAAGTTCTCGATTTCGGTCGGAACCACTTCGGTGCCTTTGAGCGCTTGTGCCGAGAAGTGATGGCGAACCAAGGCCACGTCACCCGATACGGTGATGGTCTGGTTCTGCATCTCTAACGTTTTGAACGCGCTTTTGCCGGTTTCGATATCGTCGATGAATGCTTTCTTGTCCTGGATCTTCCCGCTGGAATGCCCGTAGGTCAGGTTCTCGGCGGTCAGCGCTTTCAGTTCGGCAATGTTCTTGTGCAACATGGCTTGCGTCAGATGATCGACGGCTTGCGCAACATCCTTGTCCGCGGAAGCGGGGGCGGCTGCTACATAGCCACTGAAGAGGCACAAGAATCCAATCAGCAGTTTCACTTTTTTCATGGGTGTTTCCTTGTTGTTGTGGGTCGTCGGAGCGAGAGTGAAAACGTCACTCGTCGGTCGTCGTACAACCTAGCATGCGACCAAGGAAAAAACGAACTTGCGTTGAGGGCCTGTCTCGAAGTTAAAGGTCGGGACGCTGTTCCAAAAAATGAAGGTGAAAACTCTTGGCCGGGACGACGCTGGGTTCGTTGTTTCACATCGGTTGTGCGGGCTGGAACCTGCCTCGTGAGCACTGGCCGATGTTTCCTGCCCACGGCACGCATTTGCAGCGGTATGCGTCGCAGCTGACAGCGGTAGAAATCAACAGCTCGTTTTATCGACCGCATCGCCCACAAACGTATTTACGCTGGGCGCAATCGGTACCGGTGCCGTTTCGGTTTTCGGTGAAGGTGCCCAAACTCATCACTCATGTGCAGCGATTGCAGGGTTGCGAGCAGCTGCTGGACGAGTTTCTTTCCCAGTGCACGGCGCTTGGCGATTCGTTGGGTTGTCTTCTGGTTCAGTTGCCGCCGTCGCTGTCTTACGACGAGGGCACCGCCACACAGTTCTTCCTGGCTTTGCGGCAGCGATATGCAGGGGCTTTGGTACTCGAGCCTCGGCATGAAACCTGGCTGAACGCAGACGCTTTATTGGTGGAGCAGAAAGTCGGGCGAGTCGCGGCTGATCCGTCGCCGATGCCAGGTGGTGGGACACCGGGTGGCTGGCCTGGCATTCAATACTGGCGACTGCATGGCTCGCCACGCATTTATCACAGTGACTATGAGCCGGATCGATTGCAGGCGTTGGCGCAGCAAATGCAAAAAGCGGCGCAGGCGGGGATCCCCACCTGGTGCATCTTCGATAACACCGCCAGCGGTTTTGCACTGGGCAATGCCCTGGCTTTGCAGGCGCACATCGACGAGTTCGGTATTGCTGGGGTTCCTGATCGCTCATGAAAAACCCAAAGACCACAACCGAAGCAAAGTCTTCAATTGCCGGGTGTAGTCGGCACGACTCGCCATTACAATGCAACATGTAGTAACTCATCATTTATAGGGATATTGGCTAGTGGATGACAACAGAAGGCCCATCAAGACGCGCTCTGCGGGCTGGGCAAAGCGCATCACCGACATTCTGGTGAAAAGAGACATTTCCCCCAATCAGATCTCCGTCGCCAGCATCGCCTTCGCGTTTGCCGGCGTCGTGGCGCTCAATATTGATAGCGGTGTCATTGGATCGATCTGCTGCGCGATCGGCATTCAGTTGCGCCTGCTGTGCAACCTCTTCGATGGGATGGTGGCGATAGAGGGTGGCAAGAAGTCCGACATCGGCAGTCTCTACAACGAATTCCCGGACCGGATTGCCGACAGCCTCCTGATCGTGGGGTTGGGATATGCCATTGGGCAATCCGACCTCGGATGGTTCGCTGCCCTGGCCGCTGCACTGACGGCTTATGTCAGGGTGTTTGGCGGCTCGATTGGCCTCAAGCAGACCTTCATCGGCCCTATGGCCAAGCAGCATCGAATGGCCGTGATGACCGCAGGACTGCTGCTGAATGCCATCGAAGCAAACGTTTATGGCACTCACTACATACTGTTGATCGCGCTGGCTGTCATCGCCATTGGCTCAGTCGCAACCTGCGTCACACGAACGCTGGCGATCGCCAGGCAGCTGAAGGGGACCGACCATGTGGATCAGTAATGCGCTGATTTCTGTTCTTCGACTGCTGATTGGCGTCACGGCCAGGTGGGAGAGCCCGCCGGATCTCACGCGTCAGCGAATCTATTTCGCCAATCACACCAGTCACATGGACACCTTGGCCATCATTGCGGCCCTGCCGCCCAAGGCCAGGTTGAATGTGAAGCCGATCGCCGCTGCCGATTACTGGGGAAAGAACCGGTTTCTGTCGTACATCTCCCAGAAAGGCCTGAATGCCGTGCTGATTGACCGTAAACCGGCGCCCGGTAAAAACGCGCTGGAGCCCATTTTCGATGTGGTGCAGGCGGGGCATTCGATCATCTTCTTTCCGGAAGGCACTCGCTCATCCGAGGCACTGCCCGGGGAATTCAAATCAGGTCTTTTCCGGCTGGCCGAGACCTTCCCCGATGTCGACCTGGTGCCGATCTACCTGGAAAACCTTCATCGCTCCATGCCCAAAGGCAAACACGTCCCTCTGCCGATCATCTGCACGATCCGTATCGGCAATCCGATGGAAAGGATTGCTGGCGAGGATAAACAGGTGTTTCTGGAACGCGCGCGTAACGCCATTGTGGGGCTGTCGAAATGAGTCTTGAAGCAAAGTTTTTGTGGTTCTTTTTTGGATTGGCCTGCTTGCTGGCGATTGCTTCGCTGGCCGGTCGATTGCTGGCCCGGCGGGCCAAAACGGAAGGCGCTGTCTCGACCATCGAAAACCTCAATCAGCGCGTGAATGCCTGGTGGGGGATGGTCATCATCTTCTTCGCTTCCTACCTGCTTGGCGGCAATGCAACGGTCGTCCTGTTCGGATTCATCTCACTGTTCGCGCTCAGGGAGTTCATCACCCTGACACCGACCAGACGGGGTGACCATAACGCCCTGTTTTCGGCGTTTTTCATCCTGATCCCGCTGCAATACATTCTGATCGGTACTCACTGGTATTCGATGTTCACGCTGCTGATTCCGGTGTATTCATTCCTGCTGCTACCGGCGATTGCGGTGCTGAGTCAGGACACTGACGGCTTCCTGGAAAGGACGGCAAAAATCCAGTGGGGCGTGATGATCTGCATTTATTGCATCAGCCATGCGCCCGCGCTTTTGCTTTTGGATCTGGAAGGATTCACGGGCCAAAACGCGCTGCTGCTGTTCTATCTGGTGTTCGTCGTTCAGTTGAGTGACGTGTTGCAGTACGTGTTCGGCAAGCTCTTCGGCAAACACAAGGTCGCGCCGCTGGTGAGTCCGTCAAAAACGGTGGAAGGACTGGTCGGTGGCGGCTTGTCTGCAACGCTGATTGGCGGCTGCATGTTCTGGATGACTCCCTTCAGCTTCTGGCAATCGCTGATGATGTCGTTCGTCATCGTGGTGATGGGCTTCCTCGGTGGTCTGGTCATGTCGGCGATCAAACGCAGTTTGAGTGCCAAGGACTGGGGAACCATGATCAAAGGTCACGGCGGCATGCTCGACCGGATGGACTCGATTTGCTTCGCAGCACCAATCTTCTTTCACCTGACGCGATACTTCTTCTCTGCAGCCTGATTCAGGCGCCCTCAAAACCGAAAAAACATACCGCATGTCGTAAAGACATGCGCGTATGGATATCCGCTTCAATAACCACTCGTGCCAGTCGATAACCTTTTCAGCAAACCAATCCGCAGTTGGCTTTACGCCACTGACAAACGTGCTGAGAGAGGATCCACAGAGTGTCCATAAAATTACGTTTGATTCTGCTGATTGGCACCTGGGCAGTTTCAGTAGCGTATTCAGCCAGCTGGAAGATCAGATGGCCGCCCTCAGCGAACTGATCGAAACCAATACCCAACAGACCAGTGTCGGCACTCAGAAAGTCATCAGTAACGCCAATTTCACCCTCGGCGGCGTCCTCATCGCCAGCCTGTTATTGCTGCTGGCCTTGGGGCGCGGGGTGATG
Source organism: Pseudomonas sp. F01002 (assembly GCF_004402115.1). Taxonomy (NCBI): domain Bacteria; kingdom Pseudomonadati; phylum Pseudomonadota; class Gammaproteobacteria; order Pseudomonadales; family Pseudomonadaceae; genus Pseudomonas; species Pseudomonas sp. F01002. The sequence goes on along the minus strand of NZ_SOPU01000005.1, from coordinate 7,490 downwards.
CTGAGCATCATGGGGCCGTTGCAAACCGCCAGCCGCATCGCCGACAGCATCGCCCATGGCAACTTGAGCGAGCCGATTGTCGAGCCCACACACAACGACGAAGCGAGCGCGCTGATTCGCAGCCTCGCGACCATGCAGCGCGACCTGCGCGCCATGATCGAAGTCGTGCGCAGCAACGCCCACGGCGTGAGCGGCATGAGTGAGCAATTGAGCAGTGGCTGCCACGAAGTGGCCGGTAGCAGCCAGCAACAAAGCGTAGCCGCCAGCACCATGGCGGCGGCTGCCAGCGAAATGACCGCGAGCATCGAGGAAATCACCCGGCATGCCGAGCGCGCATTGAACATGGCCAATCAGGCCGAGGCACTGGCCAAGGATGGCGGTCGTGTGATCCATCAGGTGGTCAACGACATGGACGGTATTGCGCGTTCGGCGCAGCAATCGGCCCAGGTGATCCGCACGCTGGACAAGGAGTCCGAAGGGATTTTCAGCATCATTCAGGTGATCAAGGGCATCGCCGATCAAACCAACCTGCTGGCGCTTAACGCCGCGATCGAAGCCGCTCGTGCCGGTGAGCAAGGGCGTGGGTTTGCCGTGGTGGCCGACGAAGTGCGAAGCCTGGCGGGACGCACCAGCGCCTCCACCCAGGAAATTGCCACGATGGTGTCACGCATCCAGCAAAGCACCCGCGAGGCAGTGACCAGCATGGAGGCGGGTGTGGCGCAGGTCGACAAAGGCATGGCCGTGACCGCCGACGTCGAGCGCGCCATCCGCGAAATCCTCGACGCCACGCTGAACACCACGCAACTGGTCAACGACATCACCCGCACCATCGGTGAGCAGAGCCTGGCCAGCAACGAAATCGCCCATCAGGTCGAAATGATTGCCGGCATGTCCGAAGGCAACAGCAAGATCATCGGCCGGACCGCCTCGACCACCGATGAGTTGTCCACCCTGGCGGGCAAGCTGTCGCAGTCGGTGGATCGGTTTCGGCTTTGATGCGGGGCTAAAAGATCGCAGCCTTCGGCAGCTCGGGATTCGCGTACATCCGAGACGTACGCGATCGATGTAGGAGCTGGCGCAGCCTGCGATCTTTTGATCTAGAGGTATTTATCCGTCACCGCGCCTTCCGAGGCGCTGGACACGGTCTTCGCGTACTTGGCCAACACACCGCGTTTGTACTTGGATTCCGGGCGCACCCAGCGGGTTTTGCGCTCGGCCAGTTCGGCATCGGAAACATCGACCGAAATCTGCCGTGTTTCGGCGTCGATGGTGATTTTGTCGCCGTCTTCAATCAGCGCGATCGGCCCGCCATCAAAGGCTTCGGGCGTGATATGGCCCACCACAAACCCGTGTGAACCGCCGGAGAAGCGGCCGTCGGTGATGAGGGCAACGTCCTTGCCCAGCCCTTTGCCCATCACCGCCGAAGTCGGCGAGAGCATTTCGCGCATGCCGGGGCCACCTTTTGGGCCTTCGTAACGGATCACGATCACATCGCCGGCCTTGACTTCGCCGTTGAGGATGCCGGCCAGCGCACCTTCCTCGCCGTGATACACACGAGCTGTGCCTTCAAAGCGCAAGCCTTCCTTGCCGGTGATCTTGGCCACGGCGCCGGTGGGCGAAAGGTTGCCGCGCAACACCACCAAATGGGAGTCTTTTTTGATCGGTTGGTCGAAGGGCAGGATCACGTCCTGTCCCTCGGGATAGTCGGGCACGTTTTCCAGGTTTTCGGCCAGGGTTTTGCCGGTGACCGTCAGCGCATCGCCATGCAGCATGCCGGCGGCGAGCATGCGCTTCATCAGCGGCTGAATGCCGCCGATGGCCACCAGTTCACTCATCATGTATTGACCGCTGGGGCGCAGGTCGGCCACCACCGGGGACACCTTGCCCAGCTCGACGAAATCATCCAGCGTCAGCTCGACATCCACGGCATGCGCCATGGCCAGAAGATGCAGCACGGCATTGGTCGAGCCGGCGAGGGCGATCACCACCCGGATCGCATTTTCAAAGGCCTTGCGGGTCATGATGTCGCGCGGTTTGAGGTCTAACTTGAGCAGCTCCATGACCTGCTGACCGGCGCGGAAACTGTCCGACGCCTTGTCGCTGCCGACGGCGTCCTGAGAGCTGGAACCGGGCAGGCTCATGCCCAACGCCTCAATCGCCGAAGCCATGGTGTTGGCGGTGTACATGCCGCCGCAGGAACCAGGGCCTGGAATCGCCACTTCCTCGATTTGCTTGACCTGAATCTCGCTGATATCCCCCCGCGCGTGCTGACCCACAGCCTCGAACACGGAGATGATATCGGTGTGGCCGGCGCCCGGCCGGATGGTGCCGCCATAGACGAAGATGGAAGGGCGATTCAGCCGCGCCATGCCGATCAGGCAGCCCGGCATATTCTTGTCACAACCGCCCACGGTCACCAGGCCGTCAAAGCCTTCGCAGCCGGCCACCACTTCAATGGAATCGGCGATCACTTCCCGCGACACCAGCGAATACTTCATGCCTTCGGTGCCGTTGGCGATGCCGTCGGAAATTGTGATCGTGTTGAAAATGACGCCCTTGGCGCCAGCGGCATTCGCGCCTTTTTCGGCTTCAATCGCCAGCTTGTCGATGTGCATGTTGCAGGGCGTCACCATCGCCCAGGTGGAGGCGATGCCGATCTGCGGTTTCTTGAAGTCCTCGTCCGTGAAACCCACTGCGCGCAGCATGGATCGTCCCGGCGCGCGTTCCACGCCGTCGACCACTTGGGAGGAATATTTGCGCAAATCGGTTTTGTCGCTCATGACTGCTCCTCGCAGGCTCGTCGAGAAAATCACGATGAGTATAGTGGGCTCAGCGCTCGTGCCCGGACTATCAAGTCGGGAACAGACGCGCGGGTTTGCCCGGTCGTGATATTCTTCGCCCCAACTTGCTTTGACCTATTCAGTTTGCGCGTTCTCGAGACGCGCCAACAGAATCACTGTCGCTCAAGTAGCTGAAGCCAATAACGATAAAAAGTCAGTTCAGTAGGGACATATAAACTGAGGTCGATGCATAAGTCGGCCTTGTGTGCCCACCCTCCAATCCTGATCAGTGCGCAACCCACAGCATGCTGCCTGCATGCCGTGAACCAGGGGGCCTCATGCATGAGGATGGAAGGGCGGATGGCGTTTTATCATAGGTGCTACACATGTTTAAAAAAATGAACACGGCCCTGCTGGGGCTGGCTTTGTCGATGGGGATCGCGTCCGCGCATGCGGAAGAGGCAAAGAAAGTCGATGTGCTGCTCATCGGCGGCGGCATCATGAGCGCGACCCTCGGTGTTTGGCTCAATGAGCTGGAACCGGGTATGTCGATGGAAATGGTCGAGCGCCTCGACGGCGTCGCCCTGGAAAGCTCCAATGGCTGGAACAACGCCGGTACCGGTCACTCCGCCCTGGCCGAGTTGAACTACACCCCGGAAGACGATAAAGGCAACGTTCAGATCCCGAAAGCCGTTGAAATCAACGAAGCCTTCCAGATCTCCCGTCAGTTCTGGGCCTGGCAGGTTCAGCAAGGCGTGCTGAAGAACCCGCGTTCGTTCATCAACTCCACGCCACACATGAGCTTTGTGTGGGGCGATGACAACATCAAGTTCCTGAAAAAGCGCTACGAAGCCCTGCAAGCGAGCCCGCTGTTCGCCGGTATGCAGTACTCCGAAGACCCGGCTGTGATCAAGAAGTGGGTTCCGCTGATGATGGAAGGGCGTGACCCGACCCAAAAAGTCGCGGCCACCTGGAGCCCGATCGGTACCGACATGAACTTTGGCGAGATCACCCGCCAATTCGTCGCGCACCTGCAAACCACGCCGAAGTTCGACTTGAAGCTGTCTAGCGAAGTGCAAGACATCACCAAGAACGCAGACGGCAGCTGGCGCGTCAGCTACAAAAACCTGAAAGACGGCACCAAAACCGAAACAGACGCCAAGTTCGTCTTCATCGGCGCGGGCGGCGGTGCACTGCACCTGCTGCAGAAGTCCGGCATTCCTGAGGCCAAGGAATACGCAGGCTTCCCGGTAGGCGGCTCGTTCCTCGTGACCGAAAACCCGACCATCGCCGAGCAGCACCTGGCCAAGGCCTACGGCAAAGCCTCCGTTGGCGCACCGCCAATGTCGGTTCCGCACCTGGACACCCGTGTCCTGGACGGCAAGCGCGTCATCCTGTTTGGCCCATTCGCGACCTTCAGCACCAAGTTCCTGAAAGAAGGCTCGTACCTGGACCTGCTGACCACTACTACCACGCACAACGTGTGGCCAATGACCAAAGTCGGCATCAAGGAATACCCGCTGGTCGAGTACCTGGCTGGCCAACTGATGCTGTCTGACGAAGACCGCCTCAACGCCCTGAAAGAATACTTCCCGAACGCCAAAGCCGAAGATTGGCGCCTGTGGCAAGCCGGCCAGCGCGTGCAAATCATCAAGCGTGATGAAGCCGCCGGTGGCGTGCTGAAGTTGGGTACTGAGATTGTTGCTTCGCAAGACGGCACCATTGCTGGTCTGCTTGGCGCATCGCCGGGCGCTTCGACTGCTGCACCGATCATGCTGACCGTGCTGCAGAAGGTGTTCAAGGACAAGGTTGCTTCGCCAGCCTGGCAGGAAAAGCTGCACCAGATCGTGCCGAGTTATGGCACTCAGTTGAATGGCAGCCCTGAGAAAGTGGCTGAGGAGTGGGCTTACACCGCCAAGGTGTTGCAGCTCACTCCGCCGCCGGCGATTGGTCAGATGGTGGCTCCGGCTGCTGCTCCGGCTGCTCCGGCTAAGGCGCCAAAAGCTAATGCTGCGACTGATATGGCTCTGTAACTAGAGGCCTGATCAAAAGCCCACTGGATCGGTGACGGTCAGTGGGCTTTTTTGTGTCCGCAATTCGATCTTGCAGATTACGAAATGCTAAGGCTGACGAGTTTTTGTGGCGAGGGGGCTTGCCCCCGTTGGGCTGCGAAGCAGCCCCAGAAAGGTAAACGATCATTCAACGTCGTATATCAATTTCAAGCTATTTATCCATTCATTCGGCGCGTCGAACCTTGCGTAATAAATTTCCCTTTCTGCTCCGCTTAAATCAATAAAGAACGGCCAGAAGTAGTTGTCGTTGTAGTAACCCTGAGCGCCTTGCATATCACCTCCTCACCACAAAGGGTTGTACCCCTCAAACGCTATCCAGGGTGGCGGAACGGCCAATTTCTCAAGCTGAATGATGTTCAGGAATTCGACGCTGTTCGTAACCATCCGGATCGTTGTTGAGTTAAATTCTCCGTCGGATCTGAAATAGACCAGGTGGTTGTTTTCTCGGATATCTGAGTAACGTTTTACGGGAAGGTCGTTGAATGGCTTTTCAGACTTTAACCTGAAATTCGATTCGACGAGTGCCGAAAAGTTATGAGCGTCTTCATTGCCGATTAAGAAAGCAGAGTAATAGGCCGAGATACCGATATCGTCCAAAGATACCCCTTGCGGATAGTCGGTCAGAGACCGAGGGAGGCGTGATAGAGGCTCAGCAAAAACCGACTTCAACTCTGGTATGGAGTAGCCGGCAACTTGCTCTGCCTGGCCACGTCTTACGAAAGTTTTTATTCGACTGAAAATACTCATTCCCTATCCTCGATTCTTGAGATTACCCTCGCAATGGATATCGCAGTTGATCGATGGCGGGCCGACGATCATCGTCGAGAACGGCAAGGTGCTGCAATAACGCCTGCGCCTCGCGCGATTGATCGAGGCCGACATCATGGAGGCCGCACGCTCGAGTCAGGGCATCGAGACCCTTGATCAGATCAAGTTCGCGATCCTG